>VBOJ01000025.1 GCA_005877775.1 Nitrospirota bacterium | reverse complement strand
GGCAAACTGCCAGCCTCTTGAGAAGGTAAACAGTTGATTAGGGGTATACCGTATCACAGGATTGTGATCATCGACGACCATAGCCCCCGTCGAGCTCCGAACAGGGAGGAAACGCAGTCCGATTTCGATTATGAGACATGTCATGGCAATGCCTGACAGGATAGCTATCAACCTAAAGATAACTAGCCTCTGGGGACTACGCATGCCTGGTTGCGTGGTTAATCCTGTCCGGCGGATATGATTCATGCGTTATTTCAACCCGTATTCCGCGCGATGAGCCAAAAGGAACGAGCTGACCACTTGGGCTGCCTGTTGATGGCCGCGCGCATTCCAATGATCGCCGTGAGGCCAGGCATAGGATAGCCGGTCGTGCTGGAAGGCATTTTTGAAGGGCTCAGTCAAGTCAATTACCTGGAAATTCAACTTGCGGCCCTGCTGCATAATTGCATCGGAGGGACGAGCAAAATCAAACTTGAGGTGTTTGCTTCCAGGATAGGGAGCAAGGACCTCGTGCCACCGATCCTCGATCGTTGCCGTAGGAGGAATCAGCATAACCAGAAAGGCGGCCCCATGTTGCTCAGCAAGTTTCTTGGACTCCTCGATCGTTCGCAGTGTGATGCGGTAGGCCTCAGGCCACGGGTCTGGCGGATCGATCACGTACACATACCACTCCACCGGAAGAACATCATTCGGCTGCACAGAGGCAACACCAAAGGACGGAGAAAGGAATCCCCATCTCCCGAACCAAGCTTCTATTGGCATTCTTGTAATCGCCTTCCTGGCCTGCATGAACAATGCGCTGCGCCGCAGCAAAGGACTTAGGACTACCCCTATTGCCTTCGTCTGTGGTGCTATGTAACGAAGCTCTCCAGTTGGATCCAACTCAAAATACGGTTTCGTGAGAGACCCGCTCAGCGGGCCATAACTATCGAAGAAATCATTCGCTGGATGAACAGCCATAACAACCAAGTCAGGACGGTAGGCAAGGCCTCGCGCTTTCAGAACTTGAAGATATTGCGAAGGACCGGTTCCCGAGATTCCTAGGTTAATAACCTCGACGCGTTTCTCATTAAGCCAACCCTGGAGAGCACCCTGTAGTTGCTGAGCAAAGCCCTGCTCAACCGGCACTTGCAGGGCTTCAATGAAAGAGTCTCCCAATACCGCCATCCGATACACATCGTGAGGCTTCTGAAGTCTATGCTCGACATCGTGAAATCCTGCGCTGTTGGTGTGGATCGCCACATCGTAATCCCGGCCGACCCATCGGCCTCGCTGATCCGGTGCTATGACCTGGCCGATGTCCGCGTCAATCACATACTCAAGTGTGGAGCCAAGCAAAGGAGCGCCATACTTCAACCACTGTTCGACGCGGGCAGCGACTTCCAGGGTCAAGAGAAAGAAACAGGCGAACACGAGCCCGCGCGCACAGGAGACCGCGACGCGCACGAGGCTAGAACTGGAAGTAGATGAAGGAATCCGAGACGCCCCCATGGAGCACCATGAGGTAGAAGAGAACGCCATAGACAATTCCTCTTATTGGTAAAGCAACACCTTGCAGAATGAGCGGGGTGTGCCTCGCTTGCTGAATCGCGTGCACGACGACCAAGATGGCGGCGTAGTCCAGGAGCGAGCCAAGGAGTGTGAGCGCAGCGGGACCTGGAGCAAACTGCCCGCCGATCAGCGACACAAACTCCACGACCTGCCCGACGGACTGGGCCCGGAAGAGCAGCCACCCCAAGCAGGTCAGATGGAACATGCCGATAATCGCGAGGGCTTTGCCCACGAGCCCCAGCTCGGGCAGCCAGCGCGCTCTGAACGCTGACCGAGCCACCAGCCGGTAACTGATCAACAGCCCGCCTTGGTACGCACCCCACAACACGAAGGTCCAGGCGGCCCCGTGCCAGAGGCCCACTAAGACCATCGTGAGGAACAGATTGCGAGCGGTCCGCCATTCCCCTTCTCTGCTTCCTCCCAACGGAATGTACACATAGTCCCGCAGCCAGGATGAGAGAGAGATATGCCAACGTCTCCAGAAGTCAGATGGGTTGGTGGCGAAATAGGGAAGGTCAAAATTGAGCCGGATGTCGAACCCCAGCAGCTTGGCGACGCCTCGCGCGATGTCTGTGTAGCCCGAGAAGTCGCAATAGATCTGGATCGCATAGGCGTAGATGCCGACCAGCGCTTCTGCCCCAGTTCCGGACCAGTCAGGGGCGAAGATTTTGTTGACCATAGGGGCGATATTGTCGGCAATATAGACCTTCTGGAACAGGCCCCACGTGATCAGCCAGATCCCTTCCTTGATGTGATCCGCGGTCATGACGCGCGGCTTGCTGATCTGCGGCAGTAAGCTCGTGGCTCGCTCGATCGGCCCTGACAGGAGGAGCGGGAAAAAGCAGACAAAAAGGGCAAAATCGAGGAAATCGTAGCGGGCTTCCAGGTGGCCTTTATAGAGTTCGCTGATATAGGTCATCTTCTGAAACGTGAAGAAAGAAATTCCCAACGGAAGCATGATGTCCAACGCAGGGGAGCTTGCATCGAGCCCTATGCCTTTCATCATGACAACAAAATTTTCTATGAAGAAGTTGAAGTACTTGAAGAGAAACAGAAGGCCGAGGTTGAAGGTCACGCTCGTGACCAAGATGCGTCGTTTCTGCAGCGGATGCTGAACGATCAGACTCCCCAGCCAGTAGTCGAGGGCGGTCGAAGCTGCGATGAGGAACAGAAAGCGCCAATCCCAGTAGCCGTAGAAGACATAGCTGGCGATCAACAGCAGACGGTTCTGGAGTTTAGGCCACTTCCCAAGGGCCCGGTAGCTGACGTACACCGCGCTAAAGAACAAGAGGAAAGTCAAGCTATTGAATAGCAAAAGGCGAGGCTCCTTGTTCTGCTAAGTGAGTGATGTCTGTGGCGATGACTGTTTAGGAGGGTCCACGCATGGTCTTTTCGAATGTCCCCTTGATGCGCAGAGACAGGTTGTCCCAGCATTTCTGCGTGACTGATCTCGCCAATGGGTGAGCTTGTTTTCCAACGCTTGTCTCGAGGCCTGCTGGAGTGAAGACTCATGTCCGGACACCTGTTCGTTTCTCGGAACCCATCGCGTCGGCAGCGACAATTTCAAGTTGGCCTTGCACGGGTCCAACCGACAGTCCTTGGCATGGACCCTTGGATCAACGCATTCAGCACCTGCTCCGTGTTGGTCACCAGGCTGCTGACCGATAACTGATCCACGACCCGTTGTCGAATCTCAGCCGGGTCGTACCTATTCTGGTTCAGCAATTTTTCGATGGCCTGCATGAGGGCGACCGGGTTTTTCGGAGGGACCACCTCGCCCTGATCCCCCACCACCCACGCCGAATCACCAACGTTTGTCACCACGCAAGGCACTCCGCAGGCCATGGCCTCACCAATGACATTGGAGAATCCCTCGCCAAATGAGCTGCTGCTCACTAACAGATCAAACGCGCAGTAGACCGAGGAAACGTCCTCTCGAGCGCCTTCCCAGATGACGTGTTCTGTTAACCCCAAGGTCTTCGCGAGGTCTTGAAGCGACGCTCGATAATGAGCAGGACCGTCACCCACGCAGATGAACCGGACATTGTTCCGCTTGCGCACTAGCGACGCGGCCGCCGCGAGAAGAGTTGGGTGATCCTTCATGGGATCCAGCCGAGCCACGATCCCGATCAACCTTTCGTGGTCTTTTACGTTCCATCCAAGGCGGGTGCTGCGACGGGCTTCATGATCCGGACGAAATCGTTCCGTATCGATTCCGTTATGAATCACCACCATCTTCTCCGCTGGATAATCCGAGGTTATATGGTCTTCACGCCCGCCGTGAGAATTGACAATGATGGCATCCGCGAATCTTGACAACCAACAGTTCAGTTTGAAGCTCAGCCGGTCGAGCCAGTCGTACCGACTCAAATCCATGATGGATGTCCGAACCCCCCAGACAATCCGGATCGTGGGAAACAAGGGCTTGAGAACCACGCCCATGAGATTTGGATCGGGGAGATAGCTATGCACAATGTCCGGGCGTTCCTCACGGACGACTCGAATCAATCGGAGCAGAAAGGCCACCACATCCCAACGCCCTTGCTTGTGCAACGGTCGGATCCGAACCCCTGCCTGAAGCAATTCCCTCTCTAAAGGTCCCCCGTCCCCGGAGTAAAAGGTGGCAACCACGACTTCATGGCCCCGGTCATGAAGCCCTTTCGAAAGGAGGACCAGTTGCCGCTCCGCGCCGCCCAAGCCTAGTGAACGAATGAGAAAAAAGATTTTCATGGGCGGGTCCCGAGTTCCTCCTTCTCAAACACGAATTCGTTGCACCCACGCCCTCCCCCACAAGTCTTCAGGAATACCAATCGAAACCCTCGATCCCGATAGAACTCAAATACCTCCTCCGGTTTGGCCACCTCAAACGGATATCCGCCGACCCAATCAACAACGTCCCGCCACGGAGACATCCCTCGATCAAAGCCATAGCTCCGCCACGTCTGAAATGGCTTACCATTGAACCAATCACGGAGGGTCGTCGGCCCCCAAAGACGTAAGAAAGCCGGCCACAGGACAAGAAATCTCAGTCCCTTCGGCAGTCGAACGTACAGTCTCTTGATTTGTTTCCAATACAGACTTGGCCGTCCTTGGTCGTTGTAAATGGAAATGAACAATCGCCCTCCAGGCTTAACCGGCAGTTGAGCCTTCTCCAACGCTCGCCACATAGCACCTGTGTGATGGAGGACTCCCCATGAGTAGACGATGTCGAAATGACCCAGCGAGCGGAGGTAGGTTTCGTCCAATGCGGATCCTTTTTCAATCGTCCAGCCAGCGTCGTTCGGGAAGTATCGGCGTTTCAGTTCTACGGTAGAAGCGACTGACCGCGGATCGTAGTCGAACGAGTGGACGATCGATCCAAGCCGCCGCGCGGCAAGGCTAAACAGCCCGCTACCAGAGCCGATATCAAGAAACCGGTGATTGCACAGCGTCGCGACCCCGAGTCTATCCCTCAGTGATTCTTCAGCCTTGGTGATCCGCGCTTCATTGAGGACCGTAAGAAACCGGCTCCAGTTCTCTCCAAATTCAAATCGCCGATCTTCGTGTCGTTGGATGACCTGTTCATTCATGTTCAGCGCACGTGAGCCACTAGCTCATCCCACATGTTCATAATCTTCTCGATGCTGAACCGATCGACGACTTCAACCGCACGCGCCCCAAGGCGTTGACGCTCCGCCGGATTTGCCATCAAGCGATCCATCGCTGTAGTCAAGGCATCCACATCATTGGGTGGAACCAATACGCCGTCCACACCATCGCGGATAATATTTCTTGGTCCACTAGGGCAATCAGCACTAATCACGGCGAGTTTGCAAGCCATCGCTTCCACCAGGGCATTTGGAAACCCTTCATAATGGGACGACAAGACGAACAGATCTGCCCCGCGCAGGATTCTGAAAGGATCTCGAGCCCACCCGGGCATATTCACACGGTCTTTGATCCCCAATTCGATGGCCAAAGCCTCCAAAGGTCCCCGCTCTTCGCCTTCTCCGAGAATCATCAAGGACCAACCGAGATGCTTCCTGGCGGATTGAGCAAAGGCTCGGAGGAGGAGGTCAAATCCCTTCACTGGTGCCAGGCGTCCCATCGCCACGATTGTTCTATCCGAGCGCTCTGGAACCAGACAGTCATTGTGCTCCGCACCCGGGAACGATACAGGATTTGGAATGACATGAACCACCCCGCTTTTGACAACTTTCTCAGCCCAACCCCGCAGACCTTCAGTCTGCATCACAACGGCAACGGCTCGCGGGTAGAGCAGGCGCCGCAGGCCTGACCAGACGGAACTGATGTCACGGTGACGGGGGTCAGTGCGCTCGGACACGATGACTGGTATCCCCAATCCCAGGCTCGCCCCTAACGTTAAGACATTGGTTTGGTCTATGAAACTAAGGACGAAGTCCGGGCGAGAGGCCTTGATTTCCTGACGCAGTCGTTTCAGCCTCCGGAAATTGTGCTTCATAGCGTCAGCCACATGTGAGGAGGCTCCCATGAGGTCCAACCCTACTCGATGGATGCCAGGATGAAGTAAGCAAAAGTCTTCCTTCGCTGAAGCGAACGTGATGAGCGTCACTTCTTGGCCACGCTCGACCCAGTAATTCGCCATGGCGGTCATCACCCGTTCCGCTCCGCCATTGGCTAAAGTCGAGATCACAAGGGTTATACGCAACGGATTAGCCTCTCTCATCGGCTTTCTGTTTCATCAGGCGTAATGAGACAAGCGATAAATAACAACATGACATCAGATACATCAGGCTTGTCGCCAAGGCGATACCCACCACTCCGAACCGCTGCATCAAGAAATAATTCAACGCAATGCAAATGGCGAGGTTGATGAAGTTGCCCCACATCATGAGATGATTTGCCTTCAAGGCCGATATCAATCTCACGAACAGCATGCTCACGACATACAGCGGAACTTGCAGCAAATACATCGCCTGTACCTGACCCACTAAGTGGGAGTCTGCTTCTGTGAACGCCCCCCGTTGAAACAGCGCCGCAACCACTGGCTCGGAGAAGTAGAGCAGCGCAGCCGTCACGGGAAGAGAGGCGATGAGCAGGAAGCGCGAATAGGTCACAAGGGTATGCCGCAAACTTCGCCAATCCGTTGTGGCGACCAGATGAGAGAAATGGGGAAGCACTGCTGTGCTCACGGCAACCGCCCCGATCCCGAGCAGGAGGTTCATGACCTTGCTCCCATAAGCCAAGGCCGACACACTGCCTGGACCCAGCATGGCGGCCATGGATTGGCTCACCACAGTCGTGCCTCCCATGAGGAAGGCACCTGCCACCATTGGCGAGTATTGTTCCAATACCTGTTTGACGGCGGGACTCATTCCGCACCAGCGAGGAACCAATGAGATACCTTCTCGTGCAAGCCTCCATCCTACCAAGCCCGTTTCGATCAGCGCTCCCCCGACCATCCCCGCTGCAAGGGCGTAACTGCCCCAGTCTTTCGCTATGGCCAACACGACCAGCACCGTGACGATGGAGGTCGTCATCGGAACCGCTGACACCAAGGCAAAGCGGTTCCCAGCGTTCAGCACGGCGCCCCACGTCGTACTCACCCCGCTTAGGACCAGCGTGGCTAGCAACACATAGTACAGTGACTGTGTGAGGGCTAATTTCTCAGAAGCGAACCCAGATGCCAATAGTGGAAGCATGTAGGAAGCGCCAAGGGCCAAGATGACTGACATGGCTATGAGGAACCCGGCAGTCACGACCATCACGCTCGATAACAGGCGCTGAGCTGCCACCTGTCCATCTCGCTCACGTACCTGAATGTAGGTGGGGATCAGCGCGGCATTCAACGATCCCCCGATCAAGTTAATGGCAAACTGCGGCAACACAAGCGCGATGAGAAACGCGTCTAACGCGTCACTCGTGCCGAACTGGTGAGCGATGACGACTTCTTTGAAGACGGCAGCGAGCTTGACCAGGACGGTTAAGCCGCCGACCGTGATCATGGCGGCAAAGATACGACGGTTGACCGATCGGTCCTGCCATGTGGACCACCAATGCAGGCCGAGTTGAAGGGCATTGTTCATAATGAGGTGGGAACCGATACATCCCCTTATTAGCAGCTCA
>VBOJ01000049.1 GCA_005877775.1 Nitrospirota bacterium | reverse complement strand
ATCTGATCTCTCAGGACACGATGAACTATGGGGTGGACCTGGGCTTGCGGCAAGGCCTGGTCGCGCTCTTGCGGGAGCTCGTTAAGGTGAAGGGCCTTCGCTGGATTCGCCCGTTTTATCTGTACCCGCAGCAAGTCTCCGATGAGCTCATTGCGCTCTACTCCGGAGAGGAGAAGATCACCAAGTACATTGACATGCCGCTCCAGCACATCAATGACACCATGCTCAAGCGCATGCACCGGCTGGGTACGAAGGCATCCATCACGGCTCTCGTCGAACGGTTGCGGACCCGCATCCCCAGGCTCACATTCCGAACCGCCTTCATCGTGGGCTTCCCGGGTGAAACCGACGCTGCCTTTGAGGAGCTGAAGCAGTACGTCACTGACATGGAATTTGACCGGACCTCCGTCTTTCTCTACTCGGACGAAGAAGGAACGCCTGCCATTGAACTCGATGACAAGCTCGACTGCAGGGTCATGGAAGAACGCCGCACCGAGCTACTCAACCTTCAGGAATCCATCTCTCTTGGGAAGAGCCGCGACCTGATCGGGCGCACCATCGAAGTGCTGGTGGAGGGAATTTCTGAGGAGACTGATCGGCTCGTCGAAACCCGTCATGAGGGGCTGGCTCCAGAGATCGATGGGGTGGTCTATCTCGACGACGGCATGGCAAGCGCCGGCGACTTCGTGAAAGCCAGGATCACCGATGCGACGGCCTTTGACCTTTTCGGCCATATCGTCGGCTGACGGCAGTCTCCCTGAAAGAGTTCACTTAGCCCGTTCTCCCAACCATCTGTCGGCGCCAGAGTCTGTTCCTCGTTGATCGATTGTGGTTTTAACATCATCGCGCTGTGCCGTGGAGCGCACACACGAGGAAGGGAGGGCCTCGTCAGTGGCAGAAAAGAAAGATTCGGTCGTTCTCCTGGTGGCCTGCAAGGATCGTAAGGGGATCGTGGCTCGAGTCGCCGGGTTCATCCATGATTTTGGCGGCAACATTCTGGACTCGGACCACCATACAGATCGTGAGGCCGGCGATTTCCTGATGAGAACGGAATTCGCTCTGGAAGGTTTTCAAATTCCTCGTGAGGAGATCGCCTCGGCTTTTGCGCCGGTCGCCAGGGTGTTCGAAATGCGGTACGAGGTTCACCTGAGCGAGCATCGGCCTCGTGTTGCCATACTGGTCTCGAAGCAAGACCATTGCCTGGCGGACCTTCTTCAGCGGCACCGGCGGGGCGAACTGGCCATCGATATCCCGGTCATTATCTCAAATCACGAGACCTGCGCTATGTGGGCCGACTTGTTCAAGATTCCATATGAGGTGTTCCCAGTTACTCAGGAAGCCAAGCGAGAGCAGGAGCACCGGGTCCTTGCCACGCTGAAACGAAATCAGATTAACCTGCTCGTCATGGCGCGGTATATGCAAATCCTCAGCGCCGATTTTCTGGCTGCGGTCGGCTGTCCGGTGATCAATATCCACCACTCGTTTTTACCCGCGTTTATCGGGGCCAATCCCTATCGGCAGGCCTATGAGCGTGGGGTCAAACTGATCGGGGCGACCGCCCATTACGCAACGGAGGAGCTCGACGAGGGGCCGATTATCGAGCAGGATGTGGTCCGCGTCGGGCACCGAGATACCGTGGAGGATCTGATCAGGAAAGGGCGAGACTTGGAAGAAATCGTGCTGGCCAGAGCGGTACGCATGCATGTTGAGCACCGTGTGCTCGTCTACGGAAAAAAGACCGTGGTCTTCGATTGAAAGCTTATGGATGGCTGGTGCTAGCGCAAGATGCGGCAGCCTGGACGGCGAGCGACAGATCCGGCCGAGGGCAGAGACCAGGTCTCCGCCCTCGGCCGAGTGCATTCTTAGACCTTCACTGAGAGGAACAGCGAGGCTCCCCGTCGGTTGATCAGCAGCAGGACCTGTTGGTCCTTCTTCAGACTTGACGTGATCTTCTCGTAGTCCTTCACCGATTGCACGGGCTGCTTGTTGATCTCACGGATCACATCGCGCGGCATCAGCCCAGCCTGACTCGCCGAGCTGTCTGGCTCCACGTCCATGACGACCACTCCCTGAGTCTTCTTGGTAAACCCCAGTTCGCGCGCTGTCTGCCGGTCCAGCTCCTGCACCGCCACACCGGCCAGCGCGTGTTCGCTGGACCCCTGCTCGGCCCTTGCGATCTTGGCGGTATCCGGCTGCTCTCCGATCGTGACCGCCAGGTCCATCTCGTGGTCATTGCGGACCACCTTGACGGTCGCCTTAGTTCCGACAGGCGTCCTGGTCACCTTTCGTTGCAAAGCCACCGGGTCTTCTACCGGCGAGCCTTGGTACCCAGTAATCACGTCACCTTGCTTGATCCCCGCCTGCTCGGCCGGGCTGTCCTCATTGACATCGCTGACGAGTGCTCCCTTAGCCTGCTTCAGCCCGAACGACTTGGCCAGGTCCTGGGTGACTTCCTGGATTCCCACTCCCAGATACCCGCGAACCACCTTGCCAGTTTTCATCAGGCTTTCAGAGACGGGCTGAGCCATGCTGGTTGGCACGGCGAACCCGACACCTTGGTAGCCACCGGTCTGAGAGAAGATCGCGGTGTTGATCCCGACCAACTCCCCCCGCGCGTTCACTAAGGCGCCGCCGGAGTTGCCCGGGTTAATCGCCGCGTCAGTCTGGATGAAGTCCTCGTACTGCGTGATCCCCATCCGGCCGCGCCCAAGGGCGCTGACAATCCCAAGCGTCACGGTGGAATTCAGCCCGAAGGGGTTGCCGACCGCAAGTACATATTCGCCGACCTGGAGCTTGGATGAGTCGCCCCAGGGGACAGAGGGAAGTCCCTGGGCCTCCACTTTAATGAGCCCAAGGTCGGTCTTGGGGTCGGTGCCGATGACCTTCCCTTTGAACTCCCGCTTGTCCGGGAGCGTGACGGTCAGTTCACGAGCTCCGTCTATCACATGGTTGTTGGTGATGATGTACCCGTCAGGAGAGACGATCACCCCCGAGCCCATACCGCCGTGCCGAGGTTCTGGCTGGTCCAGTGGCGCCCGCGGTCCCCACGGAGATCCAAAGAACTCTTCCATAGGATCTCGCATCCGATCGCGTGGTCCACGAGCATCACGCCCACGGTCACCCACTGACGTCGTGATATTGACCACGGCTGGTGTGACTGCTTTCGCAACCTCAGTAAATCCCGGCGCGGCTCCTTGGACAAGCGGCATGGCCGGACTCGCCGCGGCAGGACTTGTTGAGCCGGAGGCGTGCGAAGACGTGATGGACTCCCCGGCCCAGGCCACAGCGGCCAGGATGGCGAGTCCAACGATGATTCCAAGCTTGCGATGCAGAAGCCGTTTCATAAGCGATCCTCCTTTTATGCGAGGCTCGTTCAGGACTGTCGCACGAGCCTCATGAGCACTCAGGATAACCGCCTGACATGAGAGAGAGATTAATGGAGGATTAAAAGTTTCTAAGGGGAGGTGGGCGCCAGCGGCAGGATGACCGTGAATTGCGATCCATCACCCTCTGTACTCTGGACCTCGATACGGCCGTGATGGGCCTCGGCGATCCACTTGCAGATCGACAACCCAAGGCCGGTTCCCTTCTTGGCATGAGCCCGTGCTGCATCCGCTCGGTAGAAGCGATCGAAGATGCGGACCTGCTCCTCCAGCGGGATGCCGATCCCATGATCCAAGACCGACAGGCGTGCAGTATTCCCTTCGCTCACGAGGCTGATTTCGACTTTCCCGCCGGGCCGTGAATATTTGACAGCGCATTGTCCACCAGATTCAGCAAGAGTTCCCTGAGTCTCAACTCGTCGCCCTGCACGGTGGCTGGGGTCACCGTGCCGAGGGTGACCTGCACGTCCTGCTCCTGCCCAAGCAGCGTCGCCTGCCGCTGGATGTCCTCCACGAGCGTATCGAGTCGGACTGGGATTGATTCCATCTTCACCTCGCCTAGGTCGGCGCGTGAGAGGAAGAGGAGTTCATCCACAATCCTGGTCATCCGATCAATTTCCTCCAGGCTGCTTTCAAGTACGAGCTTATAGTCCTCAGCCTGGCGCGGCCGGCGAAGCGCCAGCTCGGTTTCTCCTTTCAGAACCGTGAGGGGAGTGCGGAGTTCATGGGAGGCGTCAGTCGTGAATTGACGGACCTGGCGAAAGGAAGTCTCAAGGCGAGCGATCATGTCGTTGAAGGTCACCGCGAGCCGGCCGACTTCATCAGAGGATCGGGGCACGCTCAGGCGCTGGGTCAGGTCTCCCGCCGCAATCCGCTGCGCGGCAATGGTGATGGTTTCCACAGGACGAAGGGCCCTCCCCGCGAGGAACCACCCGCCGGCTAACGCCACCAGCAGCGCCACAGGCACCGTCACCAGCAGGATGAGCAGCAGCCGATGGAGGGTTTCCTCCACCGGCTGCAACGAGGTCCCGACCTGCACGATATTGGTGAGAGTCCCCTCATAGATAATCGGGATCGAGATGAGGCGAAGGGGTGAGTCTCCCTGGAATCGGACTGACTCCAGGGTCGTATTCCCTGTCAATGCCGTCTCCAGGGCTGTCCGGCTGAGGGGAATGTCCCGATTCTTGATGTGGGGGGATTGGATTGTGATCTTGCCGGTGGGGCTGAAGATTTGAAAGAATTTGTCTAGGACCGCGAGTTCGGGGAACTGGGCCGAGAGGTCTTCATATTGAAGGAAGGGTCCGAACCGGTGCTGCTCCAGCGAATGGACCGCTGCCTTCGCCGCTTCCTCCAGCGAACCATCCACTTGATCCTTCAACTCGCGATCCATCTCCACGTAGAGCACCGTGGCAAAGGTCAGGAGAATGACCGCCAACGCGGTTCCGTACCAGAGTGTGAGCCGAACGCGCAAGGAGAAACCGGAGCTTATGGCCGATGGCTTATGGCTCATGGCTTAAATGGCAGAGCCTATGGCGAAGAGCCTATAGCCTATGCTTGATGGCAACCGGCAGAGCCTATCTCCTGGCCAATAGCTATAAGCCATACGCTATTCGCTCTCGCTTCTCAGGACGTAGCCGCTGCCACGGACCGTATGGATGAGCTTGGGCTCGCGTCCCCGGTCAATCTTGTTGCGGAGATAGTTGACGTACACATCAATGACGTTGGTGAAGGTGTCGAAATCCAGGCTCCAGACATGTTCCGCGATCATGGGCCGCGTGAGAACGCGGCTGGCGTTGCGCATCATATATTCAAGCAGCGCATATTCCTTGACCGTCAACTCAATGCGTTGTCCTCCGCGTGTGACTTCTCGGGTCGCCGGGTTCAGGATGAGGTCCTTGACCTGGAGCAGGCCTGTGGCTTCTCCGCTGCCCCGCCGCAGCAGGGCCCGCACTCGCGCCAGCAGTTCTTCGATCGCAAAGGGTTTCGTCAGGTAGTCATCGGCGCCCGCGTCCAGCCCCTTGACTCGCTGATCGACTTGCGACCGGGCCGTGAGGACCAACACCGGTGTCTGGATTTTCTCCTTCCGGATCCCCTTCAGGACCTCCAGCCCCGGCAGCCCTGGCAGCATCAAATCCAAGATGACGAGGTCGTAGCTCCCGCTCAGGGCCAGATCGAGCCCCTGGGTCCCCTCGGCGCAGAGGTCCACCGCGTAGCTCTCTTCCTCCAACGCCCGTCGGATGAAGGAGCCGACCTTCGCTTCGTCCTCAACGATCAGAATACGCATCGTGCCGTTATCGGCGCTACTTCGGCTGGAATCGGGTAATGGTAACTGGCGCGTACCGAAGCGAAGGGCACTCCGGTGTTCGATAGGCCAGCGTGTGCTTGAGCCAATTGGCATCGTCCCGTCTTGGAAAGTCCGATCGGTAATGCGCGCCGCGGCTTTCTTCGCGGGCCAGCGCGGCGGCCACGATGGCCTCAGCGACCTCCAGGAGCGCCTGGAGTTCCAGAGCCTGAATCAGATCGGTGTTGAAGACCTGCCCACGGTCCTGAAGGAGGACATAGGAGGCCCGCGATTTCAGTTCGCGCACCTTCTCGCCCGCCTCCGTCATGGATTTCTGTGTCCGAAAGATCCCCAGGTTCAGGCTCATGGTTTTGCCGAGTTCCTCCTGAATCTGCCAGGCCCGCTCCGGTCCCTCATTCTTCATGAAAGTCCTGATCCGAGCCTCCTCAGTCCGCAATGTCGCATCCGAGACTGCTCGTGGGACTTTGCCGTCTGCATATTCGGCGGCGCGCTGGCCGGCCCGCCGACCGAACACGACCGTCTCCAGCAAGGAGTTACCTCCCAATCGATTCGCGCCATGCACGCTTACGCAGGCGCATTCCCCGGCCGCATACAGGCCCGGTAGTTCTGTCTCACCCCATTGGTTGGTCTTGACTCCACCCATCTGATAGTGCGCCCCTGGCCGCACGGGAATTGGAGACTCAATCGGATCCACTCCGGCGAATTCCACGGCCAGCTCCCGAATTTGCGGCAATCGCTCTAAGATACGGGCGCGGCCCAGATGCCGGAGGTCCAGCAGCACGCAGCCGTCCACGCCGCGTCCCTCCAGAATTTCCTGACCGATGGCCAGGGACACGGTAGACCTTGTCGCCAGTTCCATTTGCTCGGGAGCGTAGTTCTTCATGAACCGCTCTCCCAGGGTGTTGAGCAGATACCCGCCCTCGCCGCGCGCTCCTTCCGTGATGAGGATGCCGGTGTCCTTGAGCGTGGTGGGATGAAACTGCACGAACTCCATGTCCTCAAGGGGGGTGCCGGCCCGATAAGCTAGCGCCATTCCGTCTCCGGTGTTAATCACGGCGTTGGTGCTGGTCAGAAAGACCCGCCCGCTCCCACCGGTAGCCAGGAGCACCGCCTTCGCGCCAATTGCCTGCAATCCCCCGTGGAGAAGATCCCAGGCCACCACCCCGCGGCAGACCCCTTCCTCGATGATGAGTGAGGTCACATACCACTCTTCGTAGACGAGGATCTGCCGCTTGAGGAGCTGTTCGTACATCGCATGGAGGATCGCGTGACCGGTGCGATCAGCGGCATAGCAAGTGCGGGGAAACCCGGCTCCCCCAAACGGGCGTTGCGCAATGCGGCCCTTCTCATCCCGGCTGAAAATGACCCCCATCCGCTCCAGATCCAGGATGTTGCCAGGCGCCTCCCGGCACATGGCTTCGATGGCATCCTGATCTCCGAGGTACAGGCCCCCTTTGGTGGTATCGAGCGCATGCGCTTCCCAGGAATCGTTCTCGCCCAGCGCCGCGTTGATGCCTCCTTGGGCGGCAACCGAGTGGCTCCGGACCGGGTGGACTTTTGCAAGAAGAGCAATGTCGAGATGAGCGAGGTATGAATGAGCCGCGATGGCCGCCCTCATCCCAGCCAGCCCTGCACCGACAATGAGGATATCGTGAACCTTCATGAGGCAAGCGAAGCGGCAAGGCAGTTGGTTGGTTGGCAGTCACGGGACATATCACATTTCATCATGACTCAACCTCAGCGCCTAAGGCAAGTCTGGAACGGAGGCTCTTGCCCCTTGGCAAATCGCCACGGGCCATGTTACGCTGCCTTGCGATGATCATTTTCTGTGTCTGTCGACCCGCCTTGTTTGCGATAGACTGTCAAAATAAGTCGCGAGATGAGAGCCCTCGTATGGCTGTGATCGTCATCCATCAGACGCGTGGAGCCAGGAACCGGCCATGAATCCACGGCAACTCTTTACTCCGACCGATACCTTTGTCCATCGCCATCTGGGCCCGACGGACGCCGATATTCAGGAGATGTTGGCGACGCTCGGCCTGCAGTCGCTCGATGCGCTGATTGATGGAACCGTGCCAGCGGAGATTCGCCTGCGGAGGCGTCTGGCGCTTGGCGGTCCCCTCGGCGAACAGGAAGTGCTCGCCGAGTTGCGGACCCTGGCGGGGCGGAACCAAGTCTTTCGTTCCTTCATCGGCATGGGCTATTACGATTGCGTGATCCCACCGGTGATTCAGCGCAACGTCCTGGAGAACCCGGGCTGGTATACCCAGTACACACCCTACCAGGCGGAAATTGCACAAGGGCGGCTGGAGGCGCTCCTGAATTTCCAGACCATGGTCGCGGACTTGACCGGGTTGCCCCTGGCCAATGCCTCGTTGCTGGATGAGGCGACCGCCGCAGCCGAAGCTATGTCCATGTGTCGAGCCATCACGCATCGGGAATCGGGCGAGGGGAAAGAGGGGTTCTTCGTCCTCCAGGACTGTCACCCACAGACGATCGCCGTCCTGCAGACGCGTGCCCAGCCGCTTGGGATCAACCTCCACATCGGCCCCCGAGACGCGATCGACTTCGCGCGCCAAAAGCTGTTCGGGGTGATACTGCAGGACCCGGCGACGGACGGCGCGATTCGCGATTACCGTGAGCTCGTGACCCAAGCGCATGAAGCTGGCGCGCTCGTCGTCGTCGCCACGGACTTGCTCGCGCTCACCGTCTTACGGTCTCCCGGCGAATTCGGGGCTGATATCGCAGTCGGGTCCAGCCAGCGATTTGGGGTGCCGCTGGGCTTTGGTGGGCCCCATGCCGCGTTTCTCTCGACCAGAGAGGAGTACAAGCGCCAACTGCCGGGCCGTCTTGTCGGTGTGTCGAAAGACGCCCAGGGGAAACAAGCGTATCGTCTGACCTTGCAGACCCGCGAGCAACACATCCGCCGTGACAAGGCGACGAGTAATATCTGCACCGCCCAAGTCCTCCTGGCGGTCATGGCCAGCATGTACGCGGTCTATCACGGGCCCGAGGGACTGAAGCAGATCGCGGAGCGCGTCCACGGGCTGACGCTCGTCCTCGCCCAAGGATTGCGTCGCCTCGGATGCCAGGTCGCATCAGAGCACTTCTTTGACACGGTTCAAGTCAGATCCAAAGAGGAGTCGGCCGACAGGACCCTTGCGCGGGCTTACGGGCACCGCATCAACCTTCGCCGCTTTGGCGATGGCTCACTCGGCATCGCCCTGGATGAAGTCACAACGCCGGTGGAGATACAGGCACTCTTCGACATTTTCGCGGCTGGGCGACCAGTCCCCTTCACCGTCGAGGAGCTAGCTGTCCACATGGATCTCAACTTCCCGGCAGCCTTCGCCCGCACCACGAAGTACCTTTCCCACCCCGTCTTCAACCGGTATCACTCGGAGCACGAGATGCTGCGCTATCTCTACCGCCTGCAGGGGCGGGATCTCTCGCTCGTGCACTCGATGATCCCGTTGGGCTCCTGCACGATGAAACTCAACGCCACGACGGAGATGCTGCCGGTCACATGGCCGGAGTTCAGTCGCCTCCATCCGTTTGCCCCGGAGGATCAGACGCGAGGGTATCAGGAGCTCTGTTCGCAGCTTGAGCGCTGGCTGGCAGAGATCACCGGCTTGGCGGCAGTTTCCCTGCAGCCGAACGCTGGGTCACAGGGTGAGTATGCCGGGCTGTTGGTCATTCGCGCCTATCACCAACAGCGCGGGGAAAGCCGGCGCGACATCTGTCTGATTCCGGTCTCGGCCCATGGGACCAATCCGGCCAGCGCCACCATGGCCGGTCTTAAGGTCGTGCCAGTCGCCTGTGACGAGCAGGGCAATGTGGACCTGGCCGATTTAGAGGCGAAAGCGAAACAGTACCGGCAGTCGCTGGCTGCGCTGATGATCACCTATCCCTCGACCCACGGGGTGTTCGAGGAAGGCATCCGCCGGATTTGCGCGATCACCCATGCTCACGGCGGACAGGTGTATCTGGATGGGGCCAATATGAACGCGCAGGTCGGGTTGTGCCGGCCCGGCGACCTCGGTGCCGACGTGTGCCATCTCAACCTGCATAAGACCTTCTGTATCCCGCACGGAGGCGGCGGTCCCGGCATGGGGCCCATTGGAGTGGCGACTCACCTCGCCCCGTTCCTCCCAGGTCATCCAGTGGTGAAACAGGTGGGAGGCAAGCAGTCGATCGGGCCGATTGCCGCCGCGCCCTATGGGAGCACCGGCATCTTGCCGATCTCCTGGGCCTACATTGCGCTGATGGGGGCCGAAGGCCTGACCAAAGCCAGCCAAGTCGCCA
Organism: Nitrospirota bacterium; assembly: GCA_005877775.1. Lineage (GTDB taxonomy): Bacteria > Nitrospirota > Nitrospiria > Nitrospirales > Nitrospiraceae > NS-7. The sequence goes on along the minus strand of VBOJ01000049.1, from coordinate 4,162 downwards.
TCCTGAACGCCAATTACATGGCCAAGCGGTTGGAGAAGTATTTCCCGGTGCTCTACGCGGGTAAGAAAGGGTTCGTGGCCCACGAGTTTATCCTGGACCTCCGCCAGTTCAAAAGGACGTCGGGGATTGAAGCGGAGGATATAGCCAAGCGCCTCATGGACTTCGGCTTTCATGCGCCCACCATGTCCTTTCCGGTTCCGGGAACGCTCATGATCGAGCCGACCGAGAGTGAATCCAAAGCCGAGCTGGATCGATTCTGCGAGGCCATGATCGCGATTCGTGGCGAAATTCAGGAGATTATCGAAGGTCGCATGCCGCGCGACAATAATGTCCTCACCAACGCCCCGCACACGGCGCAGGCCGTGGCCGCCACCGACTGGAAGCACCCTTACAGCCGCGAGCAAGCGGCCTTTCCCGCCCCGTGGGTACGCGACCATAAGTTCTGGCCGGCGGTCGCCCGCATCGACAATGCCTATGGTGACCGGAATCCGGTGTGCACCTGCCCGCCGATGGACAGTTATCAGTCCTAGCCCTACTGAGAGGGCGGCCTGGTTAATCCCCTGTGCTCGCGCATCGCGCACACTCGGAAGGTGCTCGCTGGACGCGCGCAGTTGGGGATTAACCAGACCGCCCACGTCCAGCCAGTCCAAAATAAAAAAGTGAAAAGGAGACCGGTTGCTTGTAGACCGGTCCCCTTTCACGCTTCGCTCAACGTATACCTCTGACCATTGCCTTATGTTTCAGGCTGATAAGGCCGGACTTCGCGTAGTGCCGCTTGGCCTTTTTGCTCGGTTCTGTGTTCATCATGTTGGTAGCCATGTGGTAGCAGTCCCTTTTAACTCTTTGTCGTTTCAGGTGATTTCGAGAGGCAGCAAACAAGTAAATCGCGGGTCAAAGTCTGTTATCATTCGGGCCCTCTCTTCCTTCCTTGAGGCGTGCAATGCAGTTCGCTGAAACCCCTGTTAAAATAATCAAAGGCTCGATCAACCTGTTCGTGTTCGCTTGCTTCCTTGAAAACGCAGTCCAGGAAGGACGGATCACTCCAACATCTTTTCGAGAGCAGATTAGGTTGGACGAAGGTGGGAGGGGCGTCGATCTTAAGAAAATTTATACTGCCGACGAACTCAAAGCAGAAACTCGCAACCTGATGCTGATTACGTTGGGGACCACCGCCATTAGCATGAACAAAGCGCTTGAGGTGGTCTACGGGAAGGAGTTTGATACTGCGGACACGAGTCCGGAAGGCTCTGCCCGTGTTCTCATCTATCAAATCCGTTGTGCTTTTGCCCATGATCCCCTGAATCCTGTGTGGACCCCAAATGTGACCCAGTACAATCGCATGTATCGAGTTACCGTGCAGGTTAGGCGTCCATCCGGAGAGCTCACGACCTCTCGTGAGATTGAATTCCATCCACCCTCGCTCAAAAGCAAACCCCTCAGTCCTGAACATTTTGGCGGCCTGGGCGGCTATCTCGGACTACTTCATTATTACCTGGCGAAAGTTGAGGCCCACCCCAAGGGCAGTCAGCCTTATCCACCCTCAGTAGAAGAGTCGTGAGGTGCATTCGTGATTTCGTTTGCTCTTCCTGTAGCGCTACCACGCTGCTACCAGGACAGGACAAAACAGACCCATCAGGCCCCATTTCATCAGTAGCCTGTTCTGTTGATTCTTGTGGGTTAGATTGTCTGGAGTGGTACTAGGGGTAATTCCTAAGCCGTGTGTCGCCTGCTCAAGAACGACTGGGTTCAAGAACTTAAACCAGGGCCGCCAGCCTGAAACGATCTTCTCCCCACCATAGCGATTGGCTCTCCTTACCGAATCGCAGTATCATGATCGACGCGAGGGAACAGTGGGGTGTTATGCGTAAAACCAATCACTTGGTTCAAGACCCCAGGCCCATTACGCTCCCCTTACGCCTCACCCCTCACCCCTCACGAGGCTGACCATGACAGCACCCAAACAGCGTGTCGTCATTGACACCGATCCCGGTGTGGATGATGCGCTGGCGATCCTGCTCGCGTTGCGCTCACCAGAACTGGAGGTGGTCGCGATCACCACGGTTTGCGGAAACGTGCCGGTCGAGCAGGCCACCCAGAATCTGTTCAGGGTCCTGGGATTGCTGAAGCCTCCAGCAGGCCTGCTCATTGGCCAGGGAGCAGCAAAACCGCTTCGTCAACCGTTACAGACCGCCACCCAAGTGCACGGGGCTGATGGCTTGGGGGAGCTGGATAGTTTTCGCAACCAAGACGGGAGTCCCAGGTATCCACGACCCAAGCCTCCTCGCACGTTGCCCACCGCCCAGGAGGTGTGGGGCGAGTGTCTGCGCCGGTACCCCGGCGAGCTGACGTTGATCACACTCGGTCCCCTCACAAATCTCGCCATCGCGCTCGAAACAGACCCTGCGCCGTTGCGACAGTTGCGCTCGGTGATCAGCATGGGTGGCGCAATCTCTGTCACAGGCAATGTCACACCAGCGGCTGAGTTCAATATCTATGTTGATCCCCACGCCGCCCAGCGTGTCTTCCAGTCAGGGCTGCCGATCACCCTGGTTCCCTTGGATGTGACCACCAAGGTGGCCCTGAACCGGAACGAGATCCAAACCCTTGCTACAGGCGGCTCTGGTCCTGTTCCTCGCTTCGTGGCTGACGCCACAGGGCAGGTTCTCTCCTATACCGAACGGGTGGAGGGAGCGCCGCTCTTTCACCTGCACGATCCACTGGCTGTGGCGGTGGCGATTGACCCATCGCTGGTCCAGACAGTTCCCTTTCATGTTGAAGTGGAAACAGAGGATCAGGCCAGCATGGGGAAGACGAGAGCAGATCGGGGGTCGCTGGGAAGGGCGCAGAAGGCGTCCTCGAATATTCAGGCGGCGCTGAAAGTGGATGCGGCGCGTGCGCTCAAGCTCTTCACAGAGCGGTTATCTCGAAAATAATTGTCAGTGGACCGCCAAGGTGGACTTCTACGATGAGAGAGGAGCCATGAACCGCAGAGACTTTCTGGTGCGCACGGGATTGGCGCTGAGCACCGGAATGCTCGCCGCCGACTTCCCGCTTGCTAAGGTGCTGGCTAGCCCCGCGCAGCCCGTTAAGCTGGACACCTGGGAAGCAGTGCGCGATCAGTTTCTTCTTTCACGCGACGTCATCCACATGTCCTGCTTCTTCCTCGCGTCTCATCCGACGCCGGTGCGAGAGGCGATCGAGGTGCACCGACGTGGGCTCGACGCGAACCCCATGGGGTACTGGTTCGATCAGAGCGAGAAGCTGGAGGCTTCGGTGCTGCGCGCGGCAGCGGACTATTTGGGTGCGAGTCCGACGGACTTCGCCTTGACGGATAGTACGACCATGGGCCTTGGCCTGCTCTACGGTGGACTGAAGCTACGCGAAGGCCAGGAAGTCCTGACCACCATCCACGACCATTATTCGACGGAAATGTCGCTGAGGCTCAGAGCTGAGCGGACCGGTGCCTCACTCAGGCAGATCCCGCTGTACCAGAAGCTGGAGACCGTGATGCGGGAAGAGATTGTCGAGACGCTCGTGAAGGCGCTGCGTCCGGAGACGCGGATTGTGGCGGTCACCTGGGTCCATTCCAGCACTGGTCTCAAGCTCCCGATCCGCGAGATGGCCGGTGTGTTGGCCAAGATCAATGCTGGCCGGAGCGAGGGTGACCGGGTGCTCCTCTGCGTGGATGGGGTCCATGGGCTCGGCGTCGAAGACGTCACGATGCAAGACCTCGGCTGTGACTTCTTCATCGCTGGCACCCACAAGTGGCTGTTTGGTCCAAGGGGTACAGGTCTGGTCTGGGGCCATCCCCGCGCCTGGCCCGTCGCCAACGCGATCATCCCGACCTTCAACTTTGAGGCTTACGGGATCTGGATGAAGGAGGTCCCACCCAAACAGATTCCCTTTGGCGCAATCATGACGCCGGGAGGCTTTCACTCCTTCGAACATCGGTGGGCGCTCGCCGAGGCCTTTCGGTTTCATCAGACCATCGGCAAAGCCCGCATCGCCAAGCGGATTCACGCACTGAACCGTCAGCTCAAGGAAGGGCTGCTTCGGATGAAGCATGTGAAACTCATCACGCCGCTCGCAGAGGACCTGTCGGCTGGAATTGTCTGTTTCGAGGTGCAGGGCCAGAAACCTCAGCAAGTCGTGGATCACCTCC
>VBOJ01000104.1 GCA_005877775.1 Nitrospirota bacterium | reverse complement strand
GGCGCAAGGCTATCACCGAGTTCCTGACTCTGACGGACCACATCAAGGAGCTGATTCTCGACCGTAGGCCGACCTCTGAACTCCGTAAAGCCGCCATCGCGGATGGGATGACGAGCTTGCGGGAAGCCGGGCTGGAGAAGGTCCTCCAAGGCGAGACGACGCTGCGGGAGGTCAATCGCGTGAGCTTCACCGGGTGAAGGGCCGCCATGCCCCTATTCCCAGTGCATCGTCCGACGATCGGTCTCAGCATCAGCGGCGAGCGGCTCAGCCTGGTCGAGCTGCATGGGAGCTGGCGGCTAGGCCGGCGAAATGCTCGCCTGCGTCACGCGGATGAAAGGGACTTGCCGAGCGGCCTCGTCCGTCCCTCCGCAAGTGACCGAAACCTGTCGGATATCCCCGCTCTGGCGCAAGAAGTCCGCGCTCTGCTAGGCACCAGGCGGACCTTGCCGGTCGCGCTCAGCTTGCCGGATCTCTGCGCACAGGTTGGGCTCTTTGAATTTGAAATGCTCCCCAAGCAAGTTGCTGAACAGGTCAACCTGCTGCGCTGGCGTTTTGAACATGACCTGAAGGTGCCAATGGCCGAGGCGCGACTTGTCCATCGCGTCTTTCACCTGTCCCACCGGACCTCGGCGTCAGACCAGAAGTCGAGTGGTCCGGCTCGGGTCCTGGCGGTCGCCATCCGGCGAGACATTCTTGCCCAGTACGAACAGCTCTGCGAGCAAGCCGGCCTATTGCCAGTCAGTGTCGGAATCGCGAGCCTCCAGCTTTTCGATTTCTGTCACTCCGTCATGGAGACAGCCGAGGAGCTGTTCTTTGCCCATCGGTCGGACGACAGTTTTTCCTTCATCGCGGTGCGTCACGGCTGCCCGGTGTTTCTCCGGATCAAGCCGCTACGCCAGGCCCAGACAGACCTGACCGGTGAGTTGCTCGGGACGCTCCAGTTCTATGATGATCAACAGCTCCCGTCCCATCGCACCTCGGATGCGAGGCTTCGTCCCTTGTTCTTTCTCGGTGGTCACGCGGTGGAACAGGCCCCTCCCTCTCGCGCGGACCACTCGTTCCCAGCTTGCCACCTGAGCCATCCCAAAGGCCACATGTCCTCGCGCATTGAGCTCATTCCGCTTGACTGGAAAGATCTGCCGATCCTGTCGAACGAGTTATCCAGTCCCCCAGTCTCCGGACTGTCGGCCTTTGCCAGCGTGATGGTAAGTTGAGGCGTATGACGGCTCCCTTGCGCACAGTCGTTTGTGCTGATGGGGCACCAGCGGAAGCTCCCGGATTAGCGCCTGCCCCCGCTGCTCCGCTCCCTCACCTGCATCTCTCTCTCGCCGCCCCAGGTATGACATTGGCGCGGGTCGCGCAATGGGGCATGGTCCTCCTCATCTGCGGGTCTCTCGGCGTCGCGTTCTGGTGCTGGCGGGAGAGCCAGCCGTTGGAAGAGAAAGCCGCGCGGTATGAGCTGTCCACGGCGCGCGTCCAGGAGCTGAATCGGCTATTCGCTGATCAGATGGTGCGGGACGGCTTGACGCTCACCGCCGAGGAGATGACGGCGCTGGTCCGTGACGTCAAATTCGCGAACCAACTAGCTGAGAACCGGGTCTTCTCCTGGACCAGGCTCTTGAGTGACCTGGAAGAAGCGGTGCCGCCACGGGTATCCATCAGTTCGGTCACGCTGAACTTTAAGGAATCCACCATTCTACTGAACGGGGCCGTGCGGACGCTGCCGGATCTGGCGGCGATCGTGAATAGCTTGGAGAGCCATAGCAAATTCCGGAAAGTCGTGTTGTCTCAGCATCGAGTGCAAGCGTCAACTACTAGCGGCCCGACGGAGGCAAGCCAGCCTGGCGGGGCCGACGCGACGAAGAAAACGATCGAAAAGGAAGGCTCCCGTCAGGTTCACTTCTCCCTGACGGTGGCCTACCACCCCAATTTTTAACGGTGAGGGCATGAATCTGCTCAACTTCTCGTTCTCGCCGATCCCACGTCTTGTCGCCCGTGGGCTCTGGCCACTAGGACTGCTCACGCTGCTCGCGCTTGGGATCGGGATTGGGGCGTACCTGTTCATTATGATTCCGGCGAAGGAACGCCTCACCCAGGCCGAGGCTGCGTATGAGGCGGCCAGGCAGGCGCAGCTCCAGCAGCAGGTAACACGCAAGACCCAGGAAGCCTTTCGCCAGGCCCAGAAAGACTTAGAGCAAGTATGGGAGGACCTTCCGGCCGAGAAACAGTTTGCGGCGTTGGCGGTTGCGATCTCAGAGCTGGGCCGGGCTGTGGAAGTCTCCATCCCCGGCATGACCTATTCGCTCCAGAAGATGGAAGAAGGGTTACCTGCGAAAGCCTCGCTCGCTTTCAGAGCCGTCGGGGAGTATGGCGCCATTTATCGCTTCATCCACCGGCTGGAGACGACGGAACCGTACCTCTTTGTGGAGAGTCTGGATGTCTCCCGTGCGAACGATTCGAGTCGAGCGGCTTTGACGCTCTTAGTGTTCAATGTCCGAGTGGTGACGTTTCTCAGGCCGGATCCGGCAAAGGTCGGTGAATCGTGAGTGAGCGCACAAAATGGATGCTTTTAGGGGGGCTGGTACTGGGCTGGGTCGCCCTTGTGGGCGTGCGGATGGTGAGCGGGCCTGAACTGCAACGAGCGCCGCTGACCTTTAAGTCCGGGCAAACAGTAGCACAGACCGGGGCGAAAGGGAATCCGACTGTACCGCTGGTCGTGCGGCCGGTGCTGGCGAGGGCGAGCCAAATCCCCTTTAAGACTTCCAAAAATATTTTTGCCCCCCTGGAGGTGCAAGCGACGCAGGAGAAAGTCGCACGAGCCAAATCCCGAAGGTCAGTGAAAGAGCCCCCTCCGGAACCAGTCGCCGAATCGGTGGCTGCTCCCGTGCCCCCGCCGCCTCCCTCTCCGGAAGAAGTGGCGGCTCAACTGGCACGCCAGCAACAGGAACTCGCGCGCCGGCAACTGGAACAGGCGGAGCAACAGGCGCGGCAGCAAAAAGAGCAGGCGGCGCAGCAGGCGCGCCAACAAATGGCCCAGTACCGGTTTTTGGGCTACCTCACCCAGCAAGGTGAGCACCGCGCGTTTCTCGGCAAGGGGCAAGCGCTCTTTATCGTGCGGCTCGGGGAGACGGTAGAAGGCAAGATCCAGGTCGCAGCGATTGATGCGTCGGCGGTGAAGCTCCGGGAGACGACCACCAATGTGGAAACGACGCTGCCGCTGACGAAAACCATCGGCGGGCCGTCGTGAGGAGAAGACGAGACAGACTCACGTTGCGCCGGACCGCTTGATTGAGTATCATCGCGCCATGGCGATCGGAGCATATGTCCAGGCTTGGCGCCTCGCTCGCAGACAATCCGTCGAGGCTCTCGCAGCGAAAGCCGGTGTGCCTTCTGCTTCGCTTGAGGCCATTGAGTCCGGAGAGCTGGACCCGATGGTCTCCACCCTGGAGACGCTGGCCGCTGCGCTCGGTATCCCGCCCTCCTGGCTCCACAGTGATCCCAAGCACCTCAACCTTGTGACGGCTGATCCTGACGGTGATACTTCAGAGCTGCTCCCAACGGAGTCAATCGATCCTGTGACGGAGCGGGTTCTATTAGGGACTCGGCAGGAACGCGGACTCTATGTGCTGCTCACGGCCCTACTCCAAAGTGGGGATCCCAAGCTCCTCCGGGCAGCCGAAGTCAGTCTCCAGAGCCTCGTGAAACAATCCAAGCAGACCACCGTTCCCTGGCAAACTCGTCCGCCCGGCCACTTCGAACCGCCCAGCGATTAGCAGGCTGATGAAAAAGACCCCCAACTTCGTTCTCGGTCGCTCTGACCCCTCAACGTACATGCAAGAGTACGCCTCGGGGCCCTCGCTCATTGCGGCCTCGTTGGCTGGCCTTTTTGATCAGCCTGCAGCTGACCTGGGCCATTAGATGTTGCAGGCTCATTACGCCCGTAGGTTGCAATCCTGTACAGCAACGCGGCCACTGCTGCCAGGATGGCTACGCCAGGCCAGGCTCCGAGTGGGGGATTGTCGAAGAGTTTCAGCGGGTCTGTGCCAAGGGCTGGCCAGACCGCGTTCAGCGCGATCGGCAATGCCAGCAGGATTCCCATCAGCGCTTCGCCGGTCACGAGGCCTGCTGCGAAGAGCAGCCCTTGATGTGCGGCACGAGCTTCCTGATCGGCTCCCCTCCTCCGCGCGAACTCGGCAATGAGTCCGCCGACGAAAATCGCGGCCGACAACTTCAGCGGCAGGTAAATCCCCAAGGCCACCGCGAGCACCGGCAGGCGAAAGGCTGCGTTCCGTGTGGCTTGTCGGTGATCGAACAGGATCACTCCCGCTCCGATCATGGCGCCCAGCCCCACCAGTGACCAGGGAAGCCCCTCCCCAAACACCCCGCTTGCCAAGCTCGCCATCAGGGTCGCTTGTGGCGCGCTCAGTGGGTGGGGATGCTCGAGCGTCACCTTGCCGATGCCGTACTTGGCTTGCAGCAAGGCCAGGACCGGCACGATCACCAGGGCGCCTGTGACGACCCCGACAACCTGCATCACTTGCTGTTTCCAAGGAGTCGCCCCGACCAGGTGACCGGTCTTCAGGTCCTGCAGGTTGTCGCCGCCCATCGCTGCTGCGCAACAGACCACCGCTCCGATGAGGAGGGCAGCAGCCGGCCCGGCTGGGTTGCCGCGGCCCATTAAGACCACTAACAGTAGCGAGGCCAGCATGAGCGTGGCGATCGTGACCCCGGACACTGGGTTACTTGAGCTCCCGACGAGGCCGGCCATGTAGGCTGCGACCGAGGAGAAGAGAAACGCGGCCAGCGCCATGATGATCGTCATGGCGAGAGCGACCGGGGCGCTCCCGACGATGTTTGCATAGATCAGGGCCATGGGGATCAGGGACAGGACAAACGGCGTGATGATCCAGGGGAGCGAGGCATCGCGTTCCGTGCGGGGCACCACGATTGGGGTGAGGCGAGAGGTCTGACCGGCTGGTAGAAGACGAGCCGTCGCGTTGCTGTAGGTGGTGGCTAGCTGGCGCAGACTCTGCAACACCGGTTCGCGGAGTTGGATCAAAGTCCACAGTCCGCCGACCAGCATGGCCCCGATGCCGACGTAGCGAATCTTGGTACTCCACAGAAATTGCGCAGCGGCCATGCCGGTTAGGGCATCAGGCATGCCGATCATCGCGGCATAGGCCGGCATCAAGACCAGCCACCCCAAGACTCCCCCCAGGAACACCACCGAAGCTGTATTCAGGCCGATGATGAATCCGACCGCGAGTAGCGCCGGTGAGAGGTTGATCCCCAAATACACGACAGACCTTCCCACCTCGGTCGCGCCTTCCCAGGCCTCTGCCCAGAGGCGGAACCCGCTCTCGCCTAACTTGACCGTGCCCCCTATCACTGCGGCCAGAGAGAGCGTCCGAACCCCAACGGCTGCCTCGCCCGCTCTCACCTCTCCAGGTCCTGAAGATCTGCTTGATCCGGTTTTCAACACCTCCGCGGTCGCGACCCCCTCAGGGAATCGGAGACGCGCTCCAAGGATCAGCGCTCGCCGTAAGGGGATTGTGAACAGGACGCCAAGCAGTCCTCCGACTAGCGCGATCGCGGTGGTCTGCCAATAGTCGAACTTTGTCCAAAAACCGATCAGCAGCAGGGCTGGGATCGTGAAGATCACTCCGGCTGCCAGGGCCTCACCAGACGAAGCGGCGGTCTGGACGATGTTGTTCTCAAGGATGTTGGAGCGGCGAAAGAGGCGAAGCACGGCCATGGAGATCACAGCGGCCGGGATCGAGGCGGACACGGTCATCCCGGCAAAGAGGCCCACGTAGGCGTTGGCCCCGGCCAGTACGGCAGCCAGGATGACCGAGAGGACCACTCCCTTGACTGTGATTTCTGGAAGAGTAACGTCGGCAGGGATGACAGGGCCTGGGTCGGGTCCATGCTGAGGGGTCGGCATGCCTACCCAGTCTTTGCTTTGCTGTCACTGCTCTTCTGCGCAAAGACCGTGGCGTCGCAGGAGATGTACTTGATCTGCTTCATGGGGATGATGGTGACTTCTTTGGCGGTATCTACTTCCAGCACTTCCATATCCTCGCTGATCGTGTGGCGGATTGCATCCTTGATGAACAGTTCCTGATTGTCGGTGAACACTACCTTGACCCAGTATTGCACGGTTCACTCCTCCGATTATGGTTGATGGTCGATGGCAAATGGCTGATGAAGATGCGAGTCTTCGACTGAAAGAGCCCTTTCCACATCGACCATCAACCGTTCGCCATCAGCCATCGGCGGTACCCTTCCCCAACTCCTGCGACCGCTTGGTGGCAGCTTCCACTGCGGCGATCAAGGTGGCCCTCAGGCAGCCTTCCTCCAGCTTATGAATCCCGGCGATGGTCGTGCCTCCGGGGGAGGCCACTCGATCTTTGAGTTGTCCTGGGTGTTCTCCGCTTTCGAGCAGCATGCGAGCGGTACCCAGCACCGTCTGGGCCGCCAGCAGTTCCGCCACCTGACGCGAGAGCCCCATCTTCACTCCCCCGTCGGCCAGCGCTTCGATCATCAGGTAGACATAGGCCGGCCCGCTTCCACTGAGGCCGGTCACGGCGTCCATGAGCCGTTCCTCCACGACCACGACCTTTCCGACTGACTCGAAAATGATTCGCGCCACCTGCTGGTCTTCCTCTGCGAGGCGAGGTCCGAACGACAGCGCCGTGACTCCTGCCAGCACGCTCGATGGAGTATTCGGCATGGCGCGCACGATCCGAGCCTCAGCTTTGAGGTGAGCCATGATGCGGGAGATGGGATACCCAGCAGCGACTGAGATGATCAGGTGCTTCCCTTCCAAGACGGACTTCACGCTACCAAGCACTTCATCAAGAACTTGAGGTTCGACCGATAAGATGATGATTTGTCCATGTCGAACTGCGTCCACATTGTCGCCGCTCACCTTGATTTTGTAACGGTCCTGGAAATGGGCCCGTCGCTCGGGAAGGATATCGGTGGCGTACAACTCATCGGGATGCGCTACACCGGCTGTCAGCATCCCCACCACCAGCGCCTCGGTCATATTCCCGGCGCCGATCAAGGCGATCCGTTTGCCCAGCAACATGGCGCGATTATACTGATTGCTTCGCCCACCTTCAACTTGCACCTTGCCGTCGGGACTGGGACTTGGGTACATTGGTGTGAGGACTGGCACGGATCGTCCCCATCCCATGCTGGAGGCCAGGATGAAAACCGTCATCTGTCTCTCGATGCTCCTGCTTGTCTGCTTGGTCGTCACTGAGAGTTCCGCCAGAAAAGAACTCCTCACATCCAAGCAGAAGGAGCTGTTGGAAAAGGCGGAGCGCGTGCTGGTCGAGACGATCGTCATCACCGACAGCGGCTCGATTGATCCTGCGCCCCTGGTTGAAGTCGTGAGCAGACGCTTGAAAGAAGTCGGATACACGATCGTGACCGATCCGGCGCAACCACACGATCTGGTGTTCAGGGTCAAGTGTGAGCAACGGAAGGTCTATGAGGGCCCCAGTGCGCATGGCGGGGACGCTGATCTCCCGGATTCCCCCTTGCGCGTGTGGAAGGGGCCGGCCTGTCAACTTATCTATCTTCTGGAAGAAAAGAAGATGGGCTGGCGAAAAGAGGTTCGCACCGAATTCCAGGATTCGATCCAGGCGGCCGAGACGGCGAAAGCTCCTGATCCGGGTGCCTACGCCATGGCCAAGCTGAAGGACCGACTCGAGGAGTACGATTTCCCGGTTCTGATCACCGCCGAATGGGGACAAGAAGACCGGCTGCTCAAGATTTTTGATGATCCCTCCACGCCGCAGCCACGGAAAGTGAGAATCATCTCGATGCTCGGCTATCTGTTCTCCGCCAAGGCCGTGCCGCGTTTGTTGACCGCGCTGAAGGAACCCGATCTCGCGGTCGCCAAGGCAGCCGCCGTTGCCTTAGGGAACATCGGCCAGAAGGAAAGCATTCCGGTGATGATCGAGGTGATGCGATCCGGTCCTCGCGAGCTCCGAGCCGAGGTCGCGAAAGGGCTGGGAATCGTCGGGGCGCTTCATGGGGATCCGTCCATCATACCCCCCCTGCTTGAGGCCCTCAACACGGAGGACCTTGCTCTCAAAACGGAGGTCGTCTGGGCTCTGGGCAAGCTGCCTGACCGGCGGGCCTACGAGCCGCTCTACCAGATCTACAAGCCCTTGCAGAGCGTTCGTGGCCCCGATGCTGATCCTCAGGTCAAAAAGCTCAAGGAAGCCCTGAACTGGAGCATGAAACAAATCGATACCTGGGAATACATCCAGTAACTTTCAGAGCGGGGAGAATGCCGTTTATCGTTACACGTGAACCGTTACATGAGAGTTCGCACGGTCCTTGCGATTCACGTATCACGTGTAACGAATAACACTCAGTGATCTTCCGGGTTGATCGCCGTAATCCCGAATGGAGGGCACAGCTCCAATAACTGCTTGTCCGAGCTGACGATGGAAAGTCTGAGCGGCTTGAGTTCCAGCGCCAGGGCCAGATGGGTTGCCTGGGACGATCGCAGGGAGGGGTACTCGAGAAGCAACTGCTTGGTCGAGACAAAGGTGCGGTTGGTGGGCGCGACATAGTGAAAGAGTCCACGGGCCGATTCTGTTTCAAATTTGAAGATGACGGCATACCAGTCATCCCTCGTCAGTTCCCCTTGTTGGGCCTTGCCGGCCAGGACTGCGTACAGGTCCGAGATCGCCGACGTCGGAAGGATGGCGGTTTTTCCACGTTTCGCCAGCAGCTTGTTCACGAGACTCGTGCCGCGCTCCCGACTATATCGCTTCACCAGCGCGGTCGAATCAAAGTAATAAAACGGCATGAGTCAACCTCTCTCGGCGAGGATGAATTCTGAAAGGGTCGTACGGAGCTTGGTGAGACGATCCTGGATTTCCTCGAGCGGGAGCTCCTCGTACCCTTGCCTTCGCAGAGTAGGGACAAGACTCCCACTATTCACTTCCTGCGTATCCTGTCGGATCCGATCGAGGATGCGGGCCTTGGCCAACCGGCTGGAAGTCCTGCGGCGGCTTCCCGTCCGTTTCCCCGGCTTCCCGGCTCGTGGCCGGCGTGGCGCTCCTCGCCGCTTCGCTTTGGTCATCTTGGACATTGGACGATCCTCACAAAGGTCCCACACCGGGAGAACGTTGCCCCGCCTGTCCTTCCTCGCGCGGGCAGGC
>VBOJ01000299.1 GCA_005877775.1 Nitrospirota bacterium | reverse complement strand
TTTACGCCAAAGTGGCGAATAGACTGTTCCGGCTCGATGAAGGTCCGGCCGATATAATGGTTCCGAATCAGCCCGTTCTCGAACGGAACTCCTGAGCCTTCAGAATAGCCGAGGGCTGCGGGGACGCCCGAATCAGGGACCGGAATCACGATATCCGCCTCCACCCAGGCCTCTTTGGCCAATTGCCGACCAAGCGCCTTGCGCGTCGTGTAGACGGCAGTCGCCCCGAAGATCTTGCTGTCCGGCCTGGCAAAGTACACGTATTCGAAGACGCACTTCGCCGGCTGGGTCTTCGGAAACGGCCGGTAGCTGGTCACCCCATCCTTGTTCAGGACCACCAGCTCGCCCGGTTCGACTTCGCGGACCGCCTCAGCCCCGATCAGATCAAAGGCGCAGGTCTCGGAGGCCACCAGCCAACTCTCCCTGAGCCTCCCCAGACAGAGTGGGCGGAAACCATACGGATCTCGGGCAGCGATCACACTATCATCCGTCAGGATCACCACCGAGAAGGCGCCCCGCACCTGATTGAGCGCGTCAATCACCCGCGCCAGCAGACTGTCGCCTCGAGAATGTGCGATCAGGTGGATGATCACCTCACTGTCCGTCGAGGACTGGAAGATGGCCCCGTAGGCTTCCAGCTCGTTGCGGAGCATCGCGGCGTTGATCAAGTTGCCGTTATGCGCCAGCGCCAGGTTCCCGAAGGCAAAGTTCACGGTCAGGGGCTGAACATTCTTCAGATCACTGCTGCCCGCGGTGGAATAGCGGTTGTGTCCGATGGCCATGTGGCCGGGCAGCCGCTTGAGCACCGGTTTCGTGTAGATGTCAGCCACAAGCCCCATCGCCTTTTCCAGGCAGAAATGCTCACCGTCCGAGGACACGATCCCGGACCCCTCCTGCCCGCGATGCTGGAGCGCGTAGAGCCCCAGGTAGGTCAGATTGGCAGCCTCCTTGTGGCCATAGATGCCGAACACTGCGCACTCATCGTGAAACTTGTCGGGTGTGATTAGATGTAGACGTGAGGCGTGAGGCGCGAAGCGTGAGGCGATCGGAAGTTCCTTCTGTTTACGACTCTTATCCATACCCCTAACGCCTCACCCCTTACCCCTCACGCTTAACTGAGCGCTCGCTCCAGGCTGTAGGCCCAGCGGTCATAGAGGGTGTCTAGATCCGCGTCAACTCGGCAGGCAGCGCCCCAGCGGTCGGCCTCCACGTCAATCACCAGTCTGGCTCCGCCCACGCTGCCGATCACCTTCGCTGGCACTCCCATTTCCCCGGCGATCCGAAGCACCGTCTCGCTGTGAGCCGGAGCGACCGACAAAACCACCCGCGACTGACTTTCACCAAACAAGAGTGAATCCCGCCGGAGTCCGTTCGAACTCAATCTTACCACAGCACCGAGTGGCGCGGGACCAGAGAGGCAACATTCGGCCAGCGTCACGGCCACCCCGCCGTCCGAACAATCATGTGCCGACTGCACCAGGCCGTCCCGGATCAGTTTGAGCACACAGGCCTGGACCGCTTTCTCGGTTTCCGGACTGAATACAGGCGGAGTCCCCTGCTCACGATGATGGATCACACGGAGATATTCCGTCCCGCCAAGATCCTCTTTCGTCGCGCCAAGGAGGAGGATTGCATCCCCAGCCTGCTTGAACCACTGCGTCATAAGTCGGTCCGCCGGCTCGATCAGGCCGACCATGCCGAGAATCGGCGTCGGGTAAATAGACAGCCCGTTCGTCTCGTTGTAGAAGCTCACATTGCCGCTGACCACGGGGATATTCAGCGCCTCGCAGGTGTCTTTGATCCCTTCGATGCACAGGATGAACTGCCACATGATGTCAGGCCGTTCAGGGTTCCCGAAGTTGAGGCAGTCCGTGAGGCCGATCGGTTGGGCCCCGGAACAGACCAGGTTCCGCGCCGCCTCCGCTACTGCGATGGAGGCTCCCGCGTAAGGGTTCAGGACACAGTAGCGCCCGTTCCCGTCTGTGGTCATCGCCAGCGCTTTGTTCGTGCCTTTGATCCGGATCACAGCCGCATCCGACCCAGGACGCACTAGCGTGTTC
>VBOJ01000103.1 GCA_005877775.1 Nitrospirota bacterium | reverse complement strand
CCACCGGCCGAGCGACACAGGTCAAGTTTCGCGTGGACGGCATTCTCCTCCCGGCCCTTGAGCCGCTGGACATGAAGCTGCATGCGCCGCTCGTGTCCCGCCTGAAAGTGATGTCGGACCTGGATATCGCGGAGCGACGGGTGCCGCAGGATGGCCGATTCCGCATGAGATTGGACCGCAAGACGGTCGATTTTCGGGTCTCGATCCTGCCCAGCGTGTTCGGCGAATCGGTGGTCATCCGGATTTTGGATCGTGAAGCGATCACCACCGGGGTTGCCGCTCTACGGCTCGATCGGCTGGGGTTCAATCCTGAAGATCTTCGACGTTTTCGCCGCGCGATCACCGAGCCCCACGGGATGGTGCTGGTCACCGGGCCGACCGGCAGCGGAAAGACCACCACGCTCTATGCCGCGATCAGCGAGATCAACACCGGGGAAGACAAGATCATTACCATCGAGGATCCGGTGGAATACCAACTACCCGGCGTGGTGCAGATTCCGGTCAATGAGAAAAAGGGACTGACCTTCGCGCGAGGGCTCCGCTCGATTCTCCGGCACGACCCAGACAAGATCATGGTCGGCGAGATCCGGGACGCCGAGACCGCCCAGATCGCCATCCAGTCGGCCCTGACCGGCCACTTGGTGTTTACCACGGTCCATGCCAATCATGTTTTTGACGTGATCGGACGGTTTGTCAACATGGGCATCGAGCCGTACAACTTCGTGGCGTCTCTCAATTGCGTGCTGGCCCAGCGGTTGGTGCGGGTGATCTGCCGCGCTTGTCGTGAGCAGGTCCTTCTGGACAAAGCGCAGGCGGAGGAATCGGGGATCGACTATGAGCGGCATGGAGACGTCCCACTCTATCAGGGCCGCGGGTGCGGGGAGTGCCACGGGACTGGCTACCGCGGCCGGCAATGCGTGACCGAGTTCCTGGATCTGACCGAGGAAATCAAGGAGATGATTCTGGCCCGCAGACCCATCTCTGAGATCCGGTATCGGGCGATGACGGACGGCATGACCACGCTTCGCCAGTCAGCCCTGGCGAAAGCGCTCCGGGGCGAGACCACATTGCGAGAGATCAACCGCGTGACCTTTATCGAAGCGACCTGAGGAGCGTGCGCATGTGGGAAAATAGTCGCTTGCACTATTGCCTCAAGTTGGGACCGCGCGAGGCGGCCTGGGCGGAGTCGGGCCGGAACTGGTGGGGACGGCGTCGTGATCGGTGCCGTCTGGCCCAGCTGCCGTCAGGTCTCATTCAACCGTCGCCGGTCGAACCGAACATCACGGATCCGGTTGCCCTGGCGACTCGCCTCCGTGCGCTGATTCAACCGGAGGCCCGCGGGGGCTCGGCCGTCCACAGGCTGATGGCACAGGCACAGGTGCCGCGACCCGTGGCACTGATTGTGCCGGACCTCTGCGTCCGAGCGGTCATCTTCCGGCTGGATAACGTGCCGGCTCGGTCGGAGGAGCGCGAAGCCTTGATTCGTTGGCGTCTTGGACAGGAACAGCTCTTTCCCCTCGTAGGGGCAAAAGTGGTCTCCCAGCCTCTTTCAACAAACGGAAAAGGGGCGACTGGCCCGCAGACAGTCCTGGCCGTGGCGATCCAGGAGGCGGTGCTGCACCAATATGAAATGGCCTGTGAGTCGGTGGGGCTGGCTCCAATGCAAGTGGATGTGGCCAGCTTTCGTCTGTTCAACCTGTGGGCCAGGGCCTCCCAGGCCACTGAAGGGAATGGGGCTGAAAACCTCCTGTGGCTGAGCCTGCTTGACGATGGCCTCACCCTCTTGATCTTCCACGCCGGGCAGCTCGTGTTTCTTCGCAGCAAACTGCAACTGCGAGGAGCCCGTGTCGCGGACGAATCGGGCCGTCTGGAAACTGAGCAGGTTGACAAGGTGGTGACGGAGATTGCCGCCTCGCTACTCTCCTGTGCTGAGACCTATCCTGACCTCGCGGCCCAACGCCTCATCCTCGTCAGTGATGGGCCACAACCAGGGCTTGCGCGTCAGCTCAGCGGGGAGTTCGGTGTGGAGGTAGAGGAACTCGGTGTGGCTCAGGCGGAGTACGCCGGCTGGAACTCAGCGCATGCCTCCATGCCAAGAGGCGTCCTTCCAGCAATTGCGGGGCTCTTGGGCGGGGGATGATCGGAACCACGTCTCACATGGGTGCGATGCAGAGACCATTTCGGATCAACTTGAGCAGCCGCCATCGGGCCTACCTGGGCCCGCTCCGTAGCGGGCTTGTGGCGCTTGCACTGATCTTGGGAGGCGGGATTGCGTGGAATCTCTTTCAGGTGCTGATGATCCATGGCGAGGCCGGTCAGGTGCAACTCGCGCTGGAACGGGTTCGAGAGCAAGACCGTCTGCTCATGGCTCAAGCTGCAAAAGAAGGGATTGATCTCTCAGATTCGGCATGGCAGCGGCTGGTGGAAGAAGTCGCCTTCGCCAACCAGCTGATCGCGGCGCGCACTTTTTCCTGGACGCAGTTTCTCAGCAGTCTGGAGGAGGTCGTGCCGGTCCGGTTGGCGATTGACAGCATTCGACTCGACTCGAAGACTTCGATCAACAGGCTGACGGGAGTGGCCATGTCTCTGGAAGATGTCACCGCCTTCACCCTCGTCTTGCAGGACCATCGCGCCTTCACCGATCCGGTGCTGGTGCAGACTCGAGGGGTAGAGAATGGCATGGTCGGGTTTGAGCTGACCGTACGATATCGCGGGAGCGGACGATGACCCTCGTGATGGAGATGATCGCCCGCCTGTTCAAGCAACCCTATGCGCCGCTCCTGCCGTTGATGTTGCTGGGTTGCCTCTTGGCGGTAGTGTTGGTGGGGATTTATCTGCTGCTGGTTGTGCCGGCTCAGGATCGGCTGGCGCAATCAGAGACGGACTGGAAGGCGGCGAGGAGCCGGTTGGCCCAGCATGTGGAAGCCAAACGGGTCCGAGGCGACCTGGCGCAGGTCTTGGCGATCTTCCCGGAGAAGCGAGACTTTGCGCCGCTCGCGCTCGGGATTACCGATGAAGCGAAACGAAACCGGGTCAGTCTCCCAGCACTGACCTACAGGGTGGAAAAACCAGAGGCGGGTCTGGTGGCCAAAGCGATCTTTCAGGGCTCGGTCACCGGTCGGTATGAAGATCTTCGGCGGTTTATCCATCATCTGGAAACGGCTGAGGAACTCTTGTTCATCGAGGACTTGAACGTGGTCGGCTCGCCCGGCAAGCAGAGCGACTCCGTGACCTGTACGATCCGGATTGTGACCTATCTCAGGGGAGAGGCGGAACAGGTCCCTGCTTCGTAACAGCGTGACGATGATCAATCAAAAGCAACTTCTGGTGATACTGGCTCTTGGCGGGGTCTGGGCGGGGCTGCTGATGTGGCGCCTTGTCAGCATAGAGGAGCCGGCGCATGTTCCGCTGGTCCATGTGACCGGCCAGTCTGCTCACCGGACGGTGGCCCAAGGAAAGACCGGAGCTCCCTTACGCGTGGATCTGGGTCTGCTCGCAGCCAGCCGCACACAACGAGAAGGGACGTTCGCCACGCCCAAAAACATCTTTTCCCTTACTCGACCAGGGGAACCTCAAACCGAGTCATCGGAACCACCGTTGCCGGTCAACAGGCCTCTCACCACAGAAGAGCAACTCAGTCAGCAAGCAACGGCGGCTGATCTGGCCCAGTTCCGGTATCTCGGCTTTTTTTATCTCGGCTCTCTTCGCCGAGAGGGGCGAGAGATCGCCTTGCTGGTGAAGAATGAGGATTTGCATATTGTCCGAGCTGGTGAGATCATTCAACAGCGCGTGTTGGTCAAGTCGATCACTCCCACAGCCGTGACACTGCAGGAGACTCATTCCCTGGTGGAACAAACGGTCCCGCTGGCGGAAGGGGAGAGCTAAGGGGTTCTGGATACATGGTGCAGCAGGCCAAGCAAGGAATGGGATTAGGGATTGGCAGCATCGTTCTGCTTGCCTCCTGGGTAGTCCTGGCAGCCATGGTCGGCGACGGCACGGCGACTGAACCATCTCGAGCCCAACCGGCTCCTGGCCGGGGCGCCGCTGCTGATCCGACCACGCCCGTGCCATCCGGCGTAATTGTGAAGGGAGGAAAACTCTCGGTCTCGCTGCGAGAAGCCAGGTTCCAAGATGTCATGGAAGCGATCAGTCTTCAAGGGGGAATCGAGATCAGTGTTGTGGGCGGGGCCGGTCAAACCACACTGACCGCGTCCTTTAGAGGGCTTCCATTAGAAGAGGGGCTAGTTAGTCTCCTGCAGGACAAGAACTTTGCCTTTGTGTATTCTGAGGTCGAAGGAGAACGACGAGTCTCTCGAGTGATCGTGACGCCACGCCGCAGCGGCCAGCATTCCGAAGGACCTCCCCCGACGACCGTCTTCCGGCCGGAGAGTATGCCAAGCACCTTGGATACTCTCGGGACCGTGCCCGTTCAGCCACCGATTGGAGCCATGCCCTTTCAGCCACCGATTCCTTCATCCCCAGGGGTAGTGGAAGATCCAACATTGCCGATGGGAACCACTGGATTGCCACAGACTCCTCCTGGTGCGCAGCGTCGCGGGCCTGAAGGCGTCAGATGAGCGGGCGAGAATTACCAGGATACCTGGCGGCAGTCTGGAAGAGGAGCCCAGGCAGATCTGACAGGGACTATCGCGAGCAAAGCCGGCTCCGCAACCAATGGGGTGCGACCTATCTGTTTGCCATGTTTTCTGTGGTCGTGATGGGGCTGACGCTTTCCCTGGCGGCCAAGCAATGGAAGATGGTGGTGCAGCGAGAGCAAGAAGCGGATCTCCTGGCCAAGGGGATTGAGATCCAGTCCGCGCTTGAGGCTTATTCCAATACGATTAAAGCGGGCCGCGTCATGCCGGGCGAAGTGTATCCTCTGTCACTGGCTGAGCTCACCAAACCGCCCAAACCGTTTTTGCGGAAGGTCTACAAAGATCCCTTTGGAAGATGGGACTGGGAATACCTGCGCGCTCCCAACGGTGGAATCAGAGGGGTGCGGAGTCGCAGTACGGCCACGCCGATCAAAAAGCGCGAGTTTCCGCTTGCTGTCCGACACTTTGAGGGCTTGCCACGCTATAGCGACTGGGTCTTCCAGTATCCGAATGCATCCCTGGTGCCTGTTCCGCAGGCACCAGGCGGGGTACCGACCGGTGCCGTTCCAGGCAGCGTGCCTCCTTCTTCCAACCCGCCGACTGGACCAACGTAGCAGCAGGACGACTCAAGAGACAGTGTAGCTGCTGCGCTTGACGGCGTTCTCGCCGGCGCGATATTCTCATCCTGATTCCCTTTACCTGTTTTGTAGTATGTGAGGGTTCATGGACAAGGTCACCCAGACAACCGAGCAGGAGTCTCCGCCGAAGACGGCGCAGGACTACATCGAGGAACTGGTCAAACAGGCGAGGAGTGCGGCCGGCCGACTCGCGATCCTCTCCACCGCCGTGAAGGACCAGGCCCTCCTGGCCATGGCCGATGGCTTAGAAGCCAAGGTCGAGGAGATTCTTGCGTCCAATGAGCGGGACCTTGATGCGGTTGGAAAGGGGAAAGAGCAGGCAGCGCTAGGAGACCGTCTCCGTCTCACCAGGGAGCGGATTGCCGAGATGGCCGCCGGCATCCGGGAGATTGTGAAGCTGCCTGATCCGCTCGGCGAAGCTCCCAGAATGTGGCGGCGGCCAAACGGCATGCAGGTCGGGCGTGTGAGGGTGCCGATTGGCGTGATCGGCATCATTTACGAGTCCCGGCCCAATGTGACCGCCGATTCAGCCGCGTTGTGTCTGAAGTCCGGCAATGCCTGCGTGCTGCGTGGCGGGTCTGAGGCCATTCATTCCAACAGGGCGATCGCCGCAGTCCTGTCAGAAGCGACGGAGAAAGCCGGGGTGCCGGCTGGTGCGATCTGCTTCGTTGAGCGGACCGACCGGGAAGTGGCGCTGGCCCTGCTCAAACAGGATCAGTACGTGGACCTGATCATCCCGCGAGGCGGCGAGTCGTTGATGAAAACGGTCACGGAGGAGTCCACCATCCCCGTGATCAAGCATGACAAGGGCATTTGCCACATTTACGTAGACGCTGATGCCGATCAGGCCATGGCGGAGCGGATCTGCCTGAACGCCAAGGTGCAACGTCCCTCCACCTGCAACGCGATGGAAACCTTGCTGGTGCACCAGGCGATCGCGCGTACGGTTCTTCCCTCCTTAGTCAAGAAGCTGGTCGAAGCAAAGGTCGAGGTGCGCGGGTGTCCGAAGACCTGCCAGTTCAGCCCTGAGGTAAAACCTGCCGTTGAAGACGATTACGGCACGGAGTTTTTAGCGCTGATTCTGGCAGTCAAGGTCGTCAAGAACATGGAAGAGGCCATGGAGCACATCGCCACGTATGGATCCCGCCATACTGAGGCGATCGTGACGAACGATTACGGCCGGGCGCTTCGGTTCCTGCGGGAAGTGGATGCCAGCGCGGTGCTGGTCAACGCCTCGACGCGGCTGAACGATGGGTACCAGTTCGGCCTGGGCGCTGAGATCGGCATTAGCACCACGCGCATTCATGCCAGAGGTCCCATGGGGCTGGAGGAGCTGACCTGCTCCAAGTTCATTGTCTTGGGGAACGGCCAAATCCGAGAATAGATGTCAGATGACCCTTTCATCCGTTCTGCTCTGACTCGTGCCGGCAGTGTTACGTTTCCTTCAAACCTTCCCCTTATCCAGGACATCTCCATGGCCGGCGGGCGCGTCGTGCGACAGCCCAGCGGCCATCTGGTCTTCTACGGAGGGCACGGTCGGCGTGTGCTGGCGACTGACCCGGACGGGCATCCCCTTCATGAGTGTGAATGGGAGACAGATGCCACCGGCCGGGCCAGACTCATGCGCGCGCGGGTCCGTCTGGACTGGGGGCAGTGGGTGGGCCTGAAGCCAGAGGGCCTCGTCAATCACACGGCGCTGGATCTCTCCAAGAAGCCGGGCTGGGAGCGGCTGCGGGCCGATGATTTACGGCAGATGGCCGCGCAAGCGATGCAGGTCCCTCTCGAAGAGATGCAGTTCTTCTACGGGGATGACGATCTGATTGTTGATACGCGAGGGCAGGCGACCATTCGTCACAAAAGGGATGCGCTGTACGTGCTGGAGGGTGGGACATTTCAGCGGGCCCGATTCATGTCCTGCCTGGGAGCGATGCGTTGGGCGAGAATTGATTTCTTGCCGGTCGTGGAACTCTTCCAGTCACTGCTCCCTGGGACCGGGAATGCCATGTTCGAGCTGATCCGTGGCCTGTATGACGATCAGAACGAGGGGCAGCCTCATCCTATCCCTCTCCGCTACCGGGGCATTCCGACCTATCCCTCTGAAGCGGCCTATCGGCTGTTCAGCGGGTTCTTCGTGCCCCAGGCGACAAGGGGAGGCGATCCGTTCCCCATCTTCATGGATCTGAGATGCTCTCATGAAGTGACCTGGTTGCCTGTGTCTGATCCGCCAAGGCGACATTTCGATCCAGCTCACCATCTCTGTGTGACGATCAAAGGCGGGATCGTGCAAAAGGTGACCGTGGCTGATGATCCAACCGGCGTCCCGTTCGTGAACGTGGGACGGAATGAGTTCGCTCCCTGCGAACGGAGCGTCGAGGTCCGTGGAGCTCTTCTGTTGAAAGACTGTGAAAAGCGAACCGAAATTCCCGTGGACCCGAGCTGGGGCATCTCTTCGAGCGGAGAGCGCGACTCCTCACCAGACCGGCTGCGGACGTATCCGCTGAGCTGGCGGGCGCTCTTCGGTGGTCCGCTACCGCAGGTGACCGCGTCCCAGGCTTTCTCTGCGGTCCTGCTGTATCCGGATGATGGCACGGAAATCGAGGAGGCGCCGAGCCAACCCTTCGTGGCGGATCACCTGCAGGATGTTGTCGAACAACAGCCTGGCCTCGCGTCCCACCTGGCGAGGGCAGGTCGGGTCATGATTCACAACTTCGATGCCGCTGTGACCACCTGTATCCCTCTGAATAGTCCGAGGGAGTACACCATCCTCTACCATCGCCCAGATTTCGCCCAAAAGCAGGCGCAGATCCTGTGGAACCGGTTCGCCCAAGCCAATCGCCTGGACTGGGCGAAGCGGGTCAC
>VBOJ01000102.1 GCA_005877775.1 Nitrospirota bacterium | reverse complement strand
TCCCGAAGTGACACAAATTGTGCTGGAGTCCAGCGAAGCCCGAGTCGGGGATCGGATGCGTGTGAAGGTAGAGGGGAGCGACGCTGACCAGGATGATATCCGGTACACCTTCAAATGGTGGCGAAATAATGCGCCGCTTTTGGAAGGCGAGGAGAGCGCGCTGGACACGACCGGGTTCTCGCGAGGTGATACGATCGTGGTACAAGTGACGCCTCATGATTTTGCCGGGCCGGGCAAAACTCGGTTCGCTGAGCAGATCACGATTGGGAACAGCCCACCGAAGATCACTTCGACCCCTCCCACAACCATCAGTCAGGGACGGTACGAGTATGCCGTCACAGCCAGTGATCCCGAAGGAGACCCGCTGACCTATACACTCCAGACTGCACCAGCCGGGATGATTATTGACAAGACGACCGGCCGAATCGAGTGGCGAATCACTGCGGAGACCAAGGGGACTCATCGGGTGAAAGTCGCCGTGGAGGATGACCGGAAGGGCCATGCCTTTCAGGAATTTGATCTCTCCTTGCCCGCGCCTGCCTCGACCTGAGTGGCGGCCAGCCAAGGGTTTCCCGCGAAGACTCTTCGCTCTTTGTTTACGGGCACTTCCTGCCGCCTTACTCCGTCTTGTCAGCATCTGAGGCGGTCTGTTACAATGGCGACACCATCCAAAGTGGAGGGATACGTACAGAGCGGGCGTGCGTAAGATCAAGCTTCGAGAGGGAACCAATACCGCCAGCCTCTTCGGCCATCACGATCTGCACCTCAAGCTGATTGAGGAGGATCTTGGGGTGCGGATGTCAGCGCGAGGCGACGAGGTGGCGATTGAAGGCGCGCCTGACGCCGTCCGACGAGCGGAACGGATTCTCACCGAAGTGGCCGCCTTGACCGTCGAGGGGTATGATCTCAGGGCCGAGGATGTGACCCTGGCGCTGAAGGCCTCACGGGGCAATCAAGACGCCCCCCTCAAGGATCTCCTCCTCAGCACCGTTCCCATCGCCACAAAGAAGCGGTTGGTCGTCCCCAAATCAGCCACTCAAAAAGCCTACATCGAGGCGATCCAGAAGTTCGATCTCGTAATCGGTATTGGGCCGGCCGGGACCGGAAAAACCTATCTGGCAATGGCCATGGCGGTTGCCGCCTTGACCCGGAAAGAGGTCAGCCGCATCATCCTGGCTCGTCCAGCTGTTGAGGCGGGAGAGAAGCTCGGATTTCTTCCCGGCGACATGTACGCTAAAGTGAATCCTTACCTCAGACCTCTCTATGACGCGCTGTACGACATGATGGATGTGGAGCGGGCAAATCGTTTGGTGGAGCGGGGCGAGATCGAGATTGCTCCTCTGGCGTTCATGCGCGGACGGACGCTCAATGATTCGTTCGTCATTCTGGACGAAGCGCAGAATGCGACCGCCGAGCAAATGAAGATGTTTTTGACTCGGCTAGGATTCAACTCCAAGGCAGTGGTCACCGGCGATATTACGCAAGTGGACTTGCCTCAGGACCGAGTGTCTGGGCTGATCGAGGTTCGGGACATTCTCCGGGAGATTCCCGGTATCCAGTTCATTTATTTCGACGAGCAGGATGTGGTGCGCCATCGACTGGTTCATGAGATTATCAAGGCCTACGATCGTCATGGGGCTGTCCGACGTGACGAAGGCAAGGTCCCGAGACCTGGTCGCCCATTGGCTGGAAGAGGCCGCCCCAGGTCACCCAAACCGCGGGCTGCCGAACACGACGCGACAGGCCGTGGGGGCCAGCCTCATTGATGCCGGTGCTGGTGCGGAGCCGGCTCCATCGCAAGCTCGTCATCCTGCCCAGAATCCAGGTTCTTGCCCAAAAAATTCTGGCGGCGTCCGGCGTGCCGGCAGCTGAGCTGAGTCTGGACCTGGTCGGGGATCGCCGGATCCGACGACTGAACCGACAGTATCGAGGTCGTGATTATCCCACCGACGTGCTGGCATTTCCAATGCGGAAGGTGGCAGGTCCTGCTTCCTCACTCCTCGGCGATGTCGTGATCTCTCTTCACACGGCGGCCCGTCAGGCCGAGGCCAGCGGCCATTCGTTGGATCACGAAGTGGTCACGCTCTTGATCCATGGCACGCTGCATCTCTGTGGGTACGAACACGAACGGGGAGCGCGCGAGGCCTACCGGATGCGCCGCAAAGAGTTAGCCATACTGGAATCACTGAAACCTTTACCAAAACTGGTAGCGTTTAACGACTAGCGAACAGCTCAGAGCTATTCGCTGCCAGCTATTGACCTGAAGCTCAACAAGTATGAATTGGTTGCAGCGGCTCAGCCAGGGGTTAACCAAGACCCGTGATGCGGTTCGAAGTTCGCTCGATCGCCTGATCGGTCGTGGACCAGACCCGATGGTGCTGGACGAGCTGGAGGCGGCGTTGATTGCGGCCGATTTGGGAGTGCGCACAGTGGGACGGCTGATGGATCGTCTGCGGGCGCAAGCTCGAGGGGTTGATTCGACGGCGTCAGGCGCAGCCGAGCGACTGCTCAGCCTTGTGCGAGAGACGATCCTGGAAACCCTACGCTCGTGCGAAGGGGAGCCGATCGACCGTCTCGTCGGCAGCGGGCCACGACCGTACGTCATCATGGCAGTCGGAGTCAACGGTGTCGGGAAAACCACCACAGTGGCCAAGCTCGCGCAGCGGCTGCGGTATGATGGCGAGACCCCCTTACTCGTGGCTGCGGACACGTTTCGCGCTGCGGCGATCGAACAGCTTGAGATCTGGGCCCGCCGGATCGAGGTCCCGCTCATACGCCACGAACAAGGCGCGGATCCTGCGGCAGTGGTCTTCGACGGACTGGCAGCCGCTCGAGCGCGAGGAGCAGACGTCGTCCTGATTGACACGGCCGGTCGCCTCCACACCAAAGTGAACCTGATGGACGAGTTGAGAAAGATCAAGAGAGTGCTGGCCAGGGAACTGCCGGGGGCGCCGCATGAGGTGCTGCTGACGCTCGATGCGACCGTGGGGCAGAACGCCTTGTCCCAGGCCAGGCAATTCAACGAGGCGGTCGGCGTGACCGGTATTGCTTTGACCAAGCTGGACGGGACCGCCAGGGGCGGGATCGTCGTGGCGATCGCGGAAGAACTGAAGATCCCGGTTCGTCTGATTGGCGTCGGCGAAGGAGTCGAGGACCTCCAAGACTTCCGGGCCCAGGAGTTCGTCGAAGCGCTCTTTCCTTCTCAGATCCACGGTCCTGTGCTATGATTCAATACGAAATTTCACGTGACAGCGTGGCTCACCTCTCGAAGGGCCTCGCTCATCGGGAAGGCTGGTCTTGTGCCAACGGGACTGAGCCTCTCGGAGTTCTCGGGAAGAAGGGACAGCATGATTACAATCCTCGTGGTAGATGACGATCGAATGACCTGCGATATGCTCGCCGCTGTGTTCAGTCGCCAGGGCTATCACGTGTTGACAGCAACCAGCGGTCGAGAGGCGCTTGAACTCTTTCGGCGACATCGTCCGCGTCTCACGCTGCTGGATCTGCGGATGCCGGAGATGGACGGGATCACGGTGCTCAGGGAGATCCGGGCGATCGATCCCGTCGCAGCCGTGATGATCCTGGCGGGAGGCGTGACGGATGACCAAGAGAATCAGGCGCGGGAGCTCAGGGTCACCGATTTCCTGCGGAAGGGGCTCTCGTTGAACGTC
Organism: Nitrospirota bacterium; assembly: GCA_005877775.1. Lineage (GTDB taxonomy): Bacteria > Nitrospirota > Nitrospiria > Nitrospirales > Nitrospiraceae > NS-7. The sequence goes on along the minus strand of VBOJ01000102.1, from coordinate 4,547 downwards.
CTGGTGGCGGCGGTGGATCGGGTGGTGCAGCAGCCGGCCCCGGCTCAGTCTGGTGCGCTCCCTGCACAGGGATCTGTGTCTTTGGGTCAGAACGGAGACTCCATTCTGGTGGTGGATGACGACCCGCTGATCCTGGACCTGTTGGTTCAGTTCTTGTCCCTACGAGGCTATCGGGTCCGCACGGCCCAAAATGGGCGAGAGGCACTGGCTCTGGTTCGGCAAGAGTCGCCCCACATGATCCTCCTGGACATCGTCATGCCTGGCATGAACGGGGTGGAGGTGCTGCGAGAGCTGCGGGCACAGGAATTCGCGGGAAGCATCGTGGCGCTGACCGGAGCTCAAAGCGAGGAGTTGCTGCAGGAAGCCTGGAATCTCGGGTCGCGAGAGGTGATCAGCAAGCCAATTGATCTCGATCGACTTTTGATGGTGGTCCAGCTCGGGTTTGTTCTTGCGGAATATTAATCCCTCAGCCGAGTGAGGGGCAGGCTCTGTTCTGAACGAGCGACCGGGTTTCTTCAAGCTCTCCGAATAGACGGTGAAGTTGTTCCGCTCCATCCTCCTATCAGTCCTCATTCTCGCCGATCCGGTCACGTTACTAGCGCCGCCTGTTGCCGCCATCCAGGAGGCCTTCGCTGGCGTCGAACCGGCCGGATTCTCTGATGCGCGACAGATCGAACTCCTGGCCCACGACCTCTCGGTCGAACTGCTCCCTGACCAGCACCGCCTTCTCGCAACCGACCGGGTGACGCTCAAGGCTCTGGATCCAAACGTGCAACAGGTCTCGCTCTCTCTGAACGCGACGTTGCAGGTGAACTCGATTCATGCGATGGATAACCGGGAGCGGCACCGGATATCCTTTACGACAGATAAGGGAGCGGGACAGGGGAAGGACGACGGCGTCCAGTGGGTGGTGGTCCAGTTGCCCGGCCCGGCCAGGCGCGATCAGGTTGTCAGGCTGGAGTGGCATTATGAGGGCACGATTCACGATCCACCCAGGGAACCCCGCCACCTCCGATTTGTCACGCCGAGCGAGACCGCCGGGCACATTGGCAGCGAGGGTGTGTACCTCAGCGGAGAAACCCACTGGTATCCGGATCTGCCCGGATCGCTGCCGACGTTTCGAGTCCGTGCGGCGACTCCTGCCGGCTGGGAGGCAGTGACCCACGGGATGCGAAATAACCGAACAGCCAGCGACCGGACCGTGACGGCCGACTGGGAGGTTACGACCAAGACCGAGGCCCTCACGCTGGTAGCGAACCGCTTTGTCACCAAACAACGAGACTGGCACGACCAAGACGGGAGGACGGTCCAGGTCGCCACCTACCTGTTTCCAGATGACGCGCACCTCGCCGATGAATACCTGAACGCGTCTGTCCAGTATTTAGAGGCCTATACCAAATTGTTGGGTCCCTATCCCTTTCCCAAGTTCGCGGTCGTAGAGAATTTCTTTGCCAGCGGGCTCGGCATGCCCTCGTTCACCCTCTTGGGAAGCGGGGTGGTGAAACGGCATTATGTCCAGCCCTATGCCCTGGGCCACGAGATCGTCCATTCGTGGATCGGCAACTCGGTGCTCAATGATTTGGAGGCTGGCAACTGGGTCGAGGGACTGACCACCTATCTGGCCAACTATTATTACGACGAGCTAGTCGGAAAGCCTGAGCAGGCCCGCGAGCAGCGCCGGATGATGCTGCTGGGGTATGCGGTCTATGTCGCGCCGGATGGCGACTATCCGGTCGGGCAGTTCCGTCGCAAGAGCGACCAGAAAGACAATGCAATCGGCTATCAAAAATCCGCCATGATTTTTCACATGCTCCGGCATGAGATCGGAGAAACGGCGTTCTGGAGTGGGATCAGGAAATTGACAACCCACTACGCTGGCGTGCATGCCAACTGGCACGATCTCGAGCGTGTCTTCAGCGAGGCGGGCGGGAAGGACCTGCGGTGGTTCTTCGTCCAGTGGGTGGAGCGGTCTGGTGCTCCCAGCCTGAGCATCGAGGAAGCCAGGGTACAGGCCGAGAATTCTGCAGTGGAGGGGACCGGTCGGTTTGTCATCAATGCCCGGCTCAGGCAAACGCAAGAGCAGGGGAAGGCCCAGCCGTACCGACTTCGTTTGCGTGTACTGGCGACCATGGAGAGAGGCGACGTTCACGCGACCGTGCTCGAGGTCCAATCCATTCATCAGACGTTCACCCTGACGGTACCGGCTCAGCCACGCCTGCTCCAGATTGATCCTGACTTCGAAACGTTCCGACGGCTCACTCGTGAGCACCTTCCGCCCATGCTGAACTTGTATGTGACGGACCGGGAGCGGTCTGTGGTATTGCCTGATGCTGGGGCGGAAGCGGACCGTGCGCCCTATCAGGCACTGGCGGATCGGGTCGCTGCCCAGGAAATAGGGCAAGAGCAAGGAGGGAAGCCAACGGTCGTTCAGGCTACTGATCCTCAGGCTGTGACAGCGGACGCGTCGGTGCTGGTGTTAGGTGGGCCAAGCATCAACCGTGCGGCTGGCTGGGCGATCCGTGGCTGTGCCGACAGAGTGAATCTCGAGGACGATCGGTTTACGGTGGATGGGCAGGGGTACGAAGGGGCAGACATGGCACTGTTGGTCTCCTGCCGTCAGCCAGAGCGGCCTCACCGTGTTGCGACACTGTTCTACGGGCTCACAGCTCGCTCGGCAGCCAAGGTGGCGCGGCTGTTGTTCTTTTACGGGTGGCAGAGCTACCTGGTCTTCCGGGATGGAACCGTGGTGGCGCGTGGTGACTTCGGCACGGCGCGGAATGAGACGGAGGTGGTCTTTGATTCCCCTTAAGGCTAAGGTTGAGGTTAAGGCTCAGGTTCGATTTCTTTGCATAATGCTGATTGCGCTGCTCGCTGTTCCGGACGGGACGGTCCTGCAGGCTGAACCTCAACCTCAGCCTCAACCTACATCTGTTGAGCGGCATCTCGCGAATATCCGGCAGCTGACGTTTGGTCGCCAGAACGCCGAGGCCTATTTCTCGTTTGACGGCACCAAGCTCATCTTCCAATCGACGAATGACTGGGTGACGGGAAGAGGAGAAGGTCCGGTGCCCAGTGGGTCTGCCGGTAAGACCGGGCTGGGGTGCTACCAAATGTATGTCATGGATCTGGACAGCGGGACGATCCGACTGGTCAGCACCGGCGCCGGCACAACGACCTGCGGGTACTTTTACCCCGGTGATCGGCGCGTGCTCTATTCCTCCACCCATCTCGTAGGGCCGAACTGTCCTCCTAAGCCAAAGAGGGAAGGACGGTACCGTTGGGCACTGGATGACTATGATATCTTCTCGGTCAGGGTGGACGGCCAGCAGGTGCAGCGGTTGACCGCCACGCCGGGCTACGATGCGGAAGCCACGATCTCGCCGGACGGCAAGACGATCGTCTTCACCTCCGTGCGGGACGGAGATCTGGACGTCTACGCCATGAACTTGGATGGAACCCATCTCCGTCGCCTGACCGACGAGTTCGGCTATGATGGCGGTCCCTTCTTTTCGCCCGATAGCCGGCGAATCGTCTACCGGGCCTCGCATCCGCGCGACCCGGCGGAGATCGAGCAATACAAAGCCCTGTTGGCCGAACGGTTGGTGGAGCCAGGGCAACTGGAAATCTTCGTCATGAATGCGGACGGCACCGGTAAGCGACAGGTGACCGCCAATGGGGCCTCCAACTTCGCCCCATTTTTCCATCCAGACGGCCAACGGATCGTGTTTTCATCCAATCAGCACGACAGCCGCCGTGAGGGACCCCCGACCTTCCATCTCTACCTGATCAGCGACGCCGGCACAGGCCTGGAGCGGCTCACGTTTACGGGGAGGTTCAACAGCTTTCCGATGTTCTCTCCGGACGGCAAGCAGCTGGTGTGGGTGTCGGACCGCAACGCCACTGAACGGGGCGAGTTCAACATCTTCCTCGCCGACTGGGTGCCGTGAACCGATCCACCCTTCAGGAAGATTGGTCCTCGCGCCTCGCGCTCCCTCTCTCAGTGCTCCTATCCAGCCTCGCGTTGGTCGTCGCGTTCTGGGGCCTGTTCCAACTGGACCTTTCGCTGGCCCGACTGATCCAGTCAATCGATCATCCCTGGTTTGAATTCGTCGGCCATGTCGGGAACCGAGTCGGGAATGGGCTGTTCCTGGTAGGAATCAGCGGGGCGATGCTGGCGATTGGCCTGGTGCTCAAGCGACCGGTCTTTCGCCTGGCCGGCCTTGAAAGCCTGGTTGCACATGCAGCGGCTGCTCTGATCGTTCAAGTGCTCAAACATTTGATCGGGCGGCCGAGACCTCGGATGACGCATTCCAACGGCTTCCAATTCGGTCCTTCCTGGGATAGTGGGCTGGACTCTTTCCCGTCCGGCCATACCATGGCTTCATTTGCGGTAGCGGCGGTGCTGGCCAAGCACTTTCCCTGGGCTGCGTGGATCCTCTATAGCACCGCGGGTCTGGTCGCGGCGGGCCGCGTCATCCACGGATCGCATTTCCCGAGCGACGTGATTGCAGGTGCAGGCCTGGGCCTCCTCGTAGGGTATGCAGTTG
>VBOJ01000101.1 GCA_005877775.1 Nitrospirota bacterium | reverse complement strand
TCATAGCCGCTACTTTCATCAACAGATCAATCTGTGGCTGTTGCGACAGGACTCCGGACTGGGCCACTAGCCAGGCGAGGCCAAGCGAACCGATGAGATTCCCTCCCAGGGAAAAGGCCCACATGCGGCTCACAGTCCCCCAAGAAATGGCGCCGTCCAGCGCCCCAATTGCGCAGACCATGTTGTTGCCGGTAAACAGCTCGGACCCCGCGAAGATGACCAACGTGAGCGCGATCCCGAAGGCCACGCCCATGACCAACTTCAGAGCTGCCGCCCCTTCCGCGGCAAATGGGGCTCCCACGCTGAAGATGAGCGTGATGCCGAACCCGAGATACACGCCTGCCAGTGCTGATAGGATCAGATATCCGATTGGCCCGCCTTCGAGATAGGCAGCCTTGGCCTTGGACTGCTCAGCGATCCTGGCAATATCAGACCGATGCATCAGGCGACCGCCGGGTTCAGCGAGATTTGATATTCACCACGCCGGACCGGCTGAAGCATGACCATCCCGGCCCGGTTGAGCCGGTCAACGGCCAGGAACACTTGCGACCAAGTCATGCCCGGCAGCAAGGCGCACAGACTTTCGATCGTCTGGGGCTGCATCCCGCGCAGGGCTTCGAGGAGCAGCTCATCGGTCGAGAGGGAAGCGGTGACATTGTTGCATATGACGCTCATGGTGACCTCCATGAAATAGAGGCCAGCAACTTCAGTGCCAGTCAGAAAGCACTGATTTTCAGCCAGGAATGATGGTGCGGACAAAGATGGGAGGAAGTGACCCGACAATTCTGTAGGGATTCAGACCAAAATGGAGGGTGTCTCGGCTGACGAAGGGCGGACAGCTTCGGCTTTGTCATGATGCGATGCAGTCACACAGTGACTAATCTCCTACTGCTGGCCGTGCGCCTCATCAGATTAGCAGAACGGCGCCGCGGCACTCATATCGGCTACTGTTAGGCATCGTGCGCCATGACGAACGCCTCCGTGCCCTTCCCTTCCATCCGAGGCATGATGACGGAAGAGGGAACCCGCCGCTTCGGTAAGGTCGCTTATGAGTGCAGGCCACCATAATGCGGCCATGTTGGCTGGGGTTGGCTGGACTGTGATGAAGGTGAGCACAAGGTGTACCAACCTTAGCTGAGATAGCCGTCCTGCTCTTCTATTTATTTGGTTTGTGGGGAGCGAAAGTGGAGAGGGTCTCTAAGGTTTTGCAACTCGCGGTAATAATAAAGCGGAGTCGGCCGTTGTTTCTTGAATCTCAAGTTTCTGAGAAAGGCGATTTCCTCGGCGGTAGCCTTGCAGTCGAGGGCAGTGGTCTGAAGAAATTCTTTGAATCCTGGCTCTTCGTCCAGAGGTTCTTCCTGCTCCCTTTCAAGAAATTCAAATTTCTTAAGGTGTCCTGGAGCCACTCTGTGGTTTAAGACAATTTGCATCGCAAAAGTGACGAGGTCGATGTCCCAGGATTCAATCAGCGGATCCAAGAAGGAGACGCAGTTTTCATTCGACAGGCTAATGATATTTGTGTCCAAGAACTCGAGCACGATGACCCGCATCTGTTCATAGCTTTTGTGGCTGAATCGAGCCAGTCGGCGGAGCCACTGTTCGCTTTCCAGTTCTTGTTTGGCGACGCCCTTGACCACGTCCAACAGCTTCTGGGTGATGAAGCGTTCGAGTTCGCCAAAGGACTGCTTCTCAAGAATGGCCCGAATCTGTGCTTGTTTGCCGGGATGGCATTTGCGGAGAATTAATTCGCGAACTTCTTGAAACAAGGGCTCGGGCGGGTCCCCTAATTTTCTCTTCAATTGTTCCCGACGCTGGAGGTCAGCCACCTTCGCAAGTTCACCGCTCGGGAGCTTCAACACTTTACCCATCTTGTCGTAAATGTCGGTCCGGTTAGACGCGGGAGGCAGTTTTTTCTGAGTCAGGAGCTGTGAAATATAGGATTCCGTCACTTGGGCGGCACGGGCCAGCTCTCTCTGCTCAAGCCCCAATGCTTCCAGCCGCTGTCTGATCACTAGGGAAACATTCACTGGATTCCCTCCTATCGATTAACTATAACTGATTAATCACTTCCAGGTTTTAGAGATATATCACATTCTACTTGACAAGCACAAGTTAATTAACTTATCATGGTTAACGCGATGAGACTATCCACTCACTAATGTCTGACGTGCTGAGTTACGCTGACTGTCCTATCCTTTGCGCTTTCTGATCCCTCCTCGCGCGATTGATTCCCCAGTCTCCGCCGCTCCTACGCCAGAGTCCCAGGGTGTGCTGACACTTTTAACGGTGACGCGCCCAGGGCGCCCTCAGATGGTGTCCTTCTGAACGGAAGCTCGTGGATGCGTCGGATCCACTGAATCTCAGGGAATCCCTCGAGACGACCATACGAGGAGTAGGAACAATGCCGGTCTATGAGTACGGGTGTGAGGCGGGCCACCGCTTTGAAGTGACCCAAAAATTCAGCGATCCCCCTATCACCACCTGTCAAGCCTGCGCCCAGCCGGTCTCTAAGCTGATTTCGGCGCCGGCGATCATGTTCAAGGGGACCGGTTGGTACATCACGGACTATTCGGACAAGCTGAAGCCGACGGCCGCGGAGCGAGACTCAGAGAGCACCACCGGACCGAAGAAAGACGGCTCGGAGAAAGAGGCCGCTACTCCCGCATCCCCGCCTTCTGTCTCCGCGCCAGCACCCTCCCTAGCCCCCGCTGCTTCAGAGGTCTAGAGAATGTAATGGAGGTGACAAATGGAACTCGTGATGTGGATTATCGTGGGGATCGTCGCAGGTTTGGCCTGTATCGTCTTAGTGCCCGTGCTGGTGGTCGGGACCTGGTTTGTTGTCATGACCGTGATCCTGGGGCTGGCTGACGGGACCATATGGTTGCTGGATCAGGGGTGGAAGAGGAATAGGAGCGGAAGAAGCAATGGGAAGCTACCCCTGCTGGAAGAGTATTTGCCGTCGAGTATTTACCTCGGGGAACATGTTAATGCGGTGGTTGGGGCGGAGAAAGGGAACTGAGCGCACTCATGTCCTGGTTGGTCTTGTACATGACGGTCATCGTCCCGCTCCTGCTGGTGATGTTGCTGATGATGGATCTTGTTGACTTTGAGATCAGGCCGCATCCCAAGCAGGGCTCTTGGAGCGAGTGAGAGTGGCGCAGGTGGCCCTCGCACGACCTTGAAGAAGGCAGCGTAACCTCAGATCAAGAAAAGGGAGGCAAAATACCATGAGAACCTATCTATTTATAAGACGCACGGTTGTCCTCACGTCGCTGGCGCTGATTCCGTGGGTCCCTGCGCTGTTAGCACATGCGGCGGAACTGTCTCCGGGAGGGGGCATTCCCGACTTCATGGCAGTGCAGCCATCCATGCACCGCGACGCGCTTGTTTTGATGACTGCCCCGGCACAGGCCACCCCGGCACAGGCTATCTGGGTCGATGAGATCAAAAATTCCTTGGAGGTCTATAAAGCCAACTATCCCAGCTCAAATTTTTCGCCTTACCAGACAAAATTGAACCTGGTCGGGGACGCTTTGAGCCGCGGAGATCGGCGAGCCGTGAAGGTGGAGATGAGCGCATTCTTGAAAATGCTTGCGACGCGGGCTCATGGCATCAACGAGGGTGCTGCAGACGAGCTGTCCAACTTCGCGCAGATGGTGACGCCGATCCAGGAGTATGGAATCTTGATTCAAAAGTCCGGGGCCGCGCAGTATGGGTCGGAGGTTCCGAGTTCCGGATCTTCTCAGTAAAGAGAGGGTTCTCAGCATTCAGTCCCTCGCGTCATCCCCAGTCGAGATGGGCAAGTGTTGGATGAGGTGAGGTCTGAGTCCTGGTAGAGGGCTGGGATAATTGCATGTTAAAGGATTGGAGGGATCGCCATGTTACAGCAAGGGACCGTGGCTGACCGGATCCTCAAGGCCGTGCGACGCGCTCCTGGTTGCCAACTCGATGACTTGGAAGGGAGCTGTCCGGACCTCACCTGGAATCAGGTCTTTCTCGAAGTCGATCGCTTGAGTCGAACAGGACAGATGCGTGTGACGGCGAAGGGACAGGGAGTCTATACGGTAAGACTGCCGACCAAGGAAAGCCATGGCAGGCCAAAACAGTCTCCGCGTCATTCGCCTCTTCGGAAGGAAAAAAAAGCGGCTTGAATCAACCGAGTTTTGTAATGCGTTGGTTGGGTGACCACAGGGAGGAACATCGTGAACAGCCTACAGACCATTTTCCACTGGGTAACTCAAAGTCCTTTCGCAGCCACCGCCGTCTTCTTCGGCGGGACCACTTTAGCGGTGACGCTGTACACGTATGTCTATGACTACACAATGCTGATCAATCGGGACCAGGTGGGAAATCAAAGTGGGAGGAGCAGCCGTGGCTGAGATATGCTATCACCAAGGAAAGAAGATCATCCTAGTACCTGGCCAGAAAGATAATGGGCATTGGGTGTGTCAATTTACGATTCCAGAATTTAAGGCCTCAGAGATCGGCAATTACCAAGGCTATCCCCCTGGAGAGTCCGAGACGGAACAGGAAGCTAAAATGGCAGCATTTAAGTACGCAAAGAAAATTCTTGATTCTTCACACGTAGGACAGCCACTGCAGTTCATCGCACATGGAGCCTCGTGATGAAGCATTCACATCTGAGCCCGAATACCAAGTGAGGGAAGAGCGATGAGAAGTGAGCCGGCCATATCGCGCGAAGTGGTCCCTACACCACCGGCGGAGTGCCCATGTCTGATCTAGACGAAGCCAAGCAGAAGTTGAGCGAGATGGTCAGATCGATGAATCCTCAGCTCGTGTGTAAGATTCCGGAAGAGACGGCGAATGGCTTCTTTCAGATCACCATTACAAACAACGAGAAAACACTGCATTTACCCCTTTCCGAGGATGATCTTTTTGATTTCGTAGAAGATCCGAGCCGAATGAAACAGATCCGCGGCAAGATGGAGCAACTGATTCGTGATTTGAGGGCTTAAGCACCACCACGATCCTCTAGTCCAGTGCGTGGAGGTGGGGTAGCTGTATGGGTCGCTGGGCCACCTGACTCCTGCCGAACATGTTCGGCAGCAGATCGAAAACAGGTCGCAGGAAGCCGAGCACCTTCTAAACCTGTGTGGCTCAGTTTTTTGGGAGGTCTCAATCACTCGGAAACTCTCATACCACCTGGTACAGAAAACAGGGGCCGGTCAGTAATTCTTATTCCAAACGAGGAGAACTTCAATGACACTCGAGGAGCAAATCACGAAAATGACGACAGCGATCAAGCAGGCCATCAAGGTGATGGGAGACCGGTTCGGATCGACGGAGGGTGATGTCGCGAGGGCCATTCAGGAACTGAAGGCCTCGATGCAGACGTCATCGTAACCGTGCATCTGCCAGGGTAGAGGTTGTCTCGGTCCTGGTTGGCATTCACGGCGGGTCAAGACAGTGCCCGGACGTAGGGGCGAACGAAAAAGAGGAGAACGATCCATGAATACTCAATCCACAGCTCATGGTCACATCGACATCACTGAAACGCTGGTCAGGCTGTATGTCTTCCTGGCACAAAGCTTGGACCGCTGTCTGAACGAGGCCGCACGCGCAACCTATCCGGAGCAGGAACTTCAGTCGCATCTCTCGTCAACACGAGCCGAGCTGATGGAGATTCTCTCGGTGAACCGGGTGGTCAAGGGGAAGGTGGAGCAGGAGTGTAATCAGGTGCTCTCGCTCATCGCGGCGTGCCTCCCGGACAGAGCCGGAAAGACGGCCGCGATGGATGAAGTGAAGGCGGAGCGGACCGTCCTGAAAAACAAGACCATGGCCTTGAGTGATTTGCTCGCAGTCTTTCGAGCAGCCTGACAGGATGCTGAAAATGGCCCGCCACTTCGTTCTCGGCGCCGACGTCGAGAGGACGGGCAACAAGAACAACGGAGGACATCATGAAGAACACACCACTGATCTACCTACTCACGCTGAATTCGCCTTCCCAAAGAGCCCTTCGGCTTTGGACTGGGAGGAGTGTCCATCAACTACGCCACTGCTCAGCCAAACAGATCGGAAGTGCCCTGGCTGAGATGCAAAAGAACGTGGATGATCTACAAAAACACATGAGGACGCTTAAACAAGTGAAGGAGCAGTTGGCTTCTGTGCCACCGGCTGCGGGTGGTAGACTTTGATAAAGGACAATGGGTCTTTGAAGAACGATTGATAAGGTCACCCTGAGGAAGTCGGATCACGTTATAGCTTGAGAACACAAAGGAGGGCATGATGAACCAGGAGCAATTCAAAGGGAGTTGGGACCAACTGAAAGGAGCGCTCAAGAAGAAGTGGGGGAAACTCACGGATGATGATCTCCTGCAGATTGAGGGCGATCAAGATAGGTTCAACGGCACAATCCAGAAACGGTACGGCCACACGAAAGAAGAGGTGAGCAAGTGGGCGGATCGATGGTATGCAAAATGGAGCGGGTGGTATGAAGGATACGAAGAGTCGAAACCTGCGTCCTGACTGTTTCAAAAGGTGCCATCACGATGAAGCGGCCGAATCGCAGCGGTGCCACCGAGGCCGCCGCGGGCAGAGAGGGAGATCAGTCAATGAGAAAAATCGTCATCAATAAGAGCTACGGGAATAAGAGCGACGGAGGGTTTTGCCTCAGTCATCGGGCATTTTCGCGGCTGCGAGACTTGGGCCAACAAGAGGCGCTCCAGGAACCAGACCTTGGTGCGTACTGGCCCAAAGGGGCAACTCCACGAGAGCCGAGTTTGAATCGGTGTGGCGTACTCATCCCCCGAGATGATGAGAAGCTCGTGCAGGTGGTGGAGGAACTCGGCGCTGAGGCAAACGGTCACTGTGCGGAACTGAAGATTGTTGCAATTCCGCATGATATCCAATGGGAGATCGAGAAGGTTGGCGGGGTGGAGCATGTGAGCGAAGCTCATCGCACCTGGCACTGAAGAACCGAGAATGATGAGGCAAGAGCCTGGAACGGCTCGTCGGGAACGACAGGCTTGGACATGACGGTCTGGATGGAGTGGGCTAGACGCTTCAGCCGAACCCGTCAATCAGAAAGGGGCGAGAGGCAATGATTACCATCACGTTGAAGGCTGAAGAGAAGATTCGGGAGCTCATGCAGGAGGAGCAGGACACGATTGGCCTGCGAGTGTACGTGAAAGGCGGCGGCTGTCATGGCTACCAGTACGGGATGTCGTTTGAATCCAAGATGAGCGATGACGACACGGTGATCGAAAAGGGTGACGTCAAGGTCATCATGGACTCGCAGAGCGCCCCGCTTCTCAGTGGCTCAGAAGTGGATTATCTGGATAGCGTGCAGGGGTCGGGCTTTGCGATTAAGAATCCGCAAGCGCGGACCACCTGCGGCTGCGGCAGCTCGTTCAGCGCATAAGCTCATATCGTTGTGGCTTAGAACATGGCTCTGAACATGTGGCGGGACAGAGTGGACACTTATTACCTGGAGGTCTGCCATGCGACGCGTTGCTGTGATCATGACGTTTCTGGCTGGGTTGATTGCTCTTAGCGTGGCCACCCCGGCCCGCACCGAGACTCGCCGAGCGTTGGAGGCGGAAGCCCGTAAGCACGGCGCCCCAATGGTGTGGATCAAGGACGGGGCCTTTACGATGGGCAGCCAAGACGGGCTCTCCAAGACCCAACCGCCGCATGAGGTGTATCTCAACGCATTCTATATAGACCGGTACGAGGTGACGACGGCGCGATATACGAAATTCTTGGAGGCAACCGGGCAGGATCAACCGAGGCCTTTGCCGATGTTATGGGAGCAAGTCAACCTGCCTTACGACGGCGATCGGCCGGTGATGGGGGTTACCTGGACGGCAGCGGATGCCTACTGTCGCTGGGTCAGCAAGCGCCTGCCCACCGAGGCTGAGTGGGAGAAGGCGGCGCGGGGTACGGACAATCGAACGTACCCGTGGGGGAATGAGGAGCCCACCTTCAAACTGGCGAATTACGATAAGCCCGTTGCACACAACTTCTATAGTGACAGTCTCAGGCCGGTGGACAACTACGAGGCGGGCAAGAGTCCCTACGGGATTTATGACATGGCGGGGAGTGTCTCGGAATGGGTGGCGGACTGGTACAACGAACAGTACTATGCTACGAGCCCAAAGAGTAATCCGAAGGGGCCCTCTCGGGGCACACAGAAGGTGATGCGAGGCGGGTCGTTTGGCGACCTAGCGATCCGGCTGAAATCCGCGTCTCGGGAAAGTTATTTTCCCTCCGACATGGGCCCATATGTGGGCATCCGATGCGCCCAGGACGCCTTCTAACCGTCTGTCCTCTGAACGCGGACTATGGACAAGGTGCACTCCAGAATCACAATTCCCGGTCCGGGAGGGCCATCATGACTATCTACGTCCACAAGGACTGCGGCCAACCTGCTGTCGAGACTCCGGATGTGGTCCTACCAGAAGTGCCAACCGATTTTCCATTTATCTGCCTCTATTGTCTTGACGAGATCGAGGACGAGTTGGACCTGATGGCCATCGAGCAGATGAGCCAGTAATTGAATAGGTAGACATGGCTGAGACATGCTACTCTGAATGCTTCGAAGGCATCACTGATGACCAATGTGGAGAGTGGTCTGGAAAGGATTCCGGCGAATCTGAAACGAGTCGATTACGACTATAGAAGGGAGAACAGGCGATGACAAGCCATCTCAATATATACCGCTTGCTCATCATTGCATCGCTCGCGCTGAATCTGTGGATCCCCCTGATAATAGAAGCAGCGGATCGGCTTCCGGGATCAGGCATTCCCGAGATCATGGATGGCCCTATCTCCTCTCATCCCAACCCACCTGCAACAACCGCCGTAGCTCCGGCTCAGACCACCGGGGTGGACGACATCGCGAACGCGCTGGGCTCCTACTTCAAAGCGAACTATCCCACATATGATTTTGCCCCCTACCTGAAGAAGCTCACCCTGGTACGGGAGGCCTTGGGCCGTGAAGATCGGCGAACCATGAAGGTTGAGATGGGCGCGTTCTTCAAGTTGCTCACCAATCGGAGTCATGGTATCAGCGAGGGCGCTGCGGATGAGTTGACCAACTTCGCGCGGATGGTGATGCCAGTCCAGGAGTACGGGATCTTCTTTCCTAGGTCCGGGCCAGATGAGTACAGGACAGCGGTTCCAAGGCCTTGGTCTGAGCAGTAAAGAGATTTATTCTAGTCCTTCAGACCATCCTCCCATCCCATCCCTAAAGGGGGGAGGGTCGGGTGAGAGGGAATGTCTGAGATAAGGGTGAGCTCAGCGTCGCCATGAGCCCACAAGAGACCGAGGTAAGGACGGAAAGGGTGAGAACGATGGCATGGGGAATCATCATGAGCCCTCATATGTTCACTAGAGTGGCCACGGTCTTGAGTCTACTCCTGGCCACGACTACGGTTTTGCTTTCAGTTGCCGTGCCTGGTGTCGCTGGATCGATGGTCATCGCTGGGAATGGACCTGAGCTTTCGACCATCGAACGGCTGACTAAAGCCTTTGAGAAGGGTCACCTCGGGAGTGTCGTGGAGATCCAGTGGGAACAGGATTCGGACCCGATTGAATTGGTCAAGTCGGGGGAAGTGCATGTCGCAGTGACGGGGCAACACGACCCGGAGTTGACCGCGATCCCCATTGCCTGGGACGGGATTGCGGTGGTCGTAGACTCCACAAACCCGGTGACGGAGGTCACCACCCAACAGGTGGGTGACATCTTCTCGGGCAAAGTAAAGCGGTGGTCAGCGCTAGGTGGACCAGACACCACAATACAACTGATTGACCGTCCGCGGTTCCAGCATATCCGCCATAGCTTTGAGGAGGCGCTCGGGATCGTAGGGAAGATTCCAAAATCGGTAAAGGTGGTTCGCTCTGACCAGCGAGCTATTAGCACGGTGGCAGGCAGCCTCCCTGCGGTAACCTATGCCTCGCTGGGGGTCGCCCTTGAAGCGGTGAAGTATGGGGTTAATGTCAAATTACTGGTGATTGACCGGGTCGAGGCAGCTAAAGAGACGGTCAAAGACGGACGCTACAAGCTTCGTCGCCCGGTTCTTCTTCTCTCAAAGCAAAGACCGAACCCTGTGGCTGAAGCCTTCGCCAGATTTGCCCTTTCGAAAGAAGGACAGGACATCATCGGCGAGGTGTTCATTCCCTACAAGTCCCTTGGAACAGTAGAAGCCACATGAAGGCCCCAAACCCTCAACCTCCCTGCCCGGCCGCTCGAGTCTGACCAAATCCTCAAACCAGTCATCCAGCGAAGCCGCTCTTCATTTCCAATGTAGCCACAACAACAACGTGACGCTCAAACAGGCCATCCAACAAGGCCGCTATTCTTCTCTACGCACGGGGTGGCTGGGTTGGCCTCTACTGCGTGCGTTCAACTAGCACATTCTGCTTAGCGACACCCAACCCTGATGCTCAAAACGGTCATCCAGCGAGGCCGCAGGCGAGTCAAAACCGGAGACGTACTGTACCTCAGTACGTTGAGGATTTTGGCGACCCGAGAACGAGGCTGGGGATCGTTTTCAGCATCAGGAGTAGGCACGTTCGTTGTGCTGGCTCAGATCCAGCCCCATCCTCTCCTCATCTGACGAGATCCTCAACCCGACTATGCGATCCACCAGTTTCAGAATCAGGTATGTCCCGACAAAGGCGAACAGTGCGACGGTGAGAGCTGTTAAGACCTGAAGGCCGAAGAGCGCCGGATTACCAAAGAAGAGACCGTCTGCGCCAGCTGGGTTAACCGCCTTGCAGGCGAAGAGCCCGGTAGCCAAGATGCCAAGGATTCCTCCAACGCCGTGGATGCCGACGACATCGAGGGAGTCGTCATAGCCGAACTTGCCTTTCCAGGCGATGGCGAGATAGGAGATCGCGCCTGCTGCCAGCCCCATCAACAGGGCAGAGAACGGACCCACAAAGCCGGCTCCAGGTGTAACCGTCGCTAAGCCGGCCACCGCGCCGCTGGCCACACCCAGCACGGTGGGGGTGCCTCGGTGGTGCCATTCCACCAGCATCCAGGTCAAGGCTGCCGTCGCCGCAGCCGTATGAGTCGCCACAAAGGCGCCCACCGCCGTTTGGTTTGCGCCCAACGCGCTCCCTGCATTGAACCCGAACCAGCCAAACCACAAGAGTCCAGTCCCCAAGAGCGTCAATGGGAGGTTGTGCGGAGCCATGTAATCCGTCCCGTAGCCGTGGCGCGCGCCGAACACCATGGCGCAGACTAGGGCGCTGATCCCCGAACTGATGTGCACGACCGCTCCGCCGGCAAAATCAAGGGCTCCTAACTGTCCCAGCCAGCCGCCTCCCCAGAGCCAATGCGCGATCGGGCAGTAAACCACGAGAGACCAGAGGGCGGCGAACAGCAGCAGCGCGCTGAACTTCATACGCTCGGCAAAAGCCCCGGTGATCAGAGCCGGCGTGATCGCCGCGAACATGAGCTGAAACACCATGAAGGCCTGGTGGGGAATTGTCGGACCGTACGCCGGATGTGGAGTCATCCCCACGCCGCTCAGCCCAGCCCATTCGAGTCCTCCGATCAGCCCTTTCTTGTCCGGCCCGAAGGCCAGGCTGTATCCGACCAGGAGCCAGAGCAAGCTGATGAGGCACAGGATGACGAAACTATGCATGATCGTGCCCAACACATTCTTACTCCGGACCAGCCCCCCGTAAAACAAGGCCAGGCCCGGCACGATCATCGCCAGCACCAGGGCAGAGGAAATCAATACCCAGGCCGTGTCCGCCGCACTAGTCTGGGGCTGGATGGGCGGCGCCATCTCCTGCGCCCAGCTGAAATTGGCACCTGTCAGCAGCACGAGGCAGACAAGAACCAACACCAGTCGATTCCTGTGCACATATGAGGTCATGACTTCTCCTTCAATATCATCCTATGGCACAATCGAGACCCTGCCACTCGCCGCGTCACCTATCACGAAGGCGCCGACAGGGTCCTGTCGCTACGTTGCTGGCAGGCAGTACCTGCTGTACGTCACCTAGAATGTCTTGTACTCCAGCCACTTGCCGTTCAGCGTGATCTTGCAACGGGCTTCGCCCTGACTTCCGGTCACGCGCTCCATGTCCAAGGTGAAATCAATCGCGCTCATGATGCCGTCGCCGAACATCTCATTCGCCATCTCACGCAGCGCGTCCCCATACACGCCAACGATTTCCAAGAGACGATACTTGAACGGATCGGCGGAATTCGGAAAATCCGTTCGCACCGGAAATCTCATGAGCGATTCTGTGGTCTCCTTATCGAGATCCAAGACTTTGCCCACTTTCTTAGCCTCATCCTCGGTCAGACGGTGATTACCTTGCAGCGCCGCCGCCACAAATGTCGGATTTTTGCCGACCGTCTTTGCCAGTTGGGCAACCGTTACCTTTTTCTCCAGCCGCTTCGCCTTAATGATGTCTCGAGCTCTCTTGCTCTCTACCCTCCCATTCCTCTCCATCTGTTGCCTCCTTCTTTCCGGTGTCTTCCTGCCACGCGATCAGCGCAGCACGGAGACGTCCTTCCCGAAATTCACCTGTAGCGGAGCTTCACTGACAGACTGGTCCGGGGGTCCTCCGTCGCCGCTCGGCCCATGTTTAGCGTGTCGTACCAGGAAATGAATGATATGGTTCCTGATCTTGTAATAGTGGGGATGCTCGATGATCGACTCGCGCGAACGCGGTCTTGGAATGGTCACGTCCACGATTTCCGCGATGCGCGCGGAAGGCCCGTTGGTCATGAGCAGAATCCGATCGGAGAGCAGGATTGCTTCATCCACATCATGGGTCACCATGAACACCGTATTGCGGGTCGTATTCCACATTTGGATTAATTCTTCTTGAATCACCCCCCTCGTCAGCGCATCGATCTGGGCGAACGGCTCATCCAAGAGCAGCACCTTGGGTTCGATCGAGAAGGCCCGGGCCAGGCCCACTCGCTGCTTCATCCCCCCAGACAACGCCGTAGGCCGCTTGGTCTCCGAGCCCCTCAGTCCCACCAGATCAACGTACTTCTGGACATGCGCCGCGATCTTTTCACGGTCCCAGTCCGGATATGCCGCTTTCACGGCCAACCGGATATTTTGGAACACGGTCATCCACGGCATGAGCGAGAAGGTCTGAAAAACCACCATCCGATCCAACCCGGGACCGCATACCTCTTTGCCGCTCAAGATGATTCCTCCCTCCGACATCGTCTCCAATCCGGCGATGATGTTGAGCAAGGTGGTTTTGCCGCAACCCGAATGCCCGATGGTGGTCACGAACTCGCCTTTGTCAATCTTGATCGTCACATCATTGAAGATACAGACCTGTCCGTCCCCCGTATGGCTCGGGAAGTACTTGGAGACATGATCAATTTCGAGAAAGGCCATGGATTACTCCTGGTAGGTCACAAGACCGGCCAGTTTATTGAACCCGGAATCCAAAATGACCCCCACGACCCCGACGACCAGGATGGCGAAGATGACGCCGGAGATATCCAAATTGTTCCACTCGATCCAGCTCAGGTAACCGACCCCCAGTTCACCCAACAGCATCTCAGCCGGCACCACCGCCACCAGCGCGCTTCCAAAGGAGATCCGGAGCCCATTGACGATGGTCGGCGCTGCGCCAGGCAGGATGACTTTATAGAGACGCTTGACCCACGACAATTGAAGGATCGCAGCGACGTGCAGATAGTCCTTGCGCAAGGAATTGACCCCGAATGCCGTGGTGGCAAGGGTCGGCCAGAGCGCCGCCATGAAGACGACCAACACGGCCGTCCATTTTGGATCCTTCACGGTGTAGAGCAGCAGCGGCATCCAGGCCAGCGGCGAAATGGGCTTCAGAATCTGGATAAAGGGATTGACCGCCTGAAACAGCACTTTGTTCAGCCCGAGAAGCACCCCAAGCATGATGGCCACCACGGAGGCCGCAAGAAATCCTGCGGCAAATCGCGAGACGGTGTACAGGACCAGATAGGCAATTCCGTGATCATTCGTCCCCTTCTTCACAAACGCTTCACCCAGTTCGGTCCAAGCTTTCTCCATGACTGCTAACGGACCTGGCACACCCTTGACTTTTTCCTTCTCCGGATTCCACACGTATCCGCCGTCAGCAGTCCGGACGATGTCACCATTAAACTCCATCATCTGGAGCTGCTCCTCGGTTAGCCCTCTGGGATCAAAGGCCCCGCGCAGCGTGAAAAAGTGCCACGCGAGCAGAAAGACCACGAGAAGAAAACCCGAGATCAACCATGGATTGCCTTTTCCTCCGCCCATAGTTCCTTCCCTCTTCTAACTCTTTATTCTGTAAACCTTCTCTCTTCTCGATCTCTCATGAACCGTCCCTCGTGACCCTTCGACAGGCTCAGGGTCACCCCGAGCAACGTCGAGGGGTGAAGCGTATCTTGCGACTTTCAAGCGACGAGATACGAACGACGCCGAGAGGCGCGCGCGCGTTCTTCGAGCACAATAGCAGCCTAGCCAGTCGTTCTCCATCCGTTACGCCATGCTGTGAATCTTGAAACTCTTTACATAGGCTTCTGCCTGATTCGGATCAAACACCTTGCCCATGATCGTATGTGTCGTCGACGTGGCCTTGTGTGTCGGGTAGCCCAGTTCCTTGGCGATGCGATCGCAGCCCGCTGCCAGATAGACCTGCTCGGCCACAGACTTGTAATTCACGTCGCCTTTCAGGTGTCCCCACCGTTTCATTTGCGTCAGGATCCAGATCGCCATTGA
Source organism: Nitrospirota bacterium (assembly GCA_005877775.1). Classification (GTDB taxonomy): domain Bacteria; phylum Nitrospirota; class Nitrospiria; order Nitrospirales; family Nitrospiraceae; genus NS-7. Next base: position 128 of record VBOJ01000101.1, on the reverse strand, counting down.
GTGCCAGGGGTAGGGGTCAAAATCTATCCGGTCCGGGACCTTCTGGATGTTCCCGAGCCCGTCGGCATACGTGCCGGTGAGGATTTGCTCCAACACGATGACCGGCTGATTCAGGAAGTTCGCGGGCG
>VBOJ01000031.1 GCA_005877775.1 Nitrospirota bacterium | reverse complement strand
GCACTCGGCCATAGACCGTTTCGGCCTGGGAGAGCCTCTCCTTGAACGCTTGCGTATCCCAGGTTTGGGAACGTGTCCCTGTGCCCGCTGATTCACCAACGCCGGTGCCGAACCCGGAGTTTTGCGGCAGGCGCTCCTGGGCTGCCGCGATCCCTACAGAGCCCGCAAACAGGATCACTGCTCCCATTAAGACTACGTTACGCATGTGCTGCCTCCTTGTAAGTTAGACTTATGAGGGACGTAAATAATGACGAAACACCATATCCGCTGTTTGCTCCTTCACTCGCAGGTGAGTGATGGAGACAAGCGGAAATATAGGTCAACTTTGCATGCCGTGTCAAGAGGAATTCCTGACGGGTCACTCTCCGAAATAGGTTCTGCCGCTTGGGCTCGCCTGCCTCAAAACCCAGGGAAATTCTTTGCCTTCCTGGCTCGTCCCCTGGCGCGGTTGTCCCCCCCCAACCCCCTTGGCTGCGCAGGGGTCCTCCCGCTATGGGGGGACCCTGAAGAGCTCGCGGTGGTGCCCGGAGGGAGGGTCGAACTCCCACTCTCTTGCGAGAACCAGATTTTGAGTCTGGCGCGTCTGCCAGTTCCGCCATCCGGGCCACAGTCTCGCGTCGTGGCGTCGCGTCGGGCTTCCTTCCTAGCACGATCGTCTCCGACCGTCAACGTCCACGATGCGCCCCTTTTCTTTCGCAGGAACCGAGTGCTACAATGCTGCCACTGTCCTAAGCAGCAACGGGATCCGAGCCGTCAGACTCGGGGATATCCCAGAAGGAGGGCAACGGAGATGGCAGCAGTGCAGTGCGTCAAATGTGGAAAAGCGGGAGAACCGATCACCGATCCTCTATTTATGGGGCGGCTTGAGTCAGAGATCAAGGCCAATGTCTGCAAGAGCTGCTGGAGAGAATGGGAGGGGATGAAGGTGATGGTGATCAACGAATATCAGGTCAATCTTGGTGAAGAGAGTGGTCGGGAGCTCGTCAAGAAACATATGCGGGCTTTCCTGAAGCTCGGAGAGGCCGTGGACAGCTCCAAATTGCAGGACAACTACAAGCCTGTGTAGTAGCCTCTCAGCTGTTCCGGTATGACCCACTCGGCTCGAGCCGTGGGTCGCTTCATGGTGCCTCGCCAACAGACTGTGCCCCTTCTCGGTGAACATGATCGAATGGCTCCGGCTTGTCTACACTCCTGAGAAAAAATGGGCGGCCGCCTCGCGAACGTGGTTGCGATTATCACTGGTGCAGGACGCGGAATCGGCCGCGCCACGGCTGAACTGTTCGCCCGGGAAGGGGCCCGCGTGGTCCTCTGCTCCAGGACGAGCAGGGAACTCCGAGCGGCGCTCTCCACCATCAAGGCGGCTGGGGGGGAAGCTGCCGCGCGCGTGACCGATATCGGATCTCCCAGGCAAGCACGCGCCCTGGTGCGCTTTGCAGTCCGCCGCTATGGTCGACTTGATCTGTTAATCAATAATGCGGGAATTTTGGGACCGCGCGTGCCGATTTCGGACTATCCGATCCGCGAGTGGCAGCGGGTGCTCCGGATCAACCTCAGCGGCACGTTCTACATGTCACGGGAAGCCGCCAGGGTCATGGCAGCCCAAGGCCACGGATGTATTATTACGCTTTCATCCTCGGTCGGCCGGGCCGGGCGTGCCGGGTGGGGGGCCTACGCGGTTTCAAAATTCGGCGTCGAGGGGCTCATGCAGGTTCTGGCTGATGAGCTCCGATCCGTGGGCGTCTATGCCATGACCTTCAACCCTGGGGCAACGCGAACCGCCATGCGGGCCGAGGCCTACCCGAGAGAGGATCGCGACCGGCTCCGCCACCCGCCCCTCTCCGCAAGAGCCTTGTTGCAGCTCGCAACCAATGCGTCACCGGCTATTTCCGGAAATGCCTTTGATCTGGAAAATCTCCCGTAACGAGTACGAAACCTCTCGCTCGTTTCGTTGACAGTGCCGAAAGAGAAGTGTTACAGTAAGGCGTCTCATCCAGGAAGGATCAACTCGCGCAGACGATTCGAGGGACGCTCCGCATGATTACAGAGATGAAGGTGCGGGGATTGATGTTCGATCCCTACAACAACGCCTACATCGTGATTCTTCGGGTTGAGGACAATGCGGACATGTTGCCGATTTGGGTCGGAAAATCAGAAGCGAGCGCGATCAGTTTTGCATTGGAAGGTGTTGCAGCGCCGCGACCGATGACCCATGATCTCATGAAGGCCGTGCTTGACGCGGTCGATGCCAAAGTGATCAGTGTCGTCATCACCGACCTGAACGACAACACTTATTTTGCCAAGATTCATCTCCAGTACGAGGACTCTGAATACTCAATCGACTCGAGACCCAGCGATGCCATTGCCTTAGCCTTGCGCACGAACGCCCCCGTTTTTGCGAGCGAGGCGGTCCTCCGCAAACAGACGTCCGAGGAATTGGAGCAGTGGCTCGAGGATCTGAAACCTGAAGATTTTGGCAAGCTCGACTCGTGACCCGAAGGGGCAGTGGGCATCGGCAAGCAGAGGCTGAATTCTAGAGCGGCCGAACTTAGGGGAGCGTACGGCAGGTCCATGGAGCAGAAGGAATCCACTGATCTGGTGCAGCTGAAAGTCCATGGGGTCGTGCATGATCCTGACACCGACACCAGAATTGTGATTCTTCGAGACGCGCAAAACGCCGAGCTTCTGCCGATCTGGGTCGGCGCTGCGGAAGGGATTGCGATCAAAATGGCGCTGGAAGGCATCGTTACCCCTCGACCGATGAGCCACGATCTGATCCGCAGCATGGCGGACCATCTGAACGCGCGAGTCGTGCGTGTGGTGGTCACGAATGTCAAAAACAGCACGTACTATGCTGCCATCCACCTGCTCTCCCGAGGGACGGAACATTCCGTCGATGCGCGGCCGAGCGACGCGATCGCGCTGGCCCTTCGAACAAACAGTCCCATTTATGTGACTCAGGATGTGTTGAAGCGCCGGGGCGCTTGGAATCTTGATGCATGGCTTGAGAAGCTGGATGCGAAAAATTTCGGGAAGCACGAGGTCTAGTCAGGACTGACCGACAATTCTCAACAGGACAGAGAACGGATGATGGGAACGTACTTCGCAAAACAGACGGACGTGATCAGGAAGTGGCATCTGGTTGATGCCAATGGGAAAACCTTAGGACGGTTGGCTTCCCGGGTTGCGATCCTGCTGAGGGGAAAACATAAACCGACCTTCACCCCGCATATTGACACCGGCGATCATGTCGTCATTATCAACGCGGACAAAATCCGCCTGACCGGGGACAAGCTCAAGACCAAGACCTATATCCATCATACGGGCTACCCCGGTGGTCTCAAGTCCGTCACAGCCGAGCATCTTCACGCAAAGAATCCCACAGGCCTCGTGACAAGGGCCATCAAGGGGATGCTGCCCAAAAATCCGCTCGGAAAGCAGATGGCCAGGAAGTTGAAGGTGTATGCCGGGACAGCGCACCCTCATGAGGCCCAACGTCCTGAACCGCTCGCACTTTGAGCCAGAGCCAACATCAAGGAGGCATGCGACGCATGACAGGAGCAGTGCAGTATGCAACCGGCAAGCGGAAATGCGCGATCGCCAGGACGTGGGTCTCGCCGGGGTCCGGCGAAATGGTGGTGAATGAGCGCTCCTTGGAGCACTATTTCCCCAGACCTTCGCTCAGGAGCCTGATCCAGTTTCCGCTCGACGTGACAGGGGCGGCGGGAAAATACGATGTGCGGGCGACGGTCTGCGGAGGCGGCTCCACCGGACAGGCCGGCGCGCTCAGACACGCGATCGCCAAAGCTCTGGTCACGATGAATCCGTCTCTCAGAGAGCCGCTCAAGAAGGAAGGTCTCTTAACCCGGGATTCCCGCGTCAAGGAGCGTAAAAAGTACGGGCAGAAAGGGGCGCGGAAACGCTTCCAGTACTCCAAGCGCTGACGGCTGGGGGTTTGTGAATACCAAGGGAAGGCCCCCCGGCCTTCCCTTTTTTCATGTCTTTCGCTGGAGAGTTCGCTAACGGGAAAGAGTATGAACGTGACGATGGAGGTTGTGCAGTGACCCAGACGAGAACGGTCAAGGTTGCGGTGGTGGGTGCAAGCGGCTATACGGGCGGGGAACTCTTGCGGCTGATCGTGGGGCATCCCAAGATGACGCTCGCCGCCGTCACATCAGAAAAGTCTGCGGGGAGTCCTGTCTCCGCGGTGTTCCCTCATCTGGCTTCCCTTGTCCCGTTCTCGTTCGAGTCCCTTGCGCCGGAGGCCATCGCCGCGCGGGCGGGGGCTGTGTTTGTTTCCCTCCCCCACACGAAATCCTTCGCGCCGGTTGCGGCTTGCCTGGCGGCGGGCAAACCGGTCGTGGATCTCAGCGCAGATTATCGTCTCAAGAATCCACGTTCATACGAGACCTGGTATCAGACGACCCATCCATACCCGAAGCTGCTGGAAGAAGCGGTCTATGGCCTGCCGGAGCTCCACCGGGCGAAAATCCGCACGGCTCGACTCGTGGCTTCTCCCGGTTGCTACCCGACCGCGGCGATCTTGCAACTCGCTCCACTGGTAGCCAAGGGACTCGTCCACCAGGATGCCATCATCATCGATGCCAAGTCCGGCATTTCGGGGGCAGGCAGGAGCCCCGCCCTCCCCTATCATTTCCCGGAGGCGCACGAATCCGTCGAGGCCTATAAGATCGGGCAGCATCGCCACATCCCGGAGATTGAGCAGGAGCTCAGCGCGCTTGCCTCAAGCGGAACCGTCCGAACCACTGGGTCCTCGGGGAGGAATGACGCGGCGACCGTGAAGGTCGTCTTTACGCCTCATCTTGTCCCCATGAATCGCGGCATTCTCAGCACGGCGTACTGCCGCTTACAAGCCACGGTCGGACTTGAGGAGCTACGGGCCATCTACCGTGACTACTATAAAGGTGAAAGGTTTGTCCGGCTTCAGGAGGGAGACACCTCTGCAAATCCCCGGCATGTCCGCGGATCCAACTTCTGTGATCTGGCGGTGTTCGCCAACGCAAGAGCAGGTTGGGTGATCACCGTCGCCGCGCTGGACAATTTGGTAAAAGGAGCGGCCGGGCAAGCGCTCCAAGCCATGAACCTGATGTTGGGATTTCCCGAAGAAATGGGTCTGACCGCTCCTGGAGCCTACCCGTGACCAGCCGCCTCTCGCTGAGCGCCTCCCACATCATGCCGGTCCAAGACGCAGAGTCATGAAGGAGATCAGGGGCGGGATTACAGCTCCGCTGGGCTTTCTGGCAGCTGGCATCCACGTCGGCATTAAGAAAGCGTCCGTTCCGGATCTGGCGCTCGTGGTGTCGCTACAGGAAGGACCCATCGCCGGGGTCTTTACGAAGAACCGGGTCGCAGCCGCTCCGGTTCTTCTGGACCGGCTTCATCTCCGACAGCGCATCGGTCGCGCGATTATTATTAACAGCGGGAACGCCAATGCCTGCACCGGCGCAATGGGCCTCACCGATGCTGAGGAAATGGCTGGTCTGGTCGCCAGAGGGGTCGGCACGGCTCCCCATTCCGTGTTCGTCGGGTCCACCGGCGTGATCGGTCAACCCTTGCCCATGGCCTGCCTCAGACGGGGGATCCCCACGCTGGTGAAACGGCTGAGGCGCAGTGGCGGGGCGGAGGCAGCCAAGGCGATTCTGACGACCGACACGAAGGCGAAGCAGGTCGCGCTCAGGACTCGCATCGCGGGTCGTCGCGTCACGGTAGGTGGAATGGCCAAGGGCTCCGGGATGATCCATCCAGATTTGGCCACGATGCTCGCTTACCTGACGACGGATGCGGCGATCCAACAGCGGACACTCCAGCGAGCGCTGCTCGCCGCGGTTACCCGGTCATTCAACTGTATTTCGATCGACGGGGACACCAGTACAAACGACACCGTCCTCTGTTTGGCGAACGGGATGGCTGGCGCCCCGGTGCTGCGGGCAGGGTCACCCGAGTTCGCTCTGTTCCAACGGCTCCTGGATCATGCCTGTTTCTCGTTGGCGATGCAGGTTTGTCGGGATGGAGAAGGGGTGACGAAAGTCGTCGAGGTGGTGGTCACTGGCGCCAGGACTCAGGCTAATGCAAGGCAGGTAGCCAAGACCATCGCCACGTCCAATCTGGTGAAGACCGCGCTGTTTGGGGAAGATGCGAACTGGGGTCGGATCATGGCTGCCATCGGGCGCTCCGGCGTCCGTATCGATCCGAACAAGCTCGAGCTGGCGTTTGAAGGGATCCCGATCGTCAAGGAAGGGACGAGTCTGGGTTCGCTGGCCGAGCGACGGATCGCACGAATCATGCGCCGGAAGGAGTTCACTGTCACAGTGCATCTGGGTCAAGGTCAGGCCGCCGCGCGGCTGTGGACCACAGACCTGTCCTATGACTATGTGAGGATCAATGCAACCTATCGATCCTAGCAGGATGTTGAAAAAGGCCTCCAGCTTTGTTCTCGTTCACCCATTGCACGCGGCCAAGCAATGGGTACCGGTCAGAGGCTCAACCTCTTGGGTACCCCGTTGCTCCTCATTGCAACGGGTCAACGCCTCTTCGCTCGCTGCGGCCTCGCTGGGGGGCCTTTTTGAACATCCTGAAAAGCCTGTGCTGTCCTCACAGGTCTCGCAGTCGATGCCTTTCCTGAGGCCGCATGGGTTATTCGACAGCCTGCTAGAGGTCTGTCGCCAGCCGCTCTGCACTTGAAAAGCAAGGGAGTTTATGCTAGCGTTCCAAGCCCTTAGAGCGCATTTCGGTCTACTTGAGTATAAGGGGCGACGGCCTGTTTTCAACAGGCTCATTAACCAATTTCGCATCGGCGTGATGGGCACGCCGCTACGCTTGGGAATAAGGGGAGAGAGACCTCTCGCCGTCATACCCGTTGATCGGGGCGCCCGTTGCTCCGGGTACCCGTTGCTCGTTGTTGCAACGGGTGAAGGCAACGGGCCACAGGCAACGGGTAGAAGGCGCTCCGCAAGCGAAGAAGGGAGGTGAAGGCATGGGCACGGTCACAATTAAGGAACTGCTTGAGGCGGGGGTGCATTTCGGACACCAAACCAATCGATGGAATCCGAAAATGAAACGGTACATCTTCGGGGAGCGCAACGGGATCTATATCATTGATCTCCAGCAGACCCTTCAGCGCTTTCAGACGGCCTATGCCTTCGTCCGTGACACCGTGGCGTCGGGGGAATGCGTCTTGTTCGTGGGGACGAAGCGCCAAGCCATCGACATCCTCGAAGAAGAAGCCAAGCGATCCGGCATGTTTTATGTGAACCAACGGTGGCTCGGCGGCATGTTGACCAATTTTCAAACCATCCGGAAGAGCATCGACAGGCTAAAGAAGCTGGAAGCCATCTTAAGCGACAGCGCCCCCCACGGTCTGACCAAAAAAGAACTCAGCCAGATGGAAAAAGAGCGGGTCAGGTTCGAGAAGAATCTCAGCGGGATCAAAAACATGAATAGCCTTCCCGGATGCGTGTTTGTCCTCGATACCCGTGTGGAGCGTATCGCGGTCCAGGAGGCCAATCGGCTGAGCATCCCCGTGGTGGCGATCGTGGACACCAACTGCGACCCGGACGGCATCGACTACCCTATCCCCGGGAACGACGATGCCATCCGATCGATCAAGCTCATCACCGCGCGAATCGCCGATGCCTGTCTAGAAGGAGCCCATCTGCGCACCCAACGGGAAGAAGGCGAGAAGTCCGAGGCTGCCATGCCGGCGGACCTGCGATCAGTCCAGTCGGTAGGGATTGGAGTGGAAAGCATCTCGACCTCCTGAGCCGCTCCGGCACGAGCGGGAACGTGAACCATCCATTGAAGCCCGGAACAGGCTGAACGCGGGAGAATGACAGGAATGGCAGGTCAGAGCACGTTAGTGAAAGAGCTTCGTGAGAAGACCGGCGCCGGCATTCTCGATTGCCAAAAGGCGCTGCAGGAGTCCGCAAACAACATTGACAAGGCCATTGACTATCTGAGGCAGAAAGGGCTGGCTGCAGCACAGAAGAAGGCCGGGAGAGAAACGAACGAGGGAACCATTTCGGCCTATATTCATCCCGGGAATCGCATCGGGGTTCTCGTGGAAGTGAACTGCGAAACCGACTTCGTCGCGCGCAATGAGGAATTTCAGGCTTTCGTGAAGGATCTCGCCCTCCAGATTGCTGCCTCGAGTCCCTCCTTCGTCAAACGTGAGGAGGTCCCCCCCGACCTGATCGAGAAGGAGAAGCAGATCTATCTGGCTCAGGCGAAGGAGATGGGAAAGCCGGAGGCGGCCTGGCCGAAGATCGTAGAGGGCAAGCTCGAAAAGTATTACCAGGAGAGCTGCCTGTTGGAACAAGCCTTTATCAAGGACCCCGCTGTGTCCATCAAGGACTTGGTGGCGCAGAAGATCGCGAAGATCGGCGAGAATATCAATATCCGGCGGTTCACGCGTTATCAGCTGGGCCAAGCATGACGTCTGCGAAATACCGGCGTATCCTCCTGAAGATTAGCGGAGAGATCCTTGCCGGGGAGCAGGGGTATGGGATCCAACCCGCTGTGCTGGACAGCGTGGCGGACGAGATCGCGGCCGTCGTCTCATTGGGCGTGGAAGTGGCCATTGTCATCGGCGGCGGCAACATTTTTCGAGGGATTGCTGCCAGCGCGACTGGCATGGAGCGGGCGTCGGCTGACTATATGGGTATGCTGGCCACCGTGCTCAATGCCTTGGCGCTCCAAAATGCGTTGGAGCGAAGGGGGGTCAGCACCCGCGTGCAGTCGGCCATTGAGATGCGCCAACTAGCTGAAGGGTATATACGCCGGCGGGCCATCCGTCACCTTGAGAAGAAGCGGGTGGTCATCTTTGCGGGCGGCACGGGCAATCCCTACTTTTCGACCGATACTGCCGCGGCACTCCGAGCCATGGAGATCGGCGCGCAGGTGATTATGAAAGGCACCAAGGTGGATGGGATCTATGAAGCCGACCCTGTGACCCACCCAACGGCAAAGATGTTCGGGGAGTTGGCGTTTCTCTCGATCCTCAACAAGAATCTGAAAGTCATGGACTCGACCGCCATCACTCTGTGCATGGACAACAACCTGCCGCTGATCGTGTTCAACCTCAAGGGACGCGGCAATCTCAAACGGCTCGTGCAGGGCGACAAAATCGGCACGTTGGTCACGGTCGCCAGCACCTGAACGGTGAAGAGGCGTACGAATGCCGCACGCGACCAAGCAGCAGGTGATCCATCGGATGGAGACCGCGGTTGAACATCTGAAGCGGGACTTGGGCGGCCTTCGAACCGGTCGCGCGTCACTGGCCCTGCTGGACGGCATCAAGGTGGACTATTATGGGACACCGACCTCATTGAAACAGGTGGCGACGCTGGGGATTCCCGAGAGTCGCCTCATTACAGTTCAGCCCTGGGAGCCGCCGCTCATCAAGGAGATCGAGAAGGCATTGCTGGCCTCCGGGCTAGGCCTGACTCCTTCAAACGACGGGAAAGTCATTCGGGTTCCCCTCCCCCCTCTGAGTGAGGAACGGCGGAAGGAGCTCATCAAGATCTGCAAAAAGCACGGGGAAGAGACCAAGGTCAATATCCGGGCGGTCCGCCGAGACGGGAATGAAGAGTTGAAACGGTTGCAAAAGGAATCCAAGATCACGGAGGATGACCTGCGTAAGGCGGAAGCAGAGATCCAGAAGCTCACCGATCAGTATGTCCATCAGGTGGACCAGATCCTCAAGAAAAAGGAGGACGAGATTCTGGAAGTCTGAAATGGCTTCCGTGCCCAACCGATCTTGACGAACCCCACGCCTCACCCAGCCGACCTGCCCACACCCGTTGGCACGGTTGATCTGTCTGCCCTCGCGCACAATGTCGCGCAAGTACGTCAGCGCCTTCTCCCATCTTCTGAGATCCTTGCTGTTGTCAAGGCTGATGCCTATGGCCACGGAGCCGTGGTCATCTCCCAGACCCTTGTGCAGCTGGGCATTCCTCGACTGGGAGTCGCGACCCTTCAGGAGGGGATCGCACTGCGGGAGGCCGGCATCAGCGCGCCCATCCTGGTCATGGGTGCATTGTTCGCGAATCAGTTCCCTGACATGATCGCCCATCGACTCACGCCGGTAGTCTATGATCGTGAGGCGGCGGCCGGGTTCGCCGCGTGCCCGCGATCCGGGCCGGAGCCCTATCCGGTGCACGTGAAGGTCGATACCGGCATGGGTCGTCTGGGCCTTTCGCCGGACGAGGTCCTGTCCCTACTGCAGTCCCCACCGTTCAGAGGGCCTCTGCGAGTCGAAGGTCTGATGACCCACCTCGCCGATGCGGACAGCCAGGATCCTTCCTATACCCAGACCCAGATCGCACGGTTCGGCTCAGTCATCAGTCAGCTGAAAGCGGCCGGGCTTCAGGTTCCGCTGGTTCACGCCGCCAATAGCGCTGCAATCCTCTGCCATCCCTCGGCACATTTTACGGTCGTTCGTCCCGGCATCATGCTCTACGGGTACCACACGACTCCCCTTGGCGGCGACGCGCTGGAGCTCAAACCGGTTCTGACGCTGACCACGAATGTGGTGCAGGTTCGCAGAGTGGCACCGGGCGAGAGCGTCAGCTACGGCAGGACATTCGTCGCCTCCCGCCTCTCGCGTATTGCCGTCCTCCCCATCGGGTATGCCGATGGGTACAGTCGAGCGCTTTCCAATCGCGGCGCAGTCCTCATCGCCGGCCGTCGCGCCCCGGTGGTCGGGCGCGTCTGTATGGACATGACCATGGTGGATGTGACAGACATTCCCACGGTCAGGCCTGGGCATGAAGCGGTCCTGATCGGGCGGCAGGGCGACATGCAGATCACCGCAGCCGACCTGGCCGCCTGGCTGGGCACGATCCCGTACGAAGTGCTCTGTTCCATCGGCCCTCGTGTGATTCGGAGATATAGCCCCATCCCCGCGCAGGCCACCTGAGCTGAACTCGTGCACGTCCATTGTTCCCTTGCCTCAGTTGACCTATAATTCCTGTAGAATGAATGAAAACAGTGGAAACGGCGCGGAACCGTTGAGGAGATGACCGGATCATTCGATCTCAAGAACACGTTGATCGGCTACGTGCTGGTCGTACAGGAGTTTACCTTCCTCTGTAGTCGGGCGATTGCGGGCCTTTTCCGTCCGCCGTGGTATGTCCGCGAGATGGTGCTCCAGATTGACCGGATCGGAGTCGGGTCGCTCTTTATCGTCGTACTGACCGGGATGTTCACCGGCATGGTGCTGGCGCTCCAGGGGGCAGTCCAGCTCGAGCCCTACGGCGCGAGCATGTACGTGTCGCGTCTGATCAGCACGTCCGTGGTGCGCGAACTCGGACCGGTCCTGGCGGCTTTGATGATTGCGGGCCGTGTGGGATCTGGAATTGCCTCGGAAATCGCGTCCATGCAGGTGACGGAGCAGATCGATGCGCTCCGGGCTGAGGGAACAGATCCGATTCAAAAGCTCGTGACCACGCGCCTTGTGGCCTGCCTCCTCATGATCCCTGTCCTGACCATCATTGCGAACGGGATTGCGATTTTCGGGGGATGGCTGGTGGCCCGACTGTATCTTGGCATTGACTCCTATTTTTATTGGACCTGGGCGTTTGAGGCAATTCGGCAACGTGATATCGTGCTGGGTCTGGTGAAACCAACCGTCTTCGGCTTTATCATTGCGATGGTGGGATGTTATGCTGGTTTTTATACCAAGGGCGGGACGGTGGGGGTGGGCGTGTCCACGACGCAGTCCATGGTCTCGTCGTCCATCCTGATCCTCGCGAGTGATTTCCTGCTGACCAAGCTGTTCATGGCGTTTCCATAGGAGCTGTTGGGGAGTCGGATGATCGTGCTTGAAGGGGTCAGGCTCACGCTAGGGGATCGGCAGGTCCTAGAGGGGATTTCGTTCCAGGTGCAGCCAGGCGAAACCAAAGTGATCTTGGGCGGAAGCGGGTCGGGAAAGACCACCATTCTCAGATTGATTCTGGGGCTGTTTCGACCAGATCGGGGCTCGATTCGAGTGGCTGGGGAGGAGATCACGGTTTTGCGTGAGCAGGATCTTGCTCAGATTCGCCAGAACATGGCGATGGTCTTCCAGGGCGCGGCTCTGTTCGACTCGTTGACGGTCCGGGAAAACGTAGGGTATCGTCTCTGGGAACAAGGACGCTTGTCCGATGAGGTCATCGAGCAGAAGGTGCGCGAGAGCTTGCAGTTCGTAGGGCTCGAGGACGCGATTGATAAGATGCCGGCTGATCTGAGCGGAGGCATGAGGAAGCGGGTCGGCATCGCACGGGCGCTGGCCAGCGGGGCGAAGCTTCTCCTCTATGACGAGCCGACCGCCGGTTTGGATCCGATCAACGGCTTCACAATCTGTCATCTGATCCTGAGACTGAAAACCAAAGGAGTGACCCAGGTGGTCGTTACCCATGACCTGGACATCGCCTTCCGGGTCGCAGATCGAATCGTGATGATCCAGGATGGCCGCATCATCTTCGAGGGGACGCCGGAAGAACTCGGTGGGAGTCAAGATCCGGCCATCCGTGGATTCCTGGATCCCAGCTGCTTGCCCCCTGAGGCGAGGGAAGCCTGGTCGAGTCGTGACGCAGGGTGAGGCCAACCAACGTGCAGCTGTAGTATGATCGATCGGAGGAGATGGCGATGACCAGACAGACCCAGCTCAGATGGTCCCAAGTCAAGATCGGGCTCCTGGTTCTGGTTGCCCTGACCATTCTGGTGGCCATGATCATGAACCTCGAAGAGGGCCTTGGCTTGCTCAGCAGGCAAACGAAGTTCCGGGCTGTGGTCAGCCACACGCAGGGTCTCAAGGTGGGTGGACCGGTTCGCATGAACGGCGTGGACATCGGCAACGTCCATCGCATCGTGATCGCAGGAGATTCCCCTCGTGTAGAGATCACGTTCACGGTGAAGACGAACGTGGCTCCTCACATTCGGGAAGATGCGTCGGTCGTCATCCGCCCCATGGGCTTGCTGGGCGATAAGTTCGTCGAAATTCTTCCCGGCACGCCGTCGAAGCCGCCGCTAGCTCCTGGAGGTGTCCTGGTTGGACAGGCTGAAGCGGACATTGCCGGCATTGCGTCCGGTGCCACGACGACCATCGAAAATGTGAACGCCGCAATCAGGGACATCCAGCGTCTCTTGTTAGCCATTAGTCAAGGAGAAGGCACAGCTGGCAAACTACTCACCGACCCAGCGCTCTACGATCGCTCCGCAAAGGTCCTCGAGAAGCTGGAGGCTGCATCCGACAAGAGTATCGGGATTCTAGACAAGGTCAATCGCGGCGAAGGGACGATCGGCCAACTGGTGTCAGACAAAGATCTTTATAATCGAGCCAGCCAGGCCGTGAAGGAGCTCGATGACCTCGCGACCAAACTGAATAATCAGAACGGCACGCTGGTGAAACTGACGGACCCGGTCCTGTATCAACGCCTGGAAGCCTTGACCAACCGCGGCGAGCAACTGCTGAGCAAGGTGGAAAAGGGAGAAGGCACGATCGGCAAGCTGATGATCAATGACGAACTCTATGCTCGGGCTGACAAACTGCTCAGCGAGATGGAGGCGTTTCTGGCGGATGTAAAGAAGAACCCAACCAAATACTTCAAGTTCTCAGTGTTCTAACCCCATCCACTCCATTCCCCAACCAACTCAACGAGAAGAAGCAGGCGGAGCAGGTGGCCTCACGTCGCCCTCAAGTGCCAGATTTTCCTCGTCGTTCCTACCTCGTATCTCATGAGTGACTTGACGGGATACGATTCACCCGTCGAGAGCCTCTGGGTCGAGCGACGAGGAACGTTTCACGATTAAGGAGGCGAGATCCTGGCGTTCCGGTGGAGTTCGCTCAGGACAGCAGACATATGCTGAGATTTTTTGGAGTTCGTATTATGGAGCAGTGTCAGACCCGGGTGGCGATGATCCCATTACCCGTGATGAACAATGTCGTCAAGGTCCTGGCAGGCAATGGTGGGCTGAAATAGTAGCCTTGCATCTCAGCACAGCCTTTGTTCTGCAACACAGCAGCCTGCCTCAACGTTTCCACTCCCTCTGCAATGACCTTCAGATTCAGCGAGTGGGCCAGGCTGATAATCATCGCGGCAATCGAGGCATCCTCCAGGTTGGTCGTGATGCCACGGATAAAGGACCGGTCAATCTTCAGTCCCGTGACGGGGAGCCGGCGCAGATAGTTTAACGACGAATACTCCGCCCCAAAATCGTCGATGTCGATCTGTATTCCTAAGTCTCGTAGAGCCTGGAGTTGGGGGACAACCCATTCCATCCCTTGAATTAATGTCCTCTCCGTGAGTTCAAGCTCCAGACAGGCGGGCTTTATTCCGGTCTCGCGCAAGATACGGACAAGCCTTTTGATGAAATCTTGCTTGGTGAGCTGGCGGGGAGCGACATTTACCGTCATTCGAAGCTCGGGGAATCCAGTTGCCTGCCATGTCCTGAGTTGTTCACAAGCTGTCCTGAGGACCCATTCCCCAATGGACACAATGAGGTCAGAGCCTTCAACCAAGGGGATAAATGAGTCGGGGGCGAGCAAGCCACGGTCTGGATGTTGCCAATGCAAGAGAGCCTCGACGCTGACAATCCTTCTGGTGACGAATTCAACGACGGGCTGATAGTGCAAGACGAATTCGTTCTGGTCCAGCGCTCGCCGCAGGCCAGTTTCCAAGGTGAGCTGTTCCATCGTCCTGGCGTTGATCGAGGGCGAATAAAAGCGAATGGTCCCTGTATACTCTTTCGCCGCGTACATGGCTGCGTCCGCGCTCTTGAGGAGAGTGGCCATATCGGTGCCGTCGTTCGGATACAGGGCAACGCCAATGCTGCCAGTGATAAAAAAGTCACGGCCTGAGACCTTGAACCCTTGCGTGAGGGCTTGGAGGATCTTCTGGGAAAAACGAGCGACGGAATCTGCGGAAAGCACGTCTTCCAAAATGATCGTAAACTCATCCCCGCTCAGACGGGCGACGGTGTCGCTTGCCCGCGCCACACTCTTGAGCCGCATCGCCACAGATTTAAGCAACTCATCGCCGGCCACGTGGCCGAGCAGATCGTTGACCATCTTAAACCGATCAAGATCAAGAAATAGGAGCGCCACTAACCGCTTGGCCCGCTGCGCCCGGTGGAGCGCCTTATTCAGAAGTTCCATGAAAAATTGGCGGTTGGGCAATCCGGTGAGCAAATCGTACAGGGCCAATTGATTGAGGCGCGCTTCTGCACGCAAACGCGCTCGCCGTCCCGAGGCCTCCCTGAGCTCTCGTTGGATAGCAGGTAACAGTCGCTTGAGGTT
>VBOJ01000030.1 GCA_005877775.1 Nitrospirota bacterium | reverse complement strand
CCCATGCGGTGGGACACGCCGGTATAAAACAGAATCCGCTCCGTGGTCGTGGTTTTCCCTGCATCAATGTGCGCCATGATGCCGATATTCCGTGTTCGATCCAGGGGAACCTGCCTCGCCAACTCGTCCTCCGAAAATAAAGATGCCGCAGCGTCGGCCCACCATACAAGGCTGCGATCCAGGGCAACTGCCTGCGACTCGCAGCGCGGCCCACTCTGCAGCACGACAATCCGATTTACCAGCGATAATGGGCGAAGGCCTTGTTCGCCTCGGCCATCCGATGCATGTCCTCCCGTTTCTTCACCGAGGCCCCAGTATTGTTGGCCGCATCGAGCAGTTCGCCGGCCAGCCTCTCCGGCATACTCTTTCCACCCCTCGCTCTCGCGTACTCCGAAATCCAGCGCAAGGCCAGCGACAGTCGTCGGCTCGGCCGAATCTCAATCGGGACCTGGTACGACGCCCCGCCGACCCGACGCGACTTCACTTCCACCACCGGTTTCACGTTGTCGATCGCGGCTTTGAAAATCTTGAGGGGGTCGTTACCGGTTTTCTGCTGGATGAGGTCGAAGGCTCCGTAGCACACCCTCTCCGCATTGCTCTTCTTGCCGCGCGACATCAGGATATTGATGAACTTGCCGACCAACTTGTCGCGATGGCGAGGATCAGGCGCGACCTCTCGCTGCCCAAAGAACCGACTTCTTGGCATCTTCCCTCGTCTTACGTCGCTCGCGTCATCGCGTGCGGCGTCTGTCGCGACAGACCGGGACCCATTGCATCCTGGAGGGCACCCATTGCATCCCGGAGCAATGGGTCCCGGTGCCCGGCAAAAGACGCATCACGATCTTGTGTGTCACGCATCACTTGGGCCGCTTGGCTCCGTATTTCGATCGTCCCTGCTTGCGATCCGCGACACCCACCGCGTCCAGCGTCCCTCTGATGATATGGTAGCGGACACCGGGCAGATCTTTGACGCGGCCTCCCCGAACCAGCACAATGGAGTGTTCCTGCAAATTGTGTCCCACTCCTGGAATATACGTCGTGACTTCCATGCCGTTGGTCAAACGCACCCGCGCGACTTTGCGGAGCGCTGAGTTCGGCTTCTTGGGAGTCGACGTATAGACCCTGAGACAGACCCCTCGCTTTTGCGGACAGCGTTTCAGGGCAGGGCTTTTTGTTTTGCCCTTCGCCAGCGTCCTACCATGCCGCACCAACTGATTAATGGTTGGCATACGTTCCTTTCCGATCAATTCGCACCTGTGGCCGGCCTCGCCGGCCCAAAGCCGACCGATTGTAGTGAAGCGCTTCTATGCTGTCAAGGAATTCCGCTGATCCGGGCAGCTGAAGCACCTCACCCTCCCGCTCCTCCCTGGGAGTCTCCCTCCTGTCCGATCCCCACGGGCTCGTTCACCAGCGCCGGAGGAGCGGCTTCTGGTTTGGGGCTGATCACAAATGTGTCTCGATATTCCGCGAATCCGGTGCCGGCAGGAATGAGTCGTCCCACGATCACGTTTTCCTTCAGGCCCAGGAGCGCATCTACCCGGCCGTTAATCGCCGCTTCGGTGAGCACTCGAGTCGTCTCTTGGAACGAGGCCGCCGACACAAAACTGTCGGTCGTCAGCGCCGCCTTGGTGATGCCGAGGAGAACCGGTTTTCCGAGCGCAGGCCGACCTCCGTTGGCCAGCACCCGCTCATTCTCGTCCTCGAACATGAATTTACTCACCTGACTGCCCGGGAGAAACTCGGTGTCCCCCGGATCTTCAATGCGCACCTTCCGAAGCATCTGTCGAACAATGATCTCGATATGCTTGTCGTTGATCGACACCCCTTGAAGCCGATAGACATCCTGCACTTCGTCGACCAGGTACTTCTGCAGTTCCTTGGGGCCCAGCACGTCCAGGATATCGTGCGGATTCGCCGACCCATCCATCAAGGGTTCGCCGGCGCGGACCCAATCACCCTCGTGGACATTCACGTGCTTGCCCTTGGGAATGAAATATTCCTTCACGTCGCCCACCTTGTTGTCCACCAGCACTTTTCGCATGCCCTTCACGAACCCACCGTACGAGACTTCGCCGTCGATTTCACTGATCACCGCTTGCTCTTTGGGCTTTCTGGCTTCAAACAACTCGGCAACACGGGGTAATCCGCCCGTAATGTCTTTGGTCTTCGTGGTCTCGCGAGGAATCTTGGCCAGCACATCACCCGGGTGCACCGTGGCACCCTTCTCCACGAGAATATGCGCCCCGACCGGCAGCAGGTACCTCGCCGTCGTCGTGGAGCTCGAGGTCTTGGCGGTTTTGCCGCCTTCGTCCTTGATCGAGATGCGTGGACGAAGCGTGGCTCCCGCGTGCTCAATGACGACCTTTCGTGAAAGGCCCGTGACTTCATCAAACTCGTCCTTCATGGTCACGCCTTCGAGGATGTCACCGTAGGCCACTCTCCCGCCCACGTCCGTCAGGATCAGGAGCGAATAAGGGTCCCATTCCACGAGCTTCTGGCCGACCTCAGCCCGCTCCCCATCTTTGAGTTTGATCTTCGCCCCGTACATCACTGGATACTTCTCGCGTTCGCGGCCTGTCTCGTCATAAATGGCGATCTTGGCGTTGCGGTTCATCACCACCCATTCGCCCGCTTTATTCCTGACCGCGATCCCGTTGTTATGGATATCCGCGTTTTTCTTGGCGTCGAAACTCATGAACCGGAGAACGCCGGCGTGCTTCGCCTCGAGCACCGTTTGCTCGACCACTTTGCTCGCCGTTCCCCCGATGTGGAAGGTTCGCATGGTCAACTGGGTTCCGGGCTCTCCAATCGATTGGGCCGCGATCACGCCGACCGGCTCCCCCTTCTCAACGATTCGGCCCCGTGCCAGATCACGTCCGTAACATCTGGCGCAGACGCCCCGTCTAGATTGACAGGTCAAAACGGACCGGATCTTCACCCGATCCACCCCGGCCTCCACGACGCTCTTCGCCCGCTCTTCGTCGACCTCCTCGTCGACCTTGACGATAATTTCCCCGGTCAAGGGATCCCGGATATCTTCGGCAGCGAGCCGCCCCAGGATGCGTTCCTCAATCGGCTGAATCACCTCGCCTCCCTCAACTAACGCGGTCACGAGGATGCCGTCGGTTGTCCCGCAATCCGATTCGCTCACAATGACATCCTGCGCGATGTCCACGAGTCGTCGAGTCAGATACCCGGAATTGGCCGTCTTCAACGCGGTGTCGGCCAGCCCTTTTCTGGCTCCATGGGTCGAGATGAAATACTGGAGCACCGTCAGGCCTTCCCGGAAATTGGCCGTGATGGGGGTCTCGATGATCTCGCCTGACGGTTTGGCCATCAAGCCCCGCATGCCGCCCAACTGCCTGATCTGCTGCGAACTCCCGCGTGCACCCGAATCCGCCATCATGAAAATGGGGTTAAAGATCCCCTGGGTCCGCGGGTCGCCGCCAGTCCCAATTTCTTTCATCATCTCGTTGGCGACCTGTTCGGTCACATGCGCCCAGATATCGATGACCTTGTTGTACCGCTCGCCGTTGGTGATGAGTCCTTCGGCGTACTGTTTCTCGATCTCGTTGACCTCCCGCTGAGCCTTGGTGATCAATTCTTCCTTCTTCGTTGGAATGTGCATGTTGTCGATGCAGATCGACACTCCGGCCTTCGTGGCGTAGTGGAATCCGATGTCCTTGATCTTGTCCAGGAACACGACCGTTTCCCGATGCCCTGCTTGCCGATAGACCACGTCAATCAGCTTGGTCATCTCCTTCTTGGTCATCACCTGATTGGCGTGCGCAAACGGCATCGAGAGCGGCAGGACTTCACGCAGTAGGATCCTTCCGACCGTTGTTTCCACCAACGCCCCGTCGATCCGCACCTTGATTTTCGCGTGTTCCTCGACCTCCTGGGAGTCATACGCGATCCGGACTTCCTCCGGCGAAGCAAACACCTTGCCCTCACCCTTCGCACCGGCCCGTTCCTTCGTCAGCCAATAGCAGCCCAGCACCATGTCTTGCGATGGAACGGCGATCGGTTTTCCGTTCGCAGGCGACAGAATGTTGTTGATAGACATCATCAGCACCCTACCCTCGATCTGAGCTTCGACCGAGAGCGGCACGTGAACCGCCATCTGATCGCCATCGAAGTCGGCATTGAAGGCGGCGCACACGAGCGGGTGCAGACGGATCGCCTTACCCTCGACCAGCACCGGATCGAAGGCTTGAATCCCCAGCCGGTGCAGCGTCGGCGCACGGTTCAAGAGGACCGGGTGTTCACGGATCACCTCGTCCAACACGTCCCAGACTTCCGGACGCTCCTTCTCGACCAGTCGTTTGGCGCTCTTGATGGTCGTGGCGGCTCCGCGTTCCTCCAACTTATGGAAGATGAAGGGCTTGAAGAGCTCCAGCGCCATCTTTTTGGGCAGCCCGCACTGGTGGAGACGAAGTTCCGGACCCACCACGATCACCGACCGCCCTGAGTAATCGACGCGCTTCCCCAGCAAGTTCTGGCGGAAACGACCTTGCTTCCCCTTCAACATGTCGCTCAGCGACTTCAGGGGACGTTTGTTGGGGCCACGAATGGCCCGTCCTCTCCGGCCATTGTCGAAGAGCGCATCGACCGCCTCTTGGAGCATGCGCATCTCGTTCCGGATGATGACACCCGGCGCTTTGAGTTCAATCAGGCGCTTCAAGCGATTGTTCCGATTGATGACACGCCGGTACAAATCGTTCAGGTCCGACGTAGCGAACCGTCCTCCGTCGAGCGGCACGAGGGGACGCAACTCGGGGGGAAGGACGGGGATCACGTCCATGATCATCCATTCGGGCTTGTTGCCCGACTTTCGGAACGCTTCAATGACCTTCAGGCGCTTCGCGTATTTCTTCTTGAGCGCGACCGACGTGGAGCTTTTGGCCTTTGCCTGTAGCTCGTCCCACAGCCCGGTGATGTCGATCTTCTTGAGCAAGTCCCGGATCGCCTCGGCCCCAATGCCGGCCTTGAATGCTCCAGAACCATGCTGAGTCTGACGTTTGCGGAGATCTTCCTCCGTCAGGAGCTGTTTCTCGTTGAGGTCCGTCTCACCCGGATCAACCACCACATAGGCTTCAAAGTAGAGAATTTTCTCCAGGTGCTTCAGGCTCATATCCAACAGCGTGCCGATCCGGCTCGGAACTCCCTTCAGGAACCAGATGTGCGCCACCGGCGCCGCCAGTTCGATATGCCCCATCCGTTCCCGACGCACCTTGGACTGGATGACTTCGACACCGCACTTATCGCAGACAATGCCTCGGTGCTTCATCCGCTTGTATTTCCCGCAGTTGCATTCCCAGTCCTTAATGGGTCCGAAGATCTTGGCACAGAACAGCCCATCCCGTTCAGGTTTAAAGGACCGGTAGTTGATCGTCTCCGGCTTTTTCACCTCGCCGTAGGACCACGACCGGATCTTCTCCGGTGAGGCCACCCGAATGCGCATGGCATCAAACGACACGGAATCGCGCGGCTTCTCAAACAGAGTGTAGATGCCTTCCAAGGTTCGTCCCTCCCTTAGCGATGTAGTGCTGAGTAAGGAGTGCTGAGTGCTGAGAACGATGCTCTGCGGATCTCTATTCTTCTTTCGTTCACCTCAGCACTCAGTCCTCAGCACTTAGTCTTTCGCCTTAATCAGCTCCACGTCCAAGCCGAGACTTTGGAGCTCTTTGACCAGCACGTTAAACGATTCTGGCAGACCCGGCTCCAAAAAGGGCTCGCCCTTCACGATGGCCTCATACATCCGTGATCGGCCCGGCACGTCATCCGATTTCACGGTCAGAAACTCCTGAAGCGTAGAGGCGGCTCCGTAGGCCTGCAACGCCCATACCTCCATCTCGCCCAGTCGTTGCCCGCCGAATTGGGCTTTGCCGCCCAGCGGTTGCTGGGTCACGAGCGAGTAAGGTCCGATCGACCGGGCGTGGATTTTGTCATCCACGAGGTGGTGCAGTTTCATCATATACATGTGCCCCACCGTGACGGGGCTTCCGAACGGTTCACCGGTCCGTCCATCGTACAAAGCGGATTGCCCGCTAGGTGGCAGCTTCGCTTTCTTCAACAGCTCCTTGATCTCTTTCTCAGACGCCCCGTCAAAGACCGGACTGGAGACGTGCAGGCCGAGCGCTCTCGCGGCCCACCCCAGATGGGTCTCGAGGATCTGCCCCACGTTCATGCGCGACGGGACTCCCAGCGGATTCAGGACGATTTGGACCGGTGTGCCGTCCGGCAGGTACGGCATATCCTCCTCGGGGAGAATCCTGGATACCACTCCTTTATTTCCATGCCGACCGGCCATCTTATCCCCGACGGACACCTTCCGCTTCATCGCGATATAGACCTTGACCAGCTTGATGACGCCGGGTGGGAGCTCATCGCCGCGTTTCAGCCGCCCGACTTTCTCGTCGTACAACGTCTGCAGGAGCTCGCCCTGCTCCTTGGCCCGCCGCTCAATCTCTTCGAGCTGTTTTTGCTCGTCGGGATCGCTCAGAATGATGTGCCGGACGTTCTCGTCGGAGAGTTTCTTGAGGATCTCGGCGGTCAATTTGCCCTTCTTTTTCAGAACCACGTCACCGCTTTCAGGATCCATCAGATCCCGTCCCACGATCTTCCCTAACAGGAGTTTGCGAATCTTCTTGTTCTTTTCTTCATCGATGATGCGCCGCTCATCCTGATGGTCCCGCTGCAGCTTGAGCACATCATCGCTCTCAATGCTCTTGGACCGTTCGTCCTTGTCCATCCCTTTGCGCGAAAAGATTTTGACATCGACGATAATACCTTCCACTCCCGGGGGCACCTGCAGCGACGTGTCCTTGACATCGCCCGCCTTTTCTCCAAAGATCGCTCGGAGCAACTTCTCCTCCGGCGTCAATTGCGTTTCGCCTTTGGGCGTCACCTTGCCGACTAGAATATCTCCCGGCTTGACCTCGGCCCCGATGCGGATGATGCCGCTCTCGTCCAGGTTCCTGAGCGCCTCTTCTCCCACGTTCGGGATGTCGCGGGTGATCTCTTCCTTGCCCAACTTCGTGTCACGCGCTTCCACCTCGAACTCTTCGATGTGGATCGAGGTGAAGGCATCCTCCCGGACGAGCTTCTCGCTCAGCAGTATCGCGTCCTCGAAATTAAACCCGCCCCAAGGCATGAAGGCCACCAGCACATTCTTCCCGAGCGCCAGTTCTCCACGATCAATGGCCGGGCCATCCGCCAGCACCTGCCCTTTCCTGACCGGTTGCCCTATTCGGACGACCGGGGTCTGTGTGATGCAAGTGTTCTGGTTTGAACGCTGGAACTTGATCAGGCCATACACGTCCAAGTTGATGTCGCTCCGTCGTTTCCCTTCCTCCTTCTTCCCGGACTCCGCCCGGACGACGATTCTCCTCGCATCCACGCTCTCGACCACGCCGGCCCGTTTCGCCTGCACCACATAGCCGGAGTCCCGCGCGACCACAGCCTCCATCCCCGTTCCGACCAGGGGAGCCTCCGTCTTGATCAACGGCACCGCCTGCCGCTGCATGTTTGAACCCATGAGCGCCCGATTGGCATCGTCGTGCTCGAGGAAAGGAACGAGAGCCGTGGCGACGCTGACGACCTGTTTTGGCGAGACGTCAAGATACTCAACCTTGTCCGGCGTCGCCGTAATGAAATCACCGGCGAATCGGGCCGACACGGTTTCCGAGACGAGCCGACCCGACGCATCCAGCTTCGAGTTGGCCTGCGCGATGACGTACCGCTCGCCTTCAATGGCGGACAGGAATTCGATCTCGTCCGTCACGCGTCCTTTCCGAACCTTCCGGTATGGGGCCTCGATAAACCCGAAATCGTTGATGCGCGCGTAAGTGGCCAGCGAGGTGATGAGCCCGATGTTCGGCCCTTCAGGGGT
>VBOJ01000057.1 GCA_005877775.1 Nitrospirota bacterium | reverse complement strand
GATGATCGCGACCGTGCTGTTCTCCGACCTCAAAGGCTACACCTCCGCCGCGGAGAAGCTGGAACCTCGGGCTCTCATGGACTGGGTGAATTCGTATTTGGAAGCGATGGCGCAAGTGATCATCGAGCACGGAGGCGTGATTGATGACTATGCCGGGGAC
Source organism: Nitrospirota bacterium (assembly GCA_005877775.1). Classification (GTDB taxonomy): domain Bacteria; phylum Nitrospirota; class Nitrospiria; order Nitrospirales; family Nitrospiraceae; genus NS-7. The sequence continues at coordinate 25,371 of VBOJ01000057.1, read as the reverse complement.
GGGATCAAGGCCAACTTTGGGGTTCCGCTCCCCAGGAGTACCGATCTGGAGATCAGTCAGGATGCCGTCAACGCGGTGCGCTGCGCCCTCGCCATGGAGCAGGGGTTGCGCCGGTTGAACGAGCGTTGGGGAGCTCAGGATCTTCCGACAGTCGGGATGCGGATCGGCATCGGCACTGGCCCAGTGGTAGCAGGCAGTTTAGGCAGTTCCCAGCGGATGAAGTACACGACGGTCGGCGACACGGTGAATTTCGCCGCACGGTTGGAGAGTCTGGACAAGGACCAGGTCGCTCCTACAGGCCAGGCTGCCCAGTATCGCATCCTCATTGACGAGACGACACTTCGCTACCTCGGTGGCCAATTCGAGACGCAACTGATCGGAGAGGTGAGCCTCAAAGGGAAAGAACGTCCCCTCATCACCTACCGAATCCTGGGCCAGGTCGGCGATCCTGCTCCTGGGCGCGACCCGGCTTGACGCTATATCATTCCTCAATGGGCCAGTGCGGATGCCGGTACGACGCGGTTGGGAGCCAGTCGTTTGACAAAGCCGGCCGGCTGGTTGATGATGAGAAACCCCTGCTCTATGGAAATCAGTCCTTCCGCTTGCCACAGGCTGAGCTGTTTGTTGATGCTTTCCCGTGACGTGCCGACCAAGTTGCCCAATTCTTGCTGGTAGAGCTGGACGTTGATCCGAATTCCACGCGGCGTTTGGACGCCGTAGGCCTTTGCCAACTTCCAGAGTTGCTTGGCTAGGCGCAGGGACAGCGGGAGGCACGAGATCTCGTGAGCGAGTTCATTTGCCCGCCGAAGCCTCGTGCACAGGATCTGGAGCAGCTTCGTGGCGGTTTCCTGGCACGTCTCCACCAGGGTTAAAAACTCCTGCCGATCCATGACCTCCAACTCGGTTGTCTCGAGGGCGGTCGTGGTGGCCTGGTGTTCTGTCCCTTCCAGGGCCGCCATTTCTCCGAATACTTCTCCAGGGCCAAGGATGTCGAAGATGATCTCCCTCCCATCCTCCCATGAAACACTCACTTTGACCTTGCCGCTTCGCACGACAAAGACCTCGGTGGCCGGATCCCCTTTATCGAAGATCATCTCTCTGGCCGGGACCTTTCTGACTTCGACGCGGACCGCTGGTCGTTCTCGCTCAGGGATCGCCAGCGAGGAACACAGATAGCAGGCATCCTGGTCGCAGCCGACCTTGCTGGGAGCTAGCTCGTCTTGAGTAGAACGTGTCGTGGGCATGAGTCTCCTCCTGGACAGTGTGCAGGCCGCCGTTGAGCTTCAGCCGTCTCGTCTCGCTACCCCTCAGGGAGGGCCGCCTCTGTCAAGCCCGTCCTCCGGCGTGGGTGACGAGATGGTGAATGTCGCGATAGTTAGGCGACGAACTGATCGTTCAGGATCACGTGTCGATCCACAGCTCTCTCGATCACGGACAGGACCTTGTCCGTCGAAACCGGTTTCACCAGGTAGTCCAGCACCCCCTGTCGCATCAGGGAGTTGGCCAACTCGACGTCCGGGTAGCCGGTCAACACCACGATCGGCACGGACGGATACTGGGCTCGAAAATAGGAGATGGCCTCAGTGCCGTTGATCTTCGGCATCCGGATGTCGCACAGGATGCTGTCGACCATGAGCGGATTGTCGCCTTCGTTTAACTTCTTGATCGCCTGGTCTCCGTCATCGGCCTCCACCACCTCGTAGCCGGCCTTGGTCAGTCGCTCCCTAATCGGCTTGCGGACTCCCGCGTCATCATCCACCACCAGGACCCGTCCAAGCCTTCCACTCGCGCGTAGTTCAAACATTGGGCACCTCCTGTTTAATTTGAGAATTGTGCACCGGAAATGTGATGGTAAAAGTGGTCCCTATCCCTTCTTCGCTCTCGACGCCGATCTGTCCCCCGTACTTGGCCACGATCGTGTACACGATGCTCAGTCCCAGGCCCGTTCCCTTTCCCGGCTCCTTGGTCGTGAAGAAGGGATCGAAGATCCTCTGCAACTGCGCCTTGGGAATTCCGCATCCCGAATCTGAGATCGAAGCGACAACCGATCCGCCTTCGAGACGCGTGGCCAGCGTCAACTTCCCCTGTCCCTTCATCGCCTGGACGGCATTGCTGATCAGGTTGATGAACACCTGGTCGATCTCAGCCCGGTGGGCTCGAATGAGCGGCAGCGGCTGAGACTCTGTCACCACCTCCACCCGTCCGAAGTCTGGACCCCGCCGCACCATCCTCATCGCTTCTCTGAGCCGGTCATTGAGATCAATCTCGCTCTCTCCGTCATGAACGGTCGGTCGGGCATAGCTGACAAAATCACGCACGACCGTGGCAATGTGTTGCGAGTAACAGACGATATCCAGCGCAAACTCCTTGATTTTCTCTGGTGCGGTCTCTTCCAAGATGATCTCGGCCATCCCCAAGATCGCTTGCGCCGGATTATTGACCTCGTGAGCCATGCCGGAGATCAGTGTGCCGAGACTGGCCAGCCGTTCGGCTTGCACAAGCTGGTCCTGCAGCTGTTTTTCCTCGGTGACGTCCCAGATCACCAGGCCGGTCTGCGGTCGCTCACTTCCGCGGATGGCTACCGGGAAGAGGCGATACCGGTACACCCGCTTCTGGCCCTGGAATTCCCGGTCCTGTTGCCAGTATCCGCTTTCAGCCGCATGGGGCTTGAGCCCTTGCATCAACCGGCTGCGTCGGGCCTCCGCCATTGGCAGTAGCTCAGACACTGAGAGGCCTACCAGCATGTCGCGCCCTTCTCCGAAGTATTGGCAGGCCAACGCGTTGCTATAGACGATCCGCTCATCCTCATTCGCGATGAGGATGGCGCCTGGCAGGCTGGCCAGGATTTTCTCGGTTTCATCGTAGGCCTGCCGCAACGCCTGATCCGCTTTTTTACGCCCTTCCTCGACTCCGATGGCCGAGGCCAAAATCCCGATGAATTTCTTGTCACCTTCGCTCGGGATGAAGTCCCTCTGATAGACGACGCAGAGGGCACCGACATAGCGGTCCTCACGCCTGACCGCCTGGCCGAAATAGGTGTGCAGGTTGTAGGGGATGACGTTGGGATCCGTCAGAGCGTAAGACGTATCCTGAAGATGGCGCACCAACAGAGGGTAGTTGCCCCCTTGCTTGATCACGTCGCAGCAGATATGGCCGTTCGGCTTGTCCACCGGGTTGAAGCCCGGCGGCGTATGCCATTGCCCAATCGAGTGGAGCAGCTCTCCGTCCTGATAACTATAGAGTGCGCAGGTTCCGCCCAGGAGTTCTCCGCAGAGCGCGGTCAGGCGGTTGATGTTCTCGTTCGGGTCTTTGCCAAAGGTCAACAGACACTCATTGATCTTGGCCAATCGTTCTGCATGCCGTTTGCGTTTGACGAACTGACCGATTTGGCCGCCGATGGCCGCCATCATCTCGATCTGCTCGTCGTCCGGCGGGCGGACCTCTCGACTGAGAAACTCGATCACGCCGAGGATTTGGTCCCCCAGCAGAATTGGGAAGCCAGTCGCCCCACGCAACCCTGCCTTCAGCGCAATGGCCTCCCGCGGGAAATTGTTGTCCTCGTGTACGTTCGTGATCCAGGCTGGCTTGCCGCTGGTCCAGACCCGGCCCGGTAGACCATCACCAGGCGAAAACGTGAAGTCTCGACTGACCGACGCAAACTCGGCGAACTCCGCCGATGCCCCGTACCAGCAGTCGATGCACCGCAACGCATTGGCTTCTCGGTCCATGTCCCACAGCGCCCCAAAATCCCAGCCAAGGCATTCGCATAATGCTCGCAGGATCTTGGGTGCGGCCTCCCACAGCGTGGCCGATTCCTCCAGGGCTCGCATCGTGGCATACTGGGCGCGTAGACGCTGTTCCGCCCGCTTGCGGTCGGTGATGCATTGCAGCGAGCCGGCCATGCGCAGCAAGTTTCCTGCTTCGTCCCAGATTGCTTGACCTCGGGATCGGAACCAGCGGTACTCTCCATGCTTGGTGCGCAGCCGGTACTCCACATCGTAGGGCTCTTGGCGTTCAATGTGGGCGGAGAGGGCCGAGAAGACGCGTTCCGTATCGTCTGGGTGCAGCAGCGCGATCAAGCTCCCCAGCACGTTCTCGAATTCCTGCTCTTCGAAGCCCAGCATTGCTTTGCATCGCGGGGAATACCACACCGGGGTATGGAGAGAGGACCAGGGCTCGCCGGGCAGAGGCCGTCCATCCCACAGTCCGTCGCTGGAACCCTGCACTGCTAATTCCAGGCGCTCCTCGCTTGCCCGTAACTGCTGCTCCACTTTCTTGCGTTCGGTGATGTCTTCCGCGATCCCGGTGATACGGTACACGTGACCTGACGCGTCGCGAATCGGAAAGGCTCGATCCCAAATCCAGCGGATCGAACCGTTCGGCCTCACGATCCGATACTCCTCGTCGTACGTTCCGGTAACCTGTTTGGTCAGAGCAGCCTGGAGGATTCTTTCCCGGTCATCGGGATGAATGGCCTCAAGCCAGGAACGTGGCGAGGCGTACAGGCTTTCGCAGGTGCGGCCCCAGATGCCCTCGTAGCCGGGGCTGATGTACATGATCCGGTTCTTCTCAGGATCGCTCATCCAGAACACTTCCTGGATGTTCTCTGCCAATTGGCGGAAGCGCTCCTGGCTCTCACGCAAGGCTTCCTCCGCCCGCTTGCGTTCAGTGATGTCGCGTATGATGCCGCTGTAGAAGATCCCACTGGGGGTCTTCCACGTGCCGAGGGACAGTTCCAGGGGGAATTCGCTCCCGTCCTGTCGCAGCCCATGCAGTTCCATCGTTTTCCCAATGATTCGTGCCTCTCCTGTTGCCCTGAGCCGGTCCAGTCCCTTTTGATGAGCCTCTCGGTATCGAGCCGGCATGATAAGGGTTAGCGGCTGGCCCAGTGCGTCTTCTTCCGTATGGCCGAAGAGCAGTTGCGCGGCCCTGTTCCAGGACATGATCAGGCCGCGGTGGTCGGCGAGGACAATCGCGTCGGAAGCCGACTCCACGACGGCACGGAACTGTTCTTTGGCTTCGCTCAATTGGCGTTCGACGTACTCCGCCCTGTTCGAGAAATGGTTGACCTCCACCGCGCGACGCAGGACGGCCGTGAGCTCTTTTGTGTCGTAGGGCTTGGCCAGGCAGGCGAAGGCGTCTCGCAGGAGGACCCCGATCTTATGCTCGACCGTCGAGTGCCCAGTGAGCACAATAATCGGGAGCTTGGGGTCCAACTCCTTTATGGCCTTCAAGAGGGACAGTCCATCAGGATTCGCCAATTGAATATTCAGCAGCGCGGCCCCGTACCGTTCCTCCTTGACCTGTTGAATCACTTCCGCGCCGTGACCCACGGCGGTGACCCTGTATCCTTCCTGGGTCAGCAAGTCGGTCAGCGTATCGCCGATGTCCCGGTCATCGTCGATGATTAGAATCATGGGGGAAGTCGGGAGCAGGGCATCCCCGCCTTGCCTCGACTCCATTAAAGGCTTGGACCTTTCCTGGATGGCCAGTTCAGCCTGGTTTGAACAGATCCGAGGCATAAGCCACCTCCTCGCCCCGCAGAAGCTCGCGGCAGGATCTTGCCTATTAGGGAATCTGTCGCGAGCTTCCTCTCCTCTTCTGCTCTATAGACGCCTGCTATCTTCGAGCATCAGTGCTGCGACCCAGCTATAGACCCATCCGACCAGCATGAATCCGACCAGCATCATGAGCACCAACATCAATCGTCCCTCCATCCTTCCGGTTCCCTTGATCGCTTCGACTGTGCGCAGAGAGACATATCGCAATCTGGATGCCATCCCGGCCCCTCGGACGCTGCGGCCGTGATTCCCTTGACTGACGTGGCGTTTGCCAAGGTTCTCGATGAAGAGAACCTGTGCTGGGGCCCGTTGCGGCAGCACCAGGTGGCCGTTGCGCCTCTACGTGGTGGACAGACGCATCCAGCCGATTGGCTTTCTGCGCAGTCTCCATGCGGGTTTCATGAGGCTGTGAACGTCGTTGTCAGCCTGTCAACAACGTTGACATTCCATGGAGGCCGTGATAGGAGGTGCGGTCGAAACGCCGCGACATATCTAAAGATATTCGCAGCTTGCCCTGTCTGTCTGGTGGGGAAAGGACATGGGATCGCGACGAGATGAACCGCTGCCGGAGGGTGGATCTCTGGACAGGCAACTGGTTGAGGTGCGGGCCGTCTGTGAAAAAATGATTGCGGAACGGGACGTGCCGGCGCTTCTGGAAATGATCGCGCGCGAGGGGGCTCGGCTGATGAGTGCCGATCGAGTCAGCATCTTCCTGTTGGATCGGGAGCGGTGCGAGCTGCTGTCGCAGGTCACGTTGGATGGCCAATCAATCCGGCTCGACGCCCGCCTTGGGATCGTCGGTGCCTGTGTCATGACGGGGCAATTGATCAACGTCGCCGATGCTCAGCAGGATCAGCGGTTTTACCCCTCGGTGGATGCACACACGAAGTATCGCACCAAGAGCGTCTTAGCCGCTCCGCTCCGCTCGCCGTCTGGAGAGACTCTTGGCGTCATCGAGGCGCTCAACAAGAAGCGCGGGCACTTCACGAGAGACGATGAAGAGATCGCGAAGGCCTTGGCAGCGCAATCGGCCATTGCGATTGAGACTGCGACCACCTTGCAGGCCTTGAAGCAGCGCCTGGATAAGCTGCAGGCCGAGAACACCCAGTTGTGGAAAGAGGTCGAAGGGCGATTCTCCATTCAGAACATCATTGGGACCAGTGAGCCGATCCAGGCCATCGTGAGGCTGATTGACCAGATCCGCGATAGCACGGTCTATATCCTCCTTACGGGGGAGACCGGAACCGGCAAGGAGATGGTGGCCAAGGCCCTACACTACAATAGCCCTCGGGCGAGGGGCCCGTTTGTGGCGATCAACTGCGCGGCGCTTCCCGAGAATCTGGTGGAGAGCGAACTGTTCGGAATTGAAGAGGGTGTGGCCACAGGTGTCAAGCGCCACATTGGAAAATTCGAGCAGGCTCACGGAGGGACCTTGTTCCTGGATGAGGTCGGCGACCTGACGCTCGCGGCACAAGTCAAACTGCTGCGTGTTTTGCAGGAACGGGTGCTGGAGCGGGTTGGGGGTCGGACCTCCATCCCGGTGGATGTCCGCGTCATCGCGGCGACCAATGCGATCCTGGACAATGCCATCCGCGCCGGGACGTTTCGCCAGGATCTATACTTTCGCCTGAAAGTCGTGACGATTCACATGCCTCCGCTGCGGCGGGTTCGGGAAGACATCCCGTTGCTCGCGAATTATTTTTTGCGGAAATACTCTCAAGAGATGAGAGCGGCTCCCAAAAAGCTGAGCGCGGGAGCGCAACGGTGCCTGACAAAGTACGACTGGCCTGGCAATGTGCGGGAATTAGAGAATGAGATCAGACGACTCGTGGCCTCGACTCGTCGGACCATAATCGGCGAAGAGGACTTGTCCGACACGATTCGAGCGGCCTTCCATGAAGGGGGAGTTTCCTCGACAGAACCTGGCGGTTCGTTGAAAGGGGCCGTCGAAGAATTGGAGAAGCGCCTGATCGCGGAGGCCCTCCGCCAATCTCGGGGGAATCAACTCCAAGCCGCCAAGGCGCTCGGCTTGAGCCGGCAAGGGTTGATCAAGAAAAGGAATCGTTATGGCCTCAAACCTACCTGATCCGCGGCGGCCATGTCTTTCAGAGGGCCCGGTCGCTGGCGATGCTCCGCCGGAGCACCGCTTCAGCGTGACACTCCGGCCACGGTGCGGAGGTCATAGGCTGCCACATCTGACAGCTTCACTTCCTTGAGCAGCGAAGCCCGTTTTCGACGAAGATTCATATCGGTCGGGGCTGCCTCGATCAGGTCGGAGATCGCCATCACTTCGTCGTACCAGAGCCCGGCCTCGTCTGAGCGCTTGGCTCGTTCGATAACGCCCATCGCAAAGATGTCTTTGGAGCGGCGCTCTGCGTCGCACACCACCGCGACAGACCACTCATATCGTTTCCCCGGCTCCAGTCGCACCCCCGAGTCCGCTAGCCGAATCGGATGGACGCCTGGCTGCACCGGAGGAGCAATGCGAGTTTCAAACAAGGGCCTGGGGACGTTTTCATCTTCGTCAATCAGGCTGAATTCGATCGGGTGACTGACCGCTGTCGAGATAAACCAATAAAGCGATGGCTGATCATGCGCGGTCGGCCCAGTCGGATAGGGGGCGAGGGCCGCAAGCGTTGGTAAGGTCCCACATATCCCGCGCGTCCCTGCTCCTTTCACGATCCGTCGATCGGGTTTGGTGTCCACCATAGGAGTGAGCGTCTGTGAGGCCGGCGGTTTGGCAGGCCGATCGCTGGTGAGCGAGGCCTCTGCTCGTTGATCAGCATTGAGACCCTCCGTGATGGAGGGCTGGTCTGCAGCCGGTACGGAAAGCGGCAGGCACAATGTAAACCCTGTGATAATCCAGCAGGCTGTCAGCCTGAGGTGTTTCATGGTCGTCCTCCTGTCTGTTGTCCCTGCGAGGTCGACCTTCACGGCCGGCCATGCGTCGACGGGGACTGTTATTCTGGTTCTTCGCTCTCCGTGATCATGTCGTTGCTAGAATTATGCCTGATTGTGAACGCGGCAACTATGAAGTAACTCACACCCCGCACTCTCCCTCAACCGAGTCAGGCATTGCTGCATTCCCGGAGGACAGCTTAAAGGGATTCAGAACCTTGATCAAGCATGCGCATGAGACCCTGGCCTGCTCTACTTCGGAGGGTAGGGCAATTCAGATGCCCTGGAGGAGCATCGGGTGTCAATAGGTGTCCAGGTTCAAGTGACGCACGCTCGGTGCTATACTGATGGCGATTTACATTATAGAGCTCCTGGAAGGAAATCGACCCTGTGGATAAGACGACCGAAGCGAGCGCTCCCATCGTGAATGAGCCGCCTGGTGCGAGGCGTAGGCTGGAGCAGGACTGGGTGACGTGGCCTGATGAGAGGCTCCTGGACGTCAAATTGTGCGATCTGCCGGTGAACATCGAGGGCAGTCCCGTTGAAGAACAGCTCCGGCAACTTGCCGGCGAGCTGGAATCCCAGCACCTTCTCTTTCGACCGCATGTCTGGCTGTCGGATGAGTGGTTCACTCCGGACGGGGTCCCCGGGATCGCCATTCCCTTCTACCTGGTCCATCCACGATTGGCCAAGCTTGAGCTCAACCAGATGTTCGAGGTGGAAGGCGGCACCCCAGAGTGGTGCATGCGCATTCTCAGGCACGAGACCGGCCACGCGATCGAGAACGCCTACCGCTTACGGCGGCGCCGGCAGCGTCAGCAGATTTTCGGCAAGTCTTCCAGATCTTACCCCGACTACTACTCTCCCAAACCCTACAGCAAGAGTTTTGTCCTGCACCTCGACATGTGGTACTCGCAAAGCCACCCAGACGAGGATTTCGCGGAGACCTTTGCGGTCTGGTTGACCCCTGGATCCATGTGGCGTGAACGGTATGTCGGCTGGCCGGCTCTGAAGAAACTGGAATACATGGATGGCCTGATGCGCGAGATCGCCGGCACTTCCCCTCCGGTCACCTCGGAACAACGCGTTGATCCTCTCTCTGGTCTGCAGAAAAGCCTGCGGGAGCACTACAAGGCGAAACGGGAGCACTATGGATTGGTGTACCCGACCTTTTATGACCGAGATCTCAGGCGGCTCTTCTCGGACTCGCCTGAGTTCAAGGTCAACAAGACGGCGGCGAACTTTTTGAGTCGTGTCCGGAAGGAAGTCCGCCGCAAGGTGGCAGACTGGACCGGAGAATATCAATACACGATCGATCAAGTCTTGGAATCCATGATCTCACGATGCCGGGAGCTGAATTTGCGGCTGGCTGTACCGGAAGACCAGGCGAAACTGGACTTCACGATCCTCCTCACGGTGCAAACGATGAACTATCTGCATAGCGGTCGTCACCGGGTCGCCCTATGAAGAAACTCTCCGTCCTGGCGCTCATGCACGAAGACCTGATCCCGCCGGAGAAGCCAGGGGAAGGCGTGGATCTCGCGACCGTCGAGTGGAAGACGGAGTATGACATCGTCACGACACTCCGCGACATGGGGCATGAGGTGTCACCCCTGGGCCTGCGCAATGACCTGGCCGTGATTCGAAAGGCGATCGAAGAGAGGAAACCGCAGATCGCCTTCAACCTCCTCGAGGAGTTCGACGGGGTCGCAGTCTATGATCAAAACGTCGTGTCCTACCTCGAGCTCTTACGGATACCCTATACCGGCTGCAATCCACGCGGCTTGATGTTGGCTCGCGACAAGAGCCTGGCCAAGAAGGTCCTGTCCTACCACCGAATTCCCAGCCCTGACTTTTTCGTCTGTCCCTTGGGCGAGACAATCAAACGGCCGAAGCGTCTGGAATTCCCCTTGATCGTGAAATCGGTCTCCGAGGAAGCGTCCCTCGGCATATCACAGGCCTCGATCGTGGAGGATGACGAAAAGCTCAAGGAGCGGGTCGCTTTCATCCATAGCAGCGTGGGAACCGGTGCCCTCGTGGAACGGTACATCGAGGGCCGCGAACTCTACGTGGGCGTCCTGGGGAATCGGCAGTTGCAAGTCTTGCCGGTCTGGGAGCTGATCATGGACCAAATGCCCGAGGAGTGTCGGCGCATTGCCACCCAGCGGGTCAAGTGGAGCCGTAAGTATCAAACCAAGTACGGCATCACGTCCGGAGAGGCGAAAGATCTTCCGAACGGCATGGCCGGGGAGATCCAACACATCGCGAAGCGCGTCTTTCGCATCCTCGGACTCAGCGGCTACGCGCGCATCGATCTCCGGCTCGACCCGAATGGAACGGTCTATGTCCTGGAAGCCAACCCCAACCCCCAGATCGCTCACGACGAGGACTTTGCCGAGTCGGCTGAACGGGCCGGCATTCCCTACCGGGTCCTCTTGCAGCACATCCTCAACATCGGCCTGCGCTGGCGACCTGGCAGCATTATGTAGTGTGAGATGATCAGGTAACGGCCGTCTTCTCCGATCTCGTTTTCCTGCTCCCGCCTTCTTACAGGCCCTCGCCACGACACCCCCCTTGGAAAGGGCCCTCATCAACGCTCTTTCTCCCGGGCAATAAATGCCCATGATTTGTGATACCCGTACAAATTGGGGCAAGACTGACAGGGGAGGGTACCAGCCTCGGGCACCGGTGTGTTGTGGGGATGCGGTTCTGTGCATCAGCATGATGACGGAAATCCCACTATTTAGGGCCCCTTCCTGTGTGGATTGTGGTCCTGACATGAGGAAAGCCGTCTCGCGAGTCTCGGCGGCCTACTTATTGCTTTTCTCTCTGACGATCTTGCCACCAAGGCTATAGTTCAGGAAGAGAAAGGCTGTGCAACTGGTGCGGCACGTATACCTCCGGGGGGCTATGCTTGCACTGCTCCGTCTGGCGCTTGTCGCGGTAGGAGCCGATGCGGTCGAACTCCAGGGCTGGGAGACCAAGGTTGAAAATCAGGACCTGCGGTTTACGGTCCTGAAGGAGTTGAACAGCGAGGCGGTCCTGGACAATGAAACCCAGCTTGTCTGGGAGCGATCTCCAAGTCCAACAGGGGCTGAGTGGACCAGCGCTCCCGTGCGGTGCGCGATCAAGTCTGTGGGGGGGCACAAGGGGTGGCGATTGCCCTCATTCTACGAGTTGATGAGCCTCGTAGACCCCTCTGTCAAAGCAGGGCCGGCGAGCCCGAGATTACCGAACGGTCATCCCTTTCGCGACGTGAAAGCAGCCCCATACTGGTCAGGGACCTCGTATTCTGCCGACCCCGCCAGTGCCTACGCGGTCGATTTCTTCGTGGGAGATATCGCACTCCATGGGAAGAGCGGAATACGCGGGTACTGGTGTGTCCGCGGAGGTTTCTCTGGCCAGGATCGACATCGATTGGATCGTGGGCATCAGGTGGTGTTTCCCGGTCCCTTCAAGATGCTGCCCCAATTGAGGCACGGCCCCCAGTCGTTTTAATCCTTCCTGTCGTTTCCCTCGGTGCCATCCGCCTGCTGAACGAGACCAGATCAGAACTCACCTTGACAAGGATATCGAAAAGGAGTAGCTGACTGGCCTGTGCGACGGCCCAGCCTGATCAACCATCTTGCACCCAGGAGGCTCATATGGGACGGAGGGTCGCGGTCAAGACAGCGATCGTAGCGGTGTTATTGGCAGTGGCAGTCCCCTTGGGACTTGCCGCTGACATATCCCAGGAGGCGATGGCGAAGTATATTCTCGCAACGGTCAAGGCTTTTCGGACGGTGTATGTCAAACAGATCATCGATCAGGCCAAGAAGGCAGGCATCAAACCGAACGAGAACTGGACGAAGGATGACCACGCCATTATGCTGCCCGCTCAGTTTGTGAAAGCGGCAGGTGCCGAACTGAAGGACTTTGAGCTTGGCTTGATCGGGCTCACCCCGATTTATAAATCCAACCTTCCCAAAACGCAGGCTGAAGCCGATGCATTGAAAAAAATGGAGGCAGACCCGCAGCTGAAGGTACTCACGTTCGCAGATGGCAATCAGTTTAAGGGCCTGGCGGCGGACTTTGCGATCGTCCAATCCTGCGCGGACTGTCATAACGCTCATCCGGACAGCCCCAGAAAGAATTTCAAGCAGGGCGATTTGATGGGCGCAATCGTGGTCAGGTTCAGCAAATAACACTGCTGCGCCTGCTGGGTGCGGGGGTGGTCTGGTCACGCAGAAGGCCGGAAGAGGATGTGAATCCTCTTCCGGCCTTCCCGTCTCAGCAGCACAAGCTCAGGGGCCGAACCGGAATCCGAACATCACGGCGATGCTTGTGCGATCGCGCTCAATGGGAGGATCCAGGTCAAGGTCGTGGAGATTGAGCATGATCGTACTGGCAAGCGCGAGGGTGGGAACGACCTGGTACTCCACGGTCACGCCAAGCGGGATGTAGTGACTCGTGTCGTTCTTGTCAATGCGACCTGGTCCGGAGCCGCGATCGAGGTCGGCATGCACGAGACCAAATCCGGCGAACGGCACCACGTTGAAAGCTCCCGTGCGGAAGTGGTAGCGAGCTACGCCGGCCATAGCAATCTGAGTGAGATCCCCCACGGGGGTCAGCAGGAGCATGGGGCCAATGGAAAAGGACCGATCCAGATAATAGTCCCCGTTAAAACCCAAGGCGAACACCGTCCCATTCACGGTCCCGCTTAGAAAACCGACGTCGGTCCCGAACCCCCATCGATTTTCCTGGGCCTGCCCAACTCCTTCGCTGGCTGCCAGCCAGGCGACGGCCAACAGCGCAGCCAATAGTTTTCTACTGCGGATCGCGTTCTTCATTGGTCTGATGTTCATAGGCTTTCCCCTCCTCGCCAGGCAATCGCGCGCGACTCTATCACACACCTCCTTGTGTCACAAGCCGACGCGTCGTTGCGTCTATGCGTCTATCGCGTGCGGCGTCTGTCGCGTCCATCGCGAAAGATCCTAAGGACGCCACAGACGCAACGACTCAATAGACGCTATCGGCGCGCTCGACGCGATGACGCGAGGCTTGTTGGGACTTACGCGAATGCGTTATGCTGATTCTCTCAATTCCGTACGAGGTGGTTTTGTGCCGTCAGGACACACCCCCGGGCAAGCGGCGGAAGCTCTCTTCCACATCATGCCGCGCGCGGTGTCGCTCAGCACGCTTGAAGACTACGGGATGGAGGCCTCGTGTGAGCAGATTCAGCAGATCACGCGTGAGATTCTCACTCTGAGCCTGTTCTGGGCCCGATGGGCCCTGCGCGCTCATGTGTCGGTCAGGGACGCGACTCGTGTCTTCGATGAGTTTCAGCAGTGCGTCCTCAGAAATTGGGAGACGACCCTGGGGCAGGCTGGGCAAAACGCGCAGCGCTACTTCGAAGAGATGGAAGAGCGACACCTGACCTATGATGAGATCATCAGGGAGGGCGGCGCTCCCGTGGCGGTGGCTACAGAGGCCGCCGCGATCATGGAGCAAACCGGGGCCGTACGGACGGAAGATCGCCAGAGGGCCTTGGCCTTGCTCATTGACGAGATCCCTGTGGATGAGCTCGGCGAATTGGCGCAGAACATAAAACTGACGGACTAGTTCCGTTCCACCTTATCGCCACCGCGACCGACTCGCTTCCGTGCATTTATTGGGGGAAACAAGTCCCGTTCCACGGCGTTAGAACGGGATTGGTTGGAACGGCACTAGCAGGCCTGATTGATCAAAGATACCGGTGAGTCAGCACGGCTCCGGACGAATTGAACTCGTACAGGAGCGGCACGCCGGTCGGAATGTTGAGCTCGAGGACTTCCTCATGGGAGAGTCGGTCCAGATGCATGACGAGCGCCCGCAGGCTGTTGCCATGAGCGGTGACAAGGATGGTTTTTCCAGCCATAAGATCCGGCCTGATGCGGCGCTCATAATAGGGGAGGGCCCGCTCGGCTGTATCCTTCAAGCTTTCGCCTCCAGGCGGGCGAACGTCGTAGCTGCGACGCCAGAGCTTCACCTGGTGCTCGCCGAACTTGGCGATAGTTTCAGCCTTGTTGAGTCCCTGCAGCTCGCCGTACATGCGCTCGTTGAGCGCCTGGTCTTTTTCAATCGGGATGTCGGTCTGGCCGATCCCCTCAAGCACGATTCTCAAGGTGTCGATGGCTCGTTTCAGCACCGAAACGTAGGCGCGATCGAATCGGAATCCGATCAGCTTGCGCCCCGCTGCCCGTGCCTCCTCTTCGCCTTTCGGTGAGAGAGGGACGTCCACCCATCCCGTAAAACGATTCTCCAAATTCCATTGCGATTCGCCATGCCGCAACAACACCATGCGGGCCATCTCTCACGCCTCCCTCTCTCGTTGTCACAGGATACGTAAGCAACCACCCTCGCGCAAGTGGGTCGTCGCGTCGATAGCGTTTATCGCGTCAATAGCGCTCCGCGTCTGTCGCGTCGTTCGACCCAGAGGCTCTCGACGGGAAAGACGCCGCACGCAACGACGGTCCTTCTCCTCTCCCTTCGTGGGACGGTAGGGCTGCCCTTCACTGCGGGGATCCTGCGTTGTGTTTCCTCTCTCCTCTACTGGGGTGGCTGGAGTGATCCCTAATGCGGCCGTCCACCGGGCACCTTCTGAGTGTGCGCGGTGCGGGAGCAGGGGATCACCCAGCCGCCCCAATCTCCGCTTCTTGCAATCACCTCTCACAGACAGTACGATGCCGCTGGTGCCGTTCCAACTATTTGCGGCAAGCCTCACACCCCCTCATCTGAGTCCTCTCCGCTTAAGGGGAAAGGGTTGGGTGAGGAGGGAGACCCGTCAATTTGGACGATCATGTTGGAACGGCACTGGCTTCTTTTTCCGCCCGTCGCTGGAGCTCCAGCATGTCATCGCATCGACCGCCGCAGGAACAGCCCTGGCAAGACCTGGAACGGTGGTGGACCGACATGGCTCGACGCGTTGGCGTGGTCGAGCGCACCCAGCTCTTCTTCAAGCAGGCGCTGGGCCAGGGGCACGTACTTGAACGAGTCCAACGGATGGGAGGAGACGTGAATTATATTCTCTTTGTGCTGCTTCGCTATTGGATTCAGCCGGTCTTGCCGCCGCCTGGTCGGGAGCGCTTGTCCAAGAACGACCAGGATTATTGGCTCGAATCCGAGCAGATCTTAAAGAGCGCGGTGGCCCGTCTCCGCGAGCTCAAGCCGCTGATCGAGCTGCTGACCGCTTCAAATCCCTTGAGCGCGAATTCGGCCGTCGAATCGCCCCAAGCCAGACCGGTCGTCGAAGTAGAGCTGGCGCGTATGCTGGAAGGAATCGCCGAGGTGGCAGGGAGTTACGGCGGGCCCGACTATACGTCGGTGATCAAAAACTTCGACCCGATTCCCTTGCGGCAGACTCAGCCGTTCAAACACAACAAGAAACACAGTGCCGAATTATGGGTCGTCTTTTTGCTTCGCGAACATTTCAGGGCGCTGGGATTGGGGAAAGACCGGTATTGGCCACTCATCGCCGAGATGATTGTTGCTGCCGACATCAGTCAGCCCAGTGGGCTACCCTATGTCGCGGATGAGCTGAAATCCTGGTGGCAAAAGAACTGGCCTCGCACCTACACTCAGCTGGAGCAGAAAGGCGCCGCCGAACCGACCGGTGCCGCCTACCAGCATGATATTGAATGGTTCCGATCCTGGTTTGCCTGGCAGGTGTCCCGCTCGCCCCAGCCGGGGCGGTGACGGTATCCAGCCATCATCTTCCCCCTTCTAGCAGACCTTCACGAATCGCCCCGATCACGAGGACTAGAAGGAGGACGTGCAGCGCGACGCCCAGCCACAGGACGTAGGGTTGGACCCCGCCCAGGTCCCGGAGGAGTCGCTCCCGGGCTGAGTGATCCAGACCATCCTTCCTGCGGATTGTGGCCAGGTGATCCCTGACGTGCCAATAGTAAATGTAATTGGCACTGCTTCCCGCCATGATGCGCCAGACAATCCCAACCGTGACGTCACCGGTGAAATAGGCTGACAGCACTGGCCCGATCGCGTACACGAGCGCGTACAGATAGATCTTGCGGTACAGGAACCAGAGGAACGGGTCGAGCAAGAAGGCTGACCAGTGCCAGGTCAGGGCAAACCGTGATGTGGGGCCGAGCGAGAACTTTTGAAATGTTTCCAGGTAATGGGTCTCCGCGCTTTGCCAGGACCAGCCGCTGTTGAAGGAAAAGAGGATCGCCTTGCTGGGGCCGATGAAGGCTCGCCAGAGTCGGACCTCTTCAGCCGGAGACTGTACTGCGCCGGCGGCGAAGGCCATCCCACAGTGGTGGCAGAAGAGGGCGTCATCGGGGTTCTCCTTTTCGCACCCTGCGCAAGCTTTCATCGCCTGAGCTTATAACATTGTTAAACCGGTGGCTCAAGTGAGGGAGCGGCGGGTTTTCTCAATGGTGAGAACAGGATAGAGAATCTTGTCGAGGTGTTTCATCTTGCTTTCATTGCAATTGATGTGCTAGCTTCCTCTAATTAACGCGGGGATACGTGTGCCATGCCGACCGAGGACTTGAGACGGGAGACAGAACGGGTTCTGATGCCTACCTATGCTCCCTCACCGATTTCCATCGTGCGCGGTCGCGGCAGCCGAGTCTACGATCTGGAAGGCCGCGAATATCTGGATTTTGTGGCTGGGATCGCAGTCAATACGCTGGGGCATGCGCATCCTGACCTAGTCGCGGCCATCCAAAAGCAGGCGCAGCACCTCCTGCATGCGTCGAACCTCTATTACACCGAGCCCCAGGTGAAGCTCGCCAAGGCTTTGGTGGACCATTCGTTCGCCAAGAAAGTCTTCTTTTGCAACAGCGGGGCAGAGGCTAACGAAGCGGCGATCAAGCTGGCTCGACGGTACGCCCATCAGAAGCACGGCCCGGACCGGTACGAGATCATTACCATGCTGAACTCTTTTCACGGCCGGACGATGGCGACCTTGACCGCTACCGGACAGGAGAAAGTGCAGAAAGGGTTCGAGCCGCTGGTTCCCGGCTTCAGGTATGTCCCCTTGAACGATTTGCCTGAACTAGAGAAGGCGCTGAGCAGCAAGACCGCGGCGGTCATGCTGGAACCGGTCCAGGGGGAGGGTGGTGTCCACGTTGCTGATCGAACCTACCTCAAAGGCCTGCGCGAACTGTGTCGCCAGCACGATGTCCTGCTGGTATTTGACGAAGTCCAGACCGGCATGGGACGAACCGGCACGCTGTTTGCCTATGAGCAGTTGGGAGTCCACCCGGACATCATGACGCTGGCCAAGGGACTCGGCGGGGGAGTGCCGATCGGCGCCTGTCTGGCAACAGACGAAGTCGCCGCTGCGTTCTCGCCGGGAGCACATGCCTCCACCTTTGGCGGGAATCCTCTGTCCTGCGCGGCGGCTCTCGCCGTCCTGCGAGTGCTGCTCGAGGGTCGGGTGTTGGAACAGAGCCGCCGCATGGGCGATTATTTGGCCAAGGGCCTGTTTGACCTTAAGGACCGTCTCCACATCGTCAAGGACGTGCGCGGCCTAGGTTTGCTGCAAGGCATGGAGCTCACGATCGAGGGGAACCCGGTCGTGGACGACTGTCTGGCCCGTGGGCTCTTGATCAACTGCACGATGGAACGAGTATTGCGGTTTGTCCCGCCTCTCATCATCACCCAGCACGAGATTGATCGGCTCTTGGATACGCTGTCTCAGGTTCTGATCAAGCGGGTTTAAAGGAGGCTGGCATGACCGGACGGCCTGTCCGTGTAACTCGCCAAGCGTCTCTTCGTTCGTTCGGGCGTTCATTTGGGAAAGACCTCCTGACGGTAGGAGCGATTCCCAGAGGCCAGGTGGCGCATCTGCTGCGATTGGCAGAGGAACTCAAAGCCCTGCAGCGTGGAGGCGTGCTCCATCAGCGCCTGGCGGGAGCGACCCTTGGCTTGTTGTTTGAAAAGCCATCGACGCGGACTCGGGTCTCGTTTGAAGCCGGCATCAATCAGCTCGGGGGGCAAGCGCTGTTCCTCTCCGCCAGGGACATCCAACTCTGCCGGGGCGAAAGTATCGCGGACACGGCTCGGGTTCTGTCCCGGTACCTGGACGCGCTCGTGGTCCGAACCTATGACCACGCGACCGTCGAAGAGTGGGCGCGGGAGGCCACTATTCCTGTGATCAACGGGCTGACGGATCTGTGCCACCCTTGTCAGGCGCTTGCCGATTTGCTCACGATCCGTGAAAAGAAGGGCAGCTTGAAGGGCCTCAAATTGGCCTATGTCGGCGACGGCAACAACGTGGCCAACTCGCTGATCGAGGGCGCTGCGAAAACCGGCATGACCATCAGCCTCGGTTGTCCAGCCGGATACGAGCCTGACCCGCGAATCGTGGACTGTGCACGTTCGGAGGCGGACCAGACCGGAGGGATGATTGAGATTGGCGAGGATCCTCATGCCATGGTCAAAGAAGCCGACGTCGTCTATACCGATGTCTGGATCAGCATGGGACAGGAGCGTCACCAGTCGCGTCGCCTGAAGGCTCTGGGGCCTTATCAACTGAATGAACGGCTGCTGAAGGAGGCCCGCCCGAATGCGATCGTGATGCATTGTTTGCCCGCGCACCGAGGGCAAGAGATCACCGCTGGTGTGTTGGATGGTCCCCAGTCCGTGGTGCTGGACCAGGCTGAGAACCGTCTGCATATGCAAAAGGCTATTCTGGTTGAACTACTTTCGAGGCGAGAGGCAAGGGGCCAGGGGCGATAGCCGAGTTTAGAAGTTATGAGGTCTCAGTTATGAGTTGATAGCGCAAGGCCTTGGATCAAAGCTCTTAAACCAAGACCTCAGCACTCATAACTCAAAACTCAGCACTGTTGTTAAGCACCAGTCCATTGCCTATTGCCCCTAGCCGCCTTCTGCTGAAGGAAAAGAAAATGAGGCGTGAGCCAATCAAAAAAGTCGTGCTGGCCTATTCCGGAGGCCTCGATACCTCAGTCATCCTCAAGTGGCTCCAGGAGACCCATGGCTGCACGGTCGTGGCCTTCTGCGCCGATCTGGGTCAGGGAGAGGATCTCAAAGCGGTCAAGGCAAAGGCGCTGGCGGTCGGGGCATCGAAGGTTTATGTCGAAGACCTACGTGAGGTCTTCGTGAAGGAGCATGTCTTTCCGATGCTGCGAGGCAACGCCGTATACGAGGGCAGCTATCTCCTGGGGACCTCCATTGCCAGGCCGCTGATCGCGCGTCGCCAGATTGAGATCGCCCGTAAAGAAGGCGCCGACGCGGTGTCGCACGGCGCGACCGGCAAGGGAAACGACCAAGTCCGGTTTGAGGTGACGTACCTGGCGCTCGATCCGAAAGTGCGGGTCATCGCCCCCTGGCGCGAATGGGCCTTTCGGTCACGGCGGGAACTCATCGAATATGCCTCGGCACACGGGATCCCGGTGACGGCCACAAAAGCCAAACCCTACAGTACGGATCCGAATCTCTTCCATGTGAGCTACGAGGGCGGCATCCTAGAAGATCCCTGGGAAGAGCCTCCGGAGGAAATTTTCCAGATGACGGTGTCTCCGGAAAAAGCGCCGAATAAACCGCGCGTTGTCGAAATGGAGTATGAGCGGGGCGACCCGGTCGCGGTGGACGGCAAGCGTATGAGCCCGGCCACCTTGCTCGCCTATCTCAACCGCCTGGGCGGGGAGCATGGAGTAGGGCGGGTGGATCTGGTGGAGAACCGCTACGTAGGCATGAAGTCTCGAGGCGTCTATGAGACGCCCGGGGGGACCATTCTCCATGTCGCGCATCGCGGGTTGGAGTCGCTCACGATGGACCGTGAAGTCCTGCATCTGCGTGACAGCCTCATCCCGCGATACGCCGAATTGATTTACTACGGGTACTGGTACTCGCCGGAGCGAGAGATGCTGCAGAAAGCCTTCGACGAGGCCCAACAAGACGTCAGCGGCGTCGCGCGCGTCAAACTCTACAAGGGCAGTTGCACGGTGGTCGGCAGGCGGTCGGACCGCTCGCTGTACCGGTTAGACCTGGCCACTTTTGAAGAGGACGAGGCCTATCGCCAGAAGGATGCCGAAGGGTTCATTCGTCTGAATGCGCTGCGATTGGCGATCCGCGCCCAACGCCGCGATTCGAAGAAATGATGAGTGTGGAGTGCTGAATGATGAACGGCAGGGTCCGGAATTAGTCATTCATCACTCATCATTGATCGGAAGGTAACGTGACGAAAAAGCAAAAACGGCCCGGCGCGGCTAAGCCAGTCAGCAAGCCCTGGTCCGGTAGATTCCGCAATCGCACCCATCGACTGGTGGAGACATTTACCTCCTCGCTCTCGTTCGACCGGCGTCTGTACCCCTATGATCTTCAGGGCAGCGTGGCTCACTGCAAGGCGCTGGAGCGGGCCGGGGTGCTGTCCCGGAAAGAGACCGCGCAGATTTTGCGCGGATTGGAGGAGGTTCGGAGCGAGCTCGAGTCGGGGCGCTTTTCGTTTGCTGAGGAAGATGAAGATATTCACATGGCGATCGAGCGGCGATTGACGGAACTGATCGGACCGATCGGCGGCAAACTGCACACAGGCCGCAGCCGAAACGACCAGGTGGCCTTGGATGTCCGCCTGTATCTTCGGGACGCCCTCGGTGCTCTGCTCGACAGTCTGCGTCGGTTCCAGCGGGTGCTCCTGGAAAAGGCACGTGCACATCTTGATGTGGTGATGCCGGGCTATACGCACCTGCAACGAGCCCAGCCGGTCTTGTTTGCGCATCATCTGCTGGCCTACGTGGAGATGATCGAGCGGGATAAGGGACGGGTGCGGGATGCCCTGGTTCGACTGGACGTGATGCCGCTAGGGTCCGGCGCGCTGGCCGGTACGAACTATCCGGTGGACCGCACCTACACGGCGCGGTTATTGGGATTCACCCAAGTCAGTGAGAACAGCCTGGACGCGGTGTCCGATCGGGACTTCGCGATCGAGGTGCTGGCCTCGCTCGCGATGGTCATGATGCATCTGTCCCGTCTCAGCGAGGAGTTGGTGCTCTGGGCGTCCCAGGAGTTCCAGTTTGTGGACCTGCCGGATTCCTTCTGCACGGGGAGCAGCATGATGCCGCAGAAGAAGAATCCAGACGTACCGGAACTTGTCCGGGGAAAGACCGGGCGGGTCTATGGTCATCTGCTGGCCCTGTTGACGACTTTGAAGGGCTTGCCACTCAGTTACAATCGGGATCTCCAGGAGGACAAAGAAGCATTGTTCGACGCCATGAGTACGGTGGTCGCCTCTCTGGAAGTCTCAACGGAACTGATCAAGGGCCTGACGGTCAACCGCGCCATGCTGGCAAAGGCTGCTGGTTCCGGGTACTTGCTGGCGACCGAGTTGGCGGATTATCTGGTGACGAAGGGAGTGCCGTTCCGCCAGGCCCATGTGACGATTGGCCGGGTCGTGCGATGGTGCCTTGATCGAAAACAGGATCTCCGCGATCTGACGTTGGCTGATCTGCGCTCCTTTTCTGACCGTTTCGAGAAGGACGCACTGGACGTGGTGACCGTGGAGGGGGCCATTGAGCGGAAGGCTCAGATCGGCGGCACCGCCAGGAAACGGGTTGAGGCACGGATCAAGGCATTGGAGAAAGTCCTGACTTTAAGGTCGTGAATCGTGCCTGCGCGCTGAAGCGCTTCGGCGCGCAAGCGTGAAGCGTCAAACGTGATCCGCTTGCAGACGTCAAATGTTGACCGGTCGTCGTTAATCGCAAAGAGTCTTCTTGCGCTTCACGGTTCACGAACTACGTTAGTTATTGTGCTCTTGGGAATGATGGCCGGTTGCGGGACTGTTGGGGCGCCGATTCCCCCCGAGGATCTCCCGGTTGCCCAGAAACTCCAGAAGGAGAAGGAGCGCGAGGCCAAGGACAAACAGAAGGCGATCCAGGAGCAGAAAGCAGAATCGAAAAAGGGTGAGGAGAAGCCAGGGGAAGAAGCAGTTGAGCAAGAGGAGATTACCCTGCCACCTCTGCGGCCGGTTGGGACACGCTGAGGAGACGGAACATACTCTGTCAGGAGGAGAGAGCGATGCAAACAATCCAAACAGCCGGAAAGACACGCACCCTGTTGTTGGTTGATCCTTATCCCAGGAACAACCCTTATCACTTGACCGCCGGCGAACGACGGGCCGTGTGGTTCCCAAAGCTCAGCCTGCCGGTGATTGCAGCCTACACGCCGGCCCACTGGGAGGTGGACCTGGTGGATGAGGCGGTCGAAGACGTGGACTTTGACCGACCCTGCGATCTGGTCGGACTGTCCGTCATGACCTGCTATGCCCCGCGCGCGTACGAGATTGCCACCGAGTTCCGGAAACGAGGGAAAAAGGTCGTCATCGGCGGGGTCCATCCGACCTATTGTCCCGATGAGGCTCTCCGATATTGCGACGCAATTGTCTGTGGGGAAGCTGAAGACCTCTGGCCGCAGGTCGTCGCTGATTTCGAGACCGGCGCGATGAAGCGCCTGTATAAAATGGGGTCGTTCCCTTCGATGGAGAATTACAAGAACCCTCGCGTCGAGATGCTGAGCCCCGACGCCTATATGACCAGACAGTGCAGTTTCACCACCAGAGGCTGTCACTTCGAGTGCGAATTCTGTAGCGTGTCGCCCTTCAACGGGAAGACAACCCGCCGCCGTCCAGTGCCGGAGGTCATCAAGGAATTGACTCAAATCAAGCAGTGGATTCGTTCCGAGCTCGTGGAGCGAATGCGGTACGGGTCGCTCTGGCAAGCGTTTCTGACCGGCCTGCGCATCCGGATCGGTCTGGAGGACGGCACCATCTTTGCGTTCGTGGACGATCTCCACAACAGCAATCGAGGCTATTGCCGGGAGCTGTGGGAAGCGCTGAAGCCGCTTAAGATCAAATGGGGATGTCAATCGACGTTGTTCTTGGGTGACGACGAAGAAATGGTCAAGCTGGCGGCCGACAGCGGCTGCGTCTCGGTCTTCGTGGGCATGGAGTCCCTCTCGGAAGATGCGCTGGAGGAGACGAACAAGAGCTTCAACCGGGTGCAGAAGTTCGAGGATGAGATCAAAATGTTTCACGATCACGGGATCATGGTCAATCCGGGGATGGTGTTCGGGTTCGACAATGACGACGAGTCGGTCTTTGAAAAGGCTCAGGAGTTTCTTCTGAAAAACCGGGTGGAGCTGGCTTATTTCAACGTGCTGACCCCGCTGCCGGGCACACCGCTCTACGAACGCTACAACGGTGCCGGACGGATTTTCGACCGGGACTGGGCGAAATACGACGGGAAGCACGTGGTCTTCTACCCCCGCCGCATGACGCCGGAGCAGCTCCAGGAAGGTTTCTACTGGGTCAATCACCAGTTCTACTCGTGGCCGTCGATCTGGGAGCGGCTCTGCCGGACCCAGCAACGGTTGCTGCCTCGCTATGAAATGAACCGGCAGTTTCGCAAGCTGGTCAAACGGGCCTGTCCGAAGGGGACCTTGTCGCCGGTCGCAAAGGTTTTGAAAACCCTGCAAGCCAAGCTGCCGACGCTGGACACGGAGCAGCTCATTCCCAACGCGCTCCACGCGATCAAGCTGACAATCGGCGAGAAGACGGCGCAGGAGCTCTGGCTCAATATTAAAGCGCGGCGGCATGACCAGTTTGCGGCGCTGTTTGTGGATCTGGAGGGGACGCTTGACCATCTGAATGCCCGGGAGCTCTTGGAGCGGATCAAGCAGGCAGCCGAAAGGGCCAAGTTAGACATCATCATCAATTTCGAACACCTGCGAGAAGCGACGCCCGCTGCGCTTCAGACGCTGCTGGACAGCGAGGCGTTGAAAGCCGTCGCGCCGTACGCCAAGGTGCGGTATCGAAAGTTCCAGGCGGCATTCCAGGCAGCTCTGGAGGGATTCTCGTTGAATGGCTTGGAGATGTTGGAAGAGGACTGGCAGGATGCATGATTTTCAGTACCTGCAGGGCGAGCTGCATTGCGAGAACGTCGCGGTCGAGCGTATCGCCAAGGAAGTCGGGACGCCCTGCTACGTCTATAGCCACCACACGCTGATCCAGCACTATAGGGCCTTCGATGGGGCGTTTCGCAGTATTCCGCACATCGTCGCGTTTGCAATGAAGGCCAACTCCAATCTGGCCATTCTCCGCTTGATGGCTCGAGAGGGAAGCGGGGCCGACATCGTCTCGGGCGGCGAACTGTACCGGGCGCTGAAGGCCGGGATCTCACCGGCCAGGATCGTGTTCGCGGGAGTCGGGAAAACCAGAGAGGAGATCCGCTACGCGCTGGAGACGGACATTCTCATGTTCAATGTCGAATCCTCGGCCGAATTGCGCACGATCGATGAGGTGGCTGCGGAAATGGGTCGTCGGGCTCGCGTGGCGCTGCGCATCAATCCGGACATTGATCCCAAGACCCATCCCTATATCTCGACCGGTCTCAAGAGGAGTAAGTTCGGAATCAGCGCCGACCGGGCAGTGGATGAGTTCAAGTTGGCCTCTTCCTTGCCGCACATCGAAGTGGTGGGGGTGCACAAGCACATTGGGTCCCAGCTCACCGACGTTGCGCCGTTTGTGGAGGCGCTGAAAAAGATTCTGTTGCTGGTCGAGGTGCTGAAATCACACGGCATCGACATCAGATACATCAACATCGGCGGCGGTCTTGGCATCACCTATTCGGACGAGCGGCCTCCGGGACCGCAAGACCTCGCTGAGGCGATCTCGCCGCTGGTCCATGATCTCAAGTGTGTGCTGATCATGGAGCCGGGTCGGGTCATCGTCGGGAACGCCGGAGTCCTCGTGACCCGTGTCCTGTACATGAAACAGGCGGAGACCAAGCGCTTCGTCATTGTGGATGCGGCGATGAACGACTTGATCAGACCCAGTTTGTATGGCGCCTATCATGAGATCCGGCCGGTGCGTGAAGTTCCCGGCGCAAAGACCATCACCGCTGATGTTGTGGGG
>VBOJ01000029.1 GCA_005877775.1 Nitrospirota bacterium | reverse complement strand
ACAGACCCCTCAACAGTGTTGCGAGCGTCGGTCGTGCGATCATGATTGCCCCTCCAACGAGCAAGAATTCGTCAATTGCCTATCGCCCATCGCCAAATTTTTACTGTGTCCGGAAGTGAATTCGCACAGTCAGTTCTCCATCAATCGGTTCGTCCCCTCGCATCTGGGGATCGAACTTCCACTGGTTGAGCGCCGCCAGGCCCGCATTCGTCAGCTCGCGATGCTTGGCTGGCTCCAGTACCACCACTGTAACACTGGCTTCCTTTGAGACCAACATCCGCGCCTTCATCCAATCATCCAGTGCTTGCCCCTCAAGCGAGCTGGGAATGGCGGGCCAGGGGGTGAACGTTGGCACCGGTCCGATCTGCTGATCTTTGTTCAGCGGGAGTCCATGGACATGGACCTCCGGTAGTTCGAGCACATCCTCATCGTGGTCAGAGCGATGGGTGGCGCGGTCACCCTCAGCGGCCCAACTCGGAGTCAGGCACAACAGCGTTGCCCAGACGACTAACTGAACAAGACCTCGATCCTCTCGCATATTTTTCACTGGGCCGCAGACTAAGGTTGAGGTTGAGGCTAAGTTTAGCAAAAACCAGAATACTGTGTCCCCCCTCCTCCTCCTCCTCAACCTTAACCTTAACCTCAGCCTCAACCTAAACCTCGTTCAAAAAAACCACTGCGCACGGAAGAAGAAGGACCGTGGCATGCCAGCGTGGGCTATGCCAAGACCTATACTGCCTCCACCCGTATTATAGAAGTACTTCTGGTCGAACATATTGATGAAATCGAATCCGATCAACATCTTTTGCTGATCCCAGGGCAACGGAATCATACGGGTGATCGATGCGTTGTAGGTGGTGTACGACGGGAAGTGCGAGGAATTCGTCTTTGCCTCGTCGTTGGCGGCGGTGCGCAACCCTGATCCATAGAGCATCTCGCCGGACACCGTTGTTCGCTCCAAAAACCGATAGGCGAGCACGGCGGAACTTGTTATGAACTGAGAATGATCGCAAAACACGCCCCCCTGCGAATTGATATCGTTAATCTCCTTATTGTCCAGCAGGAATTGCCCGGACTGAAGTCCATACCCCTTGCATTGGCCCCAGGCCACACTTCCTCGACCACTCAAATCGTCTGTGAATTGCACCTTGAGCGCTCCGTCTATGCCCCGCTTCCATCCTCTCTCGAAGGCAAAAAAGTTAAACAAAGGCGTTGCTCCGAACTGCCCCGCATCCGACGCGAAGTGGTCGAGTTTGTAATAAGCGGCTAACTCCAACGTCGCGTATTTATAGATCGCATGGTAACTGCCTACTTCGAAGTAATGAGACCGTTCGGCACGTGGTCTGAAGCCTGTGGGATTATCGGGTTGCGCTGTTGTGTTAGCAGTATTGAGCTGGGTAAAGGCGACCTGTTCGATATTGGGCGCGGTAAATAACCGACCATAGTAGGCATGAAACACATTGGACTGATTATACTTATAGGTGGCGCCAAGGCGCGGGCTGGCTTGGCCTTCTTTATAAAAGCCTTCGATCTGGTCATACCGAACACCAAGATTCAAGGTCCACTGGTCGTTCACGCTCCACTGATCTTGCACCCAAAACTCTTCTCGCGTTTGGATTTTTTGATTGGATGCTTCTCGCGTGATGACTGGCACTGCAGGCGCGCCGCTACTAGTATCGAAGGCAAAGATCTGGGCTGCATTATCCGCTCGAGTATTATCAACTTGAAATCCGGTCTTGATTAGGTGCTGGCTGTTGGCAACCCACGTATGGTCGAGTCGCACTCCCCCGGAGTATGCCGTGCGCTTTTGATTGGCTGCCTGCGCGCCGGCCACGTCGTCTGCAAAGGCCAATACGTTCAATGCATCAGTTTTGAAATCCGCCACTCCCCGACGAAAATATGCTCCGAAACTAAAGAAGTTGCTGGCATTGATATCATGCCGCCAGACTAATTGTGTGTATTGGTTGTTCTCCTTCTGAAATTGGTTGACGGCTTGCGAGGCGACCGGTTGAAAGTTCGGGTCCTGCGCCTGGAGGAGCGTGAGCACGTCTTGGTTGGCCGTCAGGTTGGGAATTGTCGGAATCTGATACTTGGCAACGGCGCTCAAGAAAATCCAACTGAAATTATTGTTATTGTCATGTTGATAGTCGCCCCGCAGGTAGGTATTGTTCTTTTCGCTTTGATTATGGTTGTTTGTCTTGCCAAGCGTCGGCGGTTCGATACCTCGGTTGCTGGTAACATAGCTGTTCAGCACATAATAGCGAAACTTCTCTCCCACCGTCCCACCGTATTCGAAAGAAGGACTCACCGTTTGATTCGATCCACCAAAACCTTGGATCGACCCGAAACCGGGTTTGGTTCCACTCTTGCTGGTGATATCAACCACTAGAGCCGTCTTGTTTCCGTATTGGGCTTCCATACCACCCAAGATGATATCCGCCCGCTCCCAGGCACGCGGCGGGACGATGTCGGCGAAGGCCCCGGTGACCGTGTCCGGAATGGGGATGCCGTCGATGCGGAACTGCTGGTTGGCATGGTCTTGCCGGATGTGTGTTTGCTGCAATGCACCATACGCAACACTGGGAATGGTCAGCAAGACGTCTACCTGGTCGTTGTTATTGCCCTGCGGCAGAATCTCGATGTCCTTTCGGCTGACCTGATACGTTTCGCTGGAGGCCTTGTACTGGATTGCCGGCAGGGGCGAGACGATCTCCAATGAGATTTCTTGCGTGCGCACGAGTGTCAGGGTCACAGGAGCCGGTTCCTCAGTCCCGATCTTTACCACCATGTATTCGCTGCGCAAGGTCTCCTGGACGGCGCTGACGGAATAGGTGCCTTCCTGTGGAATAGTCACGGAAAACTCGCCGGCCTGGTTCGTGACACCTTGCGTCACGACATTGCCCTCTTGATCTCGCACTTGCACAATCGCCTGATCCACACGGCGCAAATCTTGGTTTTGGACAGACCCCGTAATCGTGCGCGCCGCAAGCGAGGACTTTGGTTCCTGGGCTTGGACTGTCAGAAGCTCTTGTGCAGACAGAATGCTCAACAAGGACATCGTTCCGAGCAACAGACGAATCAGACTGCGTGGGTATGAGTTCGTCATGACATCCTCTCAACGCACGTGCACGACCGAATGCCTATTCACAGACCAACAAGCCATGATCCACAAGGTAGTCAGGTTATAGGATGGCCCAGACATCACACGTGTACCTTGGCTGTCCCCATGAAGTGGACAGTCAACGCCCAAGAGCACGCTTGGATGACCGATGACCGTGATTAGGAAACTGGCGGTGCGCGAGAAGAACCGGCTTGAACCAATCGAACGGACAGGAGAATACGCGGGGGCCGAAATTGATGCAGTTCAAGCGTGACGTGCGACTCGACGGCAGGTGCACAATCCAGCATCGAGGTGCTGGTATGGTGCTGGACCCACTGGCAGAGGTCTGAATCAGAATGCTGGTGCCCGTCCTGATCCGCGGCTGCGAGTTCGTGGTGGACCTCAAGCGCAGCCGCAAAGGGCGCAATCGTGATAAGGACGAGCGCCACGAACAGAGAAATCGTGGCAAAGGAAATCAGGCGAGCCGAGGGAGAGGCTGAACGTGGGATCATAGGCGGCGTGCTTGTAACAGAACCCTTTTTCGTTGTCAATCTTGTCATCGCATTCTCAAGCTCGGGTTCTTGCTTCTCAAGCGGGACTCCTGCATGCTAGGCTCCCGCCAGGGAGCCAGCCTTTGACCCAAGGAAGGCCGTGCTGATCGATACCCATACACATCTTGATGATGCCCGTTTTGACAACGACCGTGATGCCGTCCTCGCGCGAGCGCGCGAGGCCGGCATCGGGACCTTCATCACGATCGGCTGCGATCTCGCGACGAGCCACGCGGCGGTCTCACTGGCTGATCGGTATCCGTTCATCTATGCCACGATCGGCGTGCATCCCCACGAGGTCAAACAGATCGGCGACGCTTGGTATGACGACCTCCGTCGCCTGGCGCAACATCCCAAGGTTGTCGCGTACGGCGAAATCGGGTTGGACTACCATTACAACTATTCGCCACCCAAGCTCCAGCGGGACCGGTTCCGGGAACAAGTCGGTGTAGCACGCGAGTTGGGCCTTCCCATCGTGATTCACACCAGGGAGGCACAGGACGATACGATCAAGATTTTAAGAGAAGAGAAGGGCTCTGAGGTGGGCGGGGTCTTTCACTGTTTCTCAGGCGATGCCTGGTTGGCCAAGGATGCGCTGGACTTGGGCTTCTTTTTGTCCTTCTCGGGAGTCATTACGTTCCAGAACGCGACGATGCTGCGGGACATCGTGAAAACAGTCCCGATGGACCGTCTCCTGGTGGAAACCGACTGTCCGTATTTGACACCAGCCCCCCACCGTGGCAAGCGCAATGAGCCGGTCCATGTGAAGTTGGTCGCCGAAAAGATCGCCGAGTTGAAAAGCTCAACTGAGCCGATGGGCATGGAGGAAATCGGACGTATCACGTCGCAGAATGCGCGCCGGGCGTTCAAAATCCCTTGAGTTGGCGGTTACGTCTGCGGAGAGCCTTCGGGAGCTTCCTGGCGTTCCCCTTCTTGTTAGCCGCACGCCGCGGCAGGTCGCCCTCCTCAACCGTCTGTTTGAGACCTGGTCGTGTGGCCACAACAGGTGCCATGCGCAGTTTGAAATCAAACTCAACCGACCCCATCACAAAGGCGCCACGGCTTTTGGCGAAATCCGCCACTTCCCGATCTGAAGAGACGACAGCGCAGTCGCGCCCGAACTCTTCTGCCAGCCGCTGGATGACCTGGTCGGCTCGTTCTCCACGCTTGGAATACACCACCTCGACGCCCATCCGGTGCTCTCGACGCTCTGCGCCTCTCGCCTGCTGCCAGCCGTCGAAGACCACCGTGATCAGATGGCCCTTCCGTTGCCTATAAGCCGAGAGGTCGCGCAGCAGGAGCTCGCGCGCGGATTCCACATCGGGACCAACCTGCCCCCTTGCCCCCAGCAGATTGTAACCATCAACGATGAGGTGTGTAGCCATGGGTGTTTGCGAGCCTAGTCCACAGTCACAAGGACTGTCAAATGTGAGTGAATGTCCACGGCGGATACTGACTATTGCTCTCAGGAGTTCCTCTATAGTGGGGCACAACCCCTCGTCTGTGTTGGCCTAACCTATTGACAAACCGAGCCACATCTGAGAAAAGATAGGCATAGAGGGCCTGAGTGCTATGAAACTGTCCAGCTATCTGGTGGTTTGCGGTCTCACTGTTGTCTTGTTAGGCTCGTCCACGGCCTACCTGTCACCGGGCTCCGCAGCATTGCCCGCCACTCTTCGTCTGGACTTGGAAAGCGATAGCCCGATCCTGATTCATCCCGTCAGCACGGCACGGAAGCTGCTCACCAAGCGGCTCACTGTCGTGCGCGATCTCCGCGTCAAAGCCCATCCCGACTTTACCCGCGTCGTCTTGGACCTCCAGCGGACCGTCACCTTTACCCAGTCCCGCCAGAGAAACCCCGATCGGGTCGTGATCAAGCTGCAGAACGCCACGCTGGGGAAAGCCGCCCGAGCCAAGCTGACCAGCAAGGAATTTCCGGATGAAATTGATATTGCGCAGTCCCACCCACGTGCCGTGACGGTGTCCCTCAATCTGGAAACCATTAGTGATTACCGGATCCATCCGCTGAGCCGTCCGGCCCGGCTGGTCGTGGACCTGATCAACCGGACGGACGACGACGGGAGCCGCGGGGCTGACCAGCCTCCTTCCACACCTGTAATCACACCCGGAGCAACTCCGCCGCTTGCCAGGGCAGAGGTCAGGACCGTCGTCATCGATCCCGGACACGGCGGAAAGGACGCAGGAGCCATCGGCCGCCGCGGAACTGAGGAGAAAGACATCACCCTGAAGGTCGGGCTTCGGCTGCGCGATCTGATTACCCAGCAGCTCGGAAAGCGAGTCCTGATGACTCGAGACAAGGACGTCTTCGTAGAGCTGGAGGATCGCGCGAAGTTCGCTAACAGCAAGGATGCTGATCTCTTCGTCTCGATTCACGTCAACTCCCATCCGCACCGCTCGACGAAAGGGTTGGAAGTCTATCATTTCGGAGAGGCCAGCGACCGACGCGCCCTGGAGGTGGCTGCGCGTGAAAACGGTACTCCCCTGGACAAGACTGGTGTGGGTTGGCAGTACTTGGTGGCGGACCTGCTCACGACCAAGAAAATCGAAGATTCGCTCGGCCTTGCCTGGACCACCAAGCAGGCCATGGTTTCCTATCTGGACAGCCGCTACGACCTGGTGGACCATGGGGTCAAGACGGCTCCGTTCTACGTGCTCCGATTTACCAGCATGCCGAGCATCTTGGCTGAGATTGCTTTCATCTCCAATCCCTCCGAGGAACAACTGATGCAGAGCGATGCCTTCCTGTCCCGCATCGCTGAAGCTCTCTTCCAGGGGATCAAAGCCTTCGTCAATCCGCATCAGACTTCCGCACGGCAGAGGGAGAGAGTGCTGTCGGAATAGCCAGGCAGCCGTTCTTCTCAATCCACTCTCCGTCTGACAACCGGCGCCTCGTCGTCCATGGCCACCTTCAAGCTGACGATCGAGTACGACGGCACCGCCTACTCCGGCTGGCAGCGCCAGCCTGATCAACCAACAGTCCAAGCCGCGGTCGAAGTTGCCCTCCGACACGTGACACAAATCTACATCCCGGTCATTGGAGCTGGCCGCACTGATGCGGGCGTCCATGCCTTGGGGCAGGTCGCAAGTTTTCGAACGGACAGGACGATGTCGGCGCAAGAGTGGGGGCGGGCACTGAACGCCCTGCTGCCGTCAGATATCAGCGTACGGTCGGTCGAACCAGCCGCCGATGACTTTCATGCCCGCTACTCCGCTCGCGGGAAGCTCTACGAATACCGTACCCTCAATAGGGCTGAGCGGTCAGCCCTAGACCATAACCGCGCCTGGCACATTCGTAAACCGCTGGACACAGCAGCCATGCGTGAAGGGGCCAGTCTTCTGGCTGGACGCCACGACTTCTCCTCCTTCCAGGGCTCGCCGACCGACAACGAGAATCCGATCTGTGACCTCCGACGGTTGGAGATCAAGCCAGAGCAGGCTTTGCTCCGAATCGAAGCGCAAGCAGACCGGTTCCTCAAACAGATGGTGCGCGCGATCGTGGGGACACTCGTCGAGGTGGGTCAGGGCAAGCGGTCGCCCAAGAGTGTGAAAGAGATCCTGGAGGCAAGAGATCGTCGTGCAGCCGGCATGACCGCCCCCGCGCACGGGCTCTATTTGGTGAGGGTAGACTACTGAAGGTCCGTCGGGGCGGTAGGGTCGGCTCCTACAGGTACTCGCCTAGCTGCTGTAGCTGCCGGAAGACCGGCGGTGGCTCCCTCCATCCCCAAAATAAGAATTTGGGACGTTCTCCGATCCGCCTATACCTGATTCGACGGCACGGGCGGTCGGGCCTCGGACGGTCTTCATCACCCGTTGCATCCTGGAGAGCAACGGGTACCCGGCACGTCAGCGTAGCGGGCGCCATGTCGGTACCACCACCGCCCCAATGGACTAGACTCTTCCGACCGAGTCCGATCCGGACCGCCCGCCACCCACTGAAATTCGGATAATGCTTTACGACTCATCTCCCTGCCCCGATTCAAAACCCTGCTTCCAGAAGAAAGTCATTCCGTCGATTTTGTAACGGCTTGCGTATCATTCTGGTGGTCCACAAACAAATGATTGCGACTTGAGTGCGGTCGACATGTCAACAAGGGGGGCAAGGACTGAGCCTCCTCTTTACTGCATCCTACCGTGCGGTACCCTTAAGCCCCACCCCAGGCAGGTTTTTCCCTCCTCATCTATACAGGATCTACCCGATACTAAGCAGGCATCATGGTCTGTATAGGAGATGATGGCAAGCAAGTGCCCCTTCACTGTTGGGGCCAAGTTCATGAGCAAGTCAGATCTTCCCCAGGGATCCTTTTCCGGGCGTTCGCTCCCGCGGGCACCGGTCGTAATGCCTTGTCGCCTGTCATGGGCAGGTGTTGACGCATTGGCGATCACCAGAAATCTCTCTCCGAGTGGTCTTGCTCTCTCCCTGTCTGAGACCATCCCCCTGAAGATGAAAGAGAAAGCGCAGATCCACCTTCACAATCGGATCACACTCCAGGTCGTCCCAGTCCATGCTCGCCATGAACCGGGCAGGCTCGTCGCGGGATTCAAGGTGGCGACGATCGAAAAAGGCGCACAGGAGTGGAATGATCTTGTTGCCAAAGTGGAGCGGTAACATGGCGTCGGATCACGGCGACAGGGTCACCCAGACCAGGGCGGGGTCGAGCATCGCCATCTCATTTCAGGGACCGATAGTCAGATTGGGACCTCACTGAGTGTCAGGTCTCCTTGACCCTCTTTCGACCCTCTTTCCCAACTCGAAACGGCCGTCCATCTCGAAGCGTGGGCACTTGAGGGGTGCGTCGGGCACCCTTGACTCCTTGGAGCTCCGGTTCGGTTCAAGAACAGTTGTTTGTGAGCCATGGTCCTAACCCCTCCTCACCACTGAGTGTTCAATCCTTTTTGAGCCAACGCCGCGAATAGTGGTAGAGACAGGGGCACAACAGAACGACCCTAAGGTCTGATTCACCTTCCCTTTCAGTCTTTTCCTTCCTTCATTTCAGGAATTCACAGGATAGCGCCTTCGCGTCTCGTCCAAGTAGGGTTGAGGAAGGACGTGTCATGAGTGCCTGAATCGCCTGCTGGAACCGCTCTCAACCATTCACTGGCTCGATAATGCGTGAAAGGAGGGCAGATAGGGGATGACAGCACGTTTCGGACGCGAAGAACGCCGGCGGAGTCGGCGCCTTCCGCTGTGGGTTCCCGTCGCTGTTGCAAGCCTGGACCCGCTCGTCCAATTCTTTGGACGTCTAGAGACCGTCGAGGTGAGTAACCACGGATGTCTGCTCTGCGCCAACCGCCCCTTCCCACGTGGCACGAGCCTGCGTCTTGACATGCCCTATAGCAAGCGTAGCGCCACCGCTCATATTGTGCGCTCAGACCCGATTGGAGCCCACGCGAAGTTGAAGATATGGTATGTCGCACTTGAACTGGACAAGGCGGGAGGTATCTGGGACTTCCCCCCTCGCACCAACAACACCGGGACATGACCAGGGGATCGCTTGGCTTCCGTGGGATGAGCTGTGCCCAAGGTGCGCTCCCCTACACAAGCGGACGAGCTGGTCTGCTTCACTCTCGGGCATCCTCCAGAAACCATTGCTCCTCGAAACGCTGGATACCGGCGGATCACCTTACCCCAGCCTCCCATTCTGATCCCTCCTCATGGTTGCGGTGTGAGTATCGGGGGGCGGGCCAGGAGCGGACTTCGCCGGAGCGGCGGGGAAACCCACCCGGCATCCGGAAAAGGAAAGCCGGTACTAACCAACTTCTCTTCTCCTCGCCTCGGATGGAAGGGATAGACGCGGAGGTTGGGTTGTCACTTCATTTTGCAAGGGTGGCCTGGTTGATCCCCAACTGCGCGCATCGAGGGAGCACCTTCTGAGCGTGCGCACTCTGCGAGCACAGGGGATTGACCAGGCTGCCCTCTCCGTCCTTCGTCAGCCGAGGCGGGTTTTCCGTGGGCTTATTGGGAAGGTTCGCTGTTGCGGCTCTCGAGCTTTTTTCGCAGCTCAAGCAGCTCGCGCTCGAGCGTCTCAAAGCGGTCGGTGAGGGGGTCGGGGATGTTGATGTGGTCCATCGTCGCCTCAGGCAGGCGCTCCCCTTCCATTTTGATGACCCGTGCAGGGACACCGATCATGGTAGAGTTGGCCGGAACCGACTTCAGTACAACGGAGTTCGCGCCGATCTTGACATTGTCGCCGATCTTGATGCCTCCGAGAATTTTGG
Organism: Nitrospirota bacterium; assembly: GCA_005877775.1. Taxonomy (GTDB): domain Bacteria; phylum Nitrospirota; class Nitrospiria; order Nitrospirales; family Nitrospiraceae; genus NS-7. The sequence continues at coordinate 182 of VBOJ01000029.1, read as the reverse complement.
CGCCGGCTCCCACGACCACATGATTGCCCAGCGTCGGATGGCGCTTGCCCCGCTCCTTGCCGGTTCCACCTAAGGTCACGCCTTGAAACAGGGTCACGTAATCGCCGATTTCGGCTGTCTCGCCGATCACCACACCCATTCCATGGTCAATAAAGAAGCCGGTTCCAATTTGGGCGGCCGGA
>VBOJ01000028.1 GCA_005877775.1 Nitrospirota bacterium | reverse complement strand
CTGATGGATGCCGATGCTCGAGCGCGTATGCAACGACTCAACTTGAATGAAGCCGCGGTCCAATCCGACCTGGGCAAGGTCAATGAGATCTTCAAACGCCCTGTGGTGAAGGGAGTGGCCTCGCTGTTCTCACGTCCAGAGAGCTTTCTCCGATCTGAACGCTTGGAGGCCGAAAGCCGGACCGGACAAGAGCATGCGGATCTCGGCAATTACTATGCTGTTTCACTCGAGCCGGGCACCAAGGGCGAGGAGTTGGTGGATGAGCTCAATGCGTCCCCTTCGGTGGAAATCGCCTACCTGGCGCCGATACCCGTCGATGCGCAGGCGGACACTCCTCCGACGACTCCGAATTTTCAGGGTAACCAGGGCTATCTGAATCCAGCGCCTCAAGGTATTGATGCCCAATTTGCCTGGACCTTCCCTGGAGGCCGAGGCAACGGCATCCGAGTGATTGACATCGAGCAAGGTTGGAACACGGCGCACGAAGACCTGCCCCAGCCCTTCTATTCAAACGGCACCTTGGGGTCGGACACCAACCATGGGACCGCAGTCCTTGGGGAGATGGTTTCTCACAATACAGGCTATGGGGTCACAGGGATCGCGAGCGGCGGAACCTATGGAGTCGTCTCGGTCATTCGTAACATCAACATCTTCGGGTTCAACGTCAGCTACTACAGCGTGGCCGAAGCCATCAACGTCGCTGCCAGCCGGTTGAGTCGAGGCGATGTCATCTTGATCGAACAGCATGGCAAGGGGCCGTCAAGCGGCCTGCAGTGTGCCTGCAACTGCGGCCAGTTCGAATTTGTCCCCATGGAATACTGGCAAGCCGAGTTTGATGCCATTCAAGCGGCGACGTCGCGCGGGATTCATGTGGTCGAGGCAGCCGGCAACGGGGGCATGGATTTGGACGCGGCCAGATACAACTTCCCCTTTACCAACTTGAACCGGTTCAATCGGTCAGTTCGGGACTCGGGAGCCATTATGGTCGGAGCATCAAATGGGAACTTGAGTCCGACCTGTTGGACCAATCGCGGAAGCCGGGTGGACGTCCACGGATGGGGACAGAGTGTCTGGAGCACAGGGTACGGAACGCCTAATCCGGCGAACCGGATTAACGGTGCCGACAGTAACCAATGGTACACAAATTCGTTCAGTGGCACCTCCAGCGCCTCGCCTATCGTGACCGGGGCTGTCATGTCGCTCATGGGCGTCCGGCGAGCTGCCGGGATCGAAGGGATGGACCCAGTCCAATTCCGCACCCTCCTGCGCAATAGCGGAACACCCCAACAAAATGTAGCCTCCGGTCAGATCGGCCCCTTGCCGAATTTGCGCAATGCGATTGGACAGCTTCCATTGGAGGATTGCATCGGGCTGAACCCAAACAACGTCCTGGTCATACCGATTCCAAGCGGGCTTCAAATCCACTGGAAAGTGGTAGACGGAGGCAACTGGCTCTTGGATTACGCCAGTGATCAATCGGCTGCGCAAAGGGCACGTGACACGATCCGTCACTACGGGATGAACAAGGAGTGCTTCATCGGGCGCCCCGGGCCTTCCATGACATACTGGTTGGTGGGGAACCAAGCGCCCAACGGCACTTTTGCCGGAGAGGATTGTATTGCCATCACTCCCTCCGCCCTGCAGGTTCAAAACATCGGGGGCCGATGGAAGATTGTGCAGGGGAGCCTGTGGGTTGAGGATTTTGAGAACAAAGAACACGAGGCGCGCGCCGCTCTCAATATCATCCAGCGGTACGGCTTCACCCGCCAATGCTTCGTTAAGCGTCCCAATGCAGCTATGCAATATTGGAGGCAATAGAGGAATCGTGACCCGAATGTCTCATCGTCGACTCCTATGAGCACAAGGGCGTCCTGGGGAATTGCTAGAGCTTTTTTCGCCTTTACCACGTTGATTTGCGTTCTCGGTGTTCGAGCCGACCCCGGATTGGCCAGCGGGTCGTCCATTCCGACCATTGTCACCGTGAAATTTGTGGAGGGGCTCGAGATCCGCCTATCGGAAGGGCGGATCTTGGCCACCCCCCCCTCGGACCAGGAGATCGCCAGAGCCCTTCAGAACAGGGGTCTGGATCACAAAGCCATCGAGGATGCCCTGAAGTCGCTGAATGCCCTCCTTAAGGATCCGGGTGTGCTGGGGATCCACCCGCTGTTCAGCAACGAGGCCCGAGGTCTTCGACCGGAGGGTCCAGGACCCCCGAAACGGGATTTAGGACTCTACTTCATGATCGCGCTAAAGGACCCGAACCAAAATGAGGTGACCGCCTTCGTCGCCAGGCTGCAGGACCTGCCTATCGTTGAGACCGCCTATGTGGCCCCGATCCCTGAGGACGCAAGGACCGAAGGATCCACGTATTGACTGGAAGTTGTCCGGCAACCAAGTTTCGAGTCGTGAAAGGGGCGTGGCCTAGCGCTATAGACCGAGTGTGTGCCAGGATGGGCAGCATGCCACCGCATCAAAAAGGCTCTTCTCGTGACAGACCTTTTGTCCAAGCGGGAATACTTCCGTTATGTCACGCTCCAACACGGAAAAAGAACGGCTCTGGTTTCTGAGATGGTTGCTTCCGGAGCATGAGGCTCATGCGCTTCAAAGAATCTCCCATTATGTGGTCACGCATCCTGTTATGGATTGTCCTCCTTACGGCTTGCGCCGGTAGCGCTCACACAATCTGGGTTCGGGCTGGAAGGGCTGAAGAGGGAAGCGCCCCAGTCCGGCGCGCGCTCCTGATCGGCATCAACCACTACAAGGCGCTCCCGAACTTGCAAGGTTCCATCAACGATATCGAGACCATGCGCCAGATCCTCGTCACACGTTGGGGCTTCAACGAACAGCAGATCGCAATCGTCAAAGACGAAGCCGCAACGCGTGCCGGCATCCTGGCGGCGTTGGAACAATTGGTCCGGGAGAGTGGTCCTGAGGATACCGTGTATCTCCACTACTCCGGCCACGGCTCGCAGGTGAAAGATCTCAACGGCGATGAGAAAGACGACGAGCTAGATGAAACGATCGTGCCCCAAGATGGTCGCACCGAGGGCGTCCCGGACATTACCGATGATGAGCTCAATCAGATCTTTGCCCGCCTGCGCGCCCGTTCGGCGCTGATTGTCTTGGATTCCTGTCATTCGGGAACAGCCACTCGCGGAGTGGAGATCCACACCAGGTCGATTCCGCCGGACACGCGTTTAGATCTGTATAGACCATCTGCCGTCACGCACCGTGGTGTGGTGCCTCTCATTTCTGAACGGTATGTGTTGATGACGGGAGCGGCTGCGCATCAGCCGGCCTTGGATGGGCCGGTTGATGGACGCTACCACGGACTCTTCACATACGCTCTAGGACGCAGTTTAAGCACGGCAAAGCCAAACGCAACTCTGCGAGACGTGTTTGCAGGAGCTGAGCAAGAACTGAAACGAGTCCAGATTCAAATCGGGCGCTCCTCCATGCCTGAGCCTCAACTGGAGTCACCTCGTGATCGCCTTGACATGCCCTTCTTTGCAGCATCCGCCGCGCTGGTTTCACAATCCCCTGCGCCGACTCCGACGGCCCGATTGCCGTGGGTTGAGGTGAAGAGTGTAGGAAACGACCGGATTATCTTGGTTCAGGCCTCACAGCTCGGAGCGACACCTCAGTCAGTGTGGGCTATTTATCCGTCCGGTGAGAGGACCTTTGCGCCGGGTCAAGCCATTGCTCAGGCTGTCGTGACGGAGATGCAGGGGAATGACGCGCTGGCCGTCGTGGACCCTGGTCTCAAGATAAATCTTAAGGGCGTTCGTGCAGTGATGGTCGCGCAAGCCCCATCGAACAGTCGCGTCTCGGTCCGTTTGCGAGACGTGCCACCGGACCGACGCAAGCCGTTGATGCAAGCACTAACGAATCAGCTTGGGGATGTGGAGCTTGTCGGGCCAGGGGCTTTTGCTCGCTTCGTGGTCGATGTGTTGGGGGACACGGTGCGCATCTTCGGTGCCGATGGCCTCGCGGAAGTAGCCTCCTTGCGTCTGGCGGACGCTGGTTGGCCTGACCAGTTTGCCACAGTGGTGTCACGCTCTGTGACAGCGACCGAACTCATGACGCTAAACAACCCTGTGTCACAGATCTCTGTAGAAGCGCGAGTTGTCACCGGGACACAAGGTCCCCCAAGAATACCCGCATTGGTGGGGCAACGCGGCGTGCAAGTGGTTGCCGATCTAGAGTCGTCCAAATACCGAATTCGAAAAGCAGGTGAGCCACGGACTCCGGAGAACAGCTTGCAATTGGATATTCGGACGAACGTCGAGGGATTTCTCACCGTGGTGGATGTGGACTCGCAGGGCGCCATCAATCTTCTCTTTCCAAATAGCTATCAGAACCAGACCTTCTACCCTGACGGTCGCATTACGGCAGGGCAGGCAGTCCTGATTCCGGATAGTCTTGAGACCGGCAATCGAGCCGGCTTTCATTGGGACTATAGCCCACCACCCGGCCAGGATACGATCCGGGTGTTTGTCAGCACAGATCTTGGAACCGCTCGAATGATTCGCCAGCAAATTAAACGAGCCAACGAGCAGATGAAAGTCGCCCAAGGCCCTAGGCCTCAGATCGGAGCGTCTAAAAAGAAGCGGGCTGTCACCACCAAGAATAAGCTCGGGAAACTCCGACAGAATCTTTGTCGGGTCGCAACTCGCGGGCTTGCAGTGGTGGCTGATGAACCTGAAGGTGCTGTTTCTGATTCCGGCGTGTCAGCGCCACAGATGTCAGGTCAGGTATCCGATTTGTCCGATAGCTCAGCTTCTACCGAACCGACGGAACCTGGTGAAGCGGGCACGGTGGAAAACGTGGTCAGCCCAGGTCAGTCCGGTACCCCCCCCGCTCAGACCCAGGTTGTTGCGGACTGGGCGGCCACCTCTGTATCAATCGTGGTGAGGCCATAAGATTTCCCATATGTTCCCCATGGAAGATAGAATCCCTCTTTGACCGCCTTGGCAGGGGCTATCGGGGCTTTGACAGTCCGCAAGTGCAGCAGTGCCAAGCGGCGTGCGCGAATGATCCCCAGTGCAAAGCCTTTACCTTCGCGTAGCCACAGAGGCAGCGGCCAACTGGCCATTGTTGGCTGACGAACACCTTCTCACCGAAGATCTACAGATAAGGGTTAACGTCGGGCGCTAAACACCTCGTGCGTACGAAGTAAGGGGAAACGCGAAGACAGATCAAGTGGACTGCGAGATTTAGCAGGGCAAGAAGCACGTCCACCCTCCCTCCGTCTGATAACAATCGAAGCTCGCACATGAGTTGAGCCGGTAGAGCCCGGGTTTTCGCAAGAGAAACGTGGAAGATGGGAACCCGCCCCTGCTCAGATTCCCCTTCCACTGTCCTGCAACCTCGAAAACCAAATTTTGCCAGAAGCGCACATCGAACGGACTTCATAGATTTGTCAAGTCTACATTCTAGACTGTTTCGATTCACCTGATTTTATGTCAGAAAGCATCGTTTCTGATCATTTCTACCTCCCCTTAAAACGGGTACAGAACTTGCTGACCATACTCGTGCCGTATTACTGCGATGTGGCTAAAGGTAAGGTAAGGAAGGCGTGGGCCATCATTGATGAGTCACCGTACAAAGAAACGGAGAGGCTCCAGGCGACCAGCGGCGAGTTGCCTTCTGACCTGGCTGCTACTCTTGGCTCTCCAAGGGTGTTCAACCGGACCGGACCGTTATGTCGAAAAATATGAGGTGAAGGGTTTGACAATCGTCTTTCTTGACGAGACGTCATTGAAGGAGCGGTGGAAGCAAGTCACAGGGCTGGAAGCCGTAAACTTTAAAGTGCAAATGAACAGCACATTGCCGGTTGTGAGGACGGTCCAAGGTTTTTTCGACTACACCTCAAATACCCTTTACTGCCCCAAATGGAACTTCAAGGTCTGTGGACATGAACTCCACCACGCAGTGCTGGGGCACTTCCATGCAGCTGAATGAACACCCAGTGCGGTGAGTTTTCATCTCCTTCTGCAAGATAGATAGCTCGTCGCCCTCCTCCTCAGCAGTTCTATCGCTTATCCGCCACGACACTCACATAATTCGCAGCGATTCGTGATGAACAAGCTCCGTCGCCGCTCGTCGGGAGCGACCGTGTGAGGGTGCCTTCTCCTTACCCTCGCAATATGGACCTGTTTGGAGAAAGGCGTCGGTAGGGTTTGTAACACAGGCTCCCGACACCCTGAATGAACCGGCTTTAGGTGAGCGCTGTTGTCGCAGTCAAGACCTATTCCGCCAGATAGGCCTTGAGGGTCGGATAGGTGTCGCGCAAGATTTGGATATCGTGCTCCCAGGCTTCGTGGAAGGTGGCAAACCGAGTCTTTTCGTACAAGCCTGGCATCCACGCCTCAACAAAAAGATTCCCATCAGATGTCCAATAAAATCGAGCGATCCAGGCTTTCTTGTTAAGGTCCTGAATAATCGTAAGACGTGGTAGATCTTCTTTATGGTCCCCCTTCCCGGGGAAACCAGTTTGAAACAAAATCCCTCCTCGCATGGAATTGATCACAATGTGGACTTTCGTGGCATGGCGTGCCCTGAGTCCTTGATCGACCACGTCACACTGGTAACCAAGGAATTCAAGGTGCGTTTTAACGGGATCAGAATCTTTTTCAGCCCCTTGAGCTAAAAAAGGGACCCACGTGAAACCGACGAAGAGAGGTATAACCCAAAAAAGAGGCCACCGTCTTCGCTGGGAATAAAACATCTCCTCTCTTTCATTCATAGAATTTCCAAGTGAACTTCGAAACATTTCTCGCTAGATCATGGTCTGATGGATGGCTTTGTAATCGTGATCGTGCCGCCATTCTCGATGGCGAGGAGTGCTGTCCTATTATTGGTCAACGTCAAGTTCACATTTTCTGGCACACCATTCACGATCTTTGTTCCCTGCGGAACGGCAAATGGCACAAACTCTGCGGGGTTCGTGAACCCAACAAACTTGATGCTGGCTTCCAGAGCTGCTTGACTGGCGATTTGGGGAGCAAAGACCGGAATGCCCCTGACAGTCGGGCAGGCTGCAGTACAGAGCTGGTTGTTGACCGCGAGCGTATTGAGGCCCGATCCGAAGAATCCCAACGAGTTCGAGGTGAGGTTAAACGTGGACCCGGCTCCCGCAACCCGAATCAGGGTCCCGTTGTTCAGGGTCAGTTTGCTGGTATTGCTGAGCTCGAACAAATTTCCCGTGACCGTGGCCATCGCCCCAGGACCGGCCAGGTTAAACAAATTCCCGTTCACGGTCAGCGTGCTCGCTTGGAGCACAACTGGAGGCAGGGCAAAGGTCGCCATCGCGCCGGCCCCAATGTTGACGAGATGTGCGCTGGTGGTCAGACTCCCACCGTTTAACAAGGCAAGGTTCCCCATGATGGTTGCCGCGGCACCGCCTCCTACAAGGTTAAGCAGGCTGCCGTTCAGCAAGGTTAGACTACTCGTCCCCTGCATATCAGCGAGGTTCCCACCCACCGTTACTTGATCTCCAGCACCCACCTGAACCAAGTGACCGTTTTTCAGGGTCAACGTGCTGGCGCCGCGTAGCAAGGCCACATTTCCGTTGATCGTGGCCACAGCCTTGGTGGTATCTGTCCCATCACCAGCGAGGTTGAGGACATGGCCTTCGTTAAGGGTCATTGTAGAGCTATCCCCCAGATCCGCCACATTCCCCGTCACATTGGCCGACGCACCGCCACCAACGTGAAGAACATCCCCCGCACTGAGCGTGGCTGCGCTATTGCCCCGCAGCAACGCAACGGCGACATTCGGCTCAGGAGGATTCGGTGCCGGAGGATCGGTCTTCTTTACGACCGTTGCTACCGCGCCCGCGCCAGTCACATTGAGCACATGGCCATTCGTCAGCGTCAGTGTGCTGGTCTCTCCGAGATCAGCGACATTGCCGCCTGTCACGGTCGCGCTTGCTCCGGCACCAACGCGTGCAACGTCTCCCACATCCAGCTTCAATTGGCTGCTGCCACGAAGCAATGCGACTCCGACTTGATCCGCACCGATGACATCCTTCTTTGTCACGGTCGCGGTCGCTCCAGTCCCCACCAAGTTCAGCACTTGCCCACTGACAAGCTCTAACGTCCCGTTTCCTCCTAAATCGACAACATTGCCGGTCACCGCAACAGTGCCACCACCATTGATTTGGACCACATGCCCAGCACTCAATGTGGCCGTGCTGGTCCCCCGCAGCAACGCCACACTGCCCGTCACCGTGGCCGTCGCGCCCGGCCCCGCCAGATTCAGCACCTGCCCATTCGTCAGCGTCAGGCTGCTGCTGTCCCCCAGATCCGCGATGTTTTGGTTGAACGTCCCTTGCGCCCCCGCGGCCAGCTGCACCAGCTGCCCCAACGTC
>VBOJ01000108.1 GCA_005877775.1 Nitrospirota bacterium | reverse complement strand
TTATCGAGGCCAGAGCATTCACACCCTCGTGCTGGCCTACCTGGAATCGAAGTTCGGGCCCATCGATCGAGCTCCTGGCTCGATGGTCCGTGGGCTGAATCAGCAGTACAACTGGCGAGGAACCGAGACAGAAATTAATTTGACCTACCAGGGTCAAGGGGAACGTGGATTCCTGTTTATTGAGAGCCGGATGCTCGCGCCCAGTCTCACTGAAGCCCTGTTAGATATCGGATCTGGCTACTGAAATCATGTCCGACTGAAACCGCATCCTGACATCATGGTCATCACCGCATCAGTCCTGGCCGTCCTGTGGCTCTCTGCACTTCTTTTCTCGCCGACTGCCTCTGCCGTCAGCATGGTGAACGATCCGAAGGGTTTTCAGGGCATCCCCTGGGGAACAGCCCTCGCTGACTCGCCGGATGTGACTCTGGTCGAAGCCACCGATCGGATCAAACAGTTCGACTTGAAACAGACCCCCCCTCGGTTGGGTGACATCACCGTTGAGACCCTGCGGCTCGTCTCGATTGACGGAAAGTTCGCCAGGGCTATCGTTCGCTATCAGGGCATAAAAACGCACCAGTTGGTCCTGAAACACCTACAATCGCAGTTCGGACCGCTTGATCTGACTCCCGGACAGATCGCAAGCGGGCTCCTTCAGCAGTTCACCTGGTTCGGTCCAGAATCCGAGGTCAACCTGACGTACGATGTGAAGCGAGACCGCGGCATCATCTTTTTTGCAAGCCGCGTGCTGGCACCGAAGTTCGAAGAAGGCATGGCTCCCGACTCCGATCTTGCTGGCGCGACTTACTAATTCAGGATTTCGCTGCACGGCAAAAGTTTTCATTGACAACCAGTCTGCACTTTCGCATAGTGCTCTGAGTATGCACAACGCGACCAAACTGAGAGTCTTGCTCCAACGTCCCGGCATCATCAAGGCCATCGGAGCTCACGATGCGCTCAGCGCCAAGCTGATCCAGCAAGCCGGATTCGATGCGATTTGGGCCAGCGGGTTCGGTATTTCTGCCTCCCTCAAATGCGTGCCTGACGCCAGCTTCGTCACCTCGACTGAGCAACTGGAGATTGAGCGGAACATGGTCGAGGCGGTCAGCATTCCGATTATCGCCGACTGCGACACTGGCTATGGCAATGCCCTGAACGTGATGCGGACCGTCAACGACCACGAACGGGCCGGCGTCGCGGCCATCTGCATCGAGGATAACGTCTATCCCAAGCGATGCAGTTTTTACGCCGGCTTCCGCCGCGAGCTGATTGCCGTTGAAGAGCACTGCGGGAAGATCCGCGCCGCCAAGGTGGCGCAGACTGTCCCGGACTTCATGATTATCGCCCGGACCGAGGCGCTGATCGCCGGCTGGGGACACGAGGAAGCGCTGAGACGGGCTGAAGCTTACGCGCAGGCCGGTGCGGACGCCGTGCTCATCCATTCCAAATCCCCGACCTTCGACGAACTCAAGGCAGTGGCTAGGGCCTGGTCCGGTCGGGTGCCGCTAGTCGTGGTGCCGACGATCTTCGACGGTGTCACCGCTGCCGAGCTGGAGGAAGCCGGGTTCAAGATCGTGATCTACGCGAACCAAATGATCCGGGCCGGCATCCAGGCCATGCGTGAGGCCTTGGATGTCATCAAGCAGGACACGCGGCCCGGCTCGGTCAACGATCGCATCGCGAAGCTGAAGGACGTTTATGATCTGGTCGGCGTGCCTCAGATGGAAGAGGACGAACGCCGGTTCCTGCCCGTCGGAGGCGCACAAATTACCGCCATCATTGCCGCCGCCGGATTCGAAAAACAGCTCCTGCCCCTGATCGAGGACAAGCCTAAGTGTCTGTTGGATATTAAGGGGAAAACGATCTTAGAACGCCAAGTGGCTGCGTTGAACCTGTGCAACATCAAGGACATCGCCTTGGTGCGCGGCTACCGGAAGGAAGCCATCACGCTTCCGAACATTCGCTACTACGACAACGACCGGTATGAAGAGACCGGGGACCTCTTCTCATTCTTCTGCGCCGAAAATGAAATGAAGAGCCGGTGCCTGTTCCTCTACGGAGATATCATTTTCGACACCGCCGTCCTGGAAAAGCTTCTGAAGAGTCCGGCCGACATCACCCTGGTGGTGGACTATGCCTGGACGGAAGTCCAACAGCGCGGCCATCCTGTGCCCCACCTGAAACCGGACCTGGTCATGCTCCAGAACCCTCCCGGCAAGAGTTACCTCTTTCGATACGTCATGCCGGAGGAGCAGAACCGCGTGGTGAAGATCGGGCAACACCTCCCGCTCGATCAGGCGCACGCCGAATTCATCGGGCTGGCGATGTTTTCCGAGAAGGGCGCCGAGGCGCTGAAAGGCGCCTACCGCGAAGCGAGCAAACACTATCAGGCGAAAGGTTTCCATGAAGCGGGGGCGTTCATCCGAGCCTCGTTCACGGACATGATCCAGGAATTGATTGACAGAGGTCATGAGGTCAACTGCGTGACCATCTTCAAAGGCTGGATGGAAGTGGACTCCTTCGAGGAATACCAAAAAGCCTGGGCCACGATTCGTCAATAGCCGCTGGTTCTCCCCTACCCTGACCTTTATTTTACCGTCCTGCTCCCATCGGCGTCGCTTCTTGCTGTGCCACATGCTTGTCGTGAGGGCATGCCTATGGTAGCATTTGGTAAGTAACCACTCACTCACCGAGTCTTATGACCCCACGACGCCGGACCAAATCACTTCGGTCTTCCGGGCAGGAACGTCAGGCCAGCATCATTACGGCGGCCGCGTCGCTGTTTGCCGCCAAGGGCTTCCAGGGCACGACGACGCGGGAGATCGCCAAGACCGCGGGAATCAGCGAGGCGCTCGTCTTCAAACATTTTCCGACGAAGCGCGCCCTCTATGCCGCGATCCTGGCGGAGAAAGCGTCGTTTTCCGAATTGCTGGCGACCGTTGAGGAGTCGGCTCGAAAGCGGGACGACATGCGTGTGTTTACGATGCTCGCCGGCTACCGCATCCGACGAGCGACGGACCCGACCATGCTGCGCCTGCTGCTCTTCAGCGCCCTGGAAAGGCACGAAATCTCCGACATGTTTTTCCAGAACCAGCACCGCATCTTCTACGACTACCTGGCCGGATATATCGAGCGACGCATCAGCGAAGGCGCGTTCCGCAACGTGGATCCGCTCCTGGCCGCTCGGGCCTTCATCGGGATGGTCGTGCACCACCGGCTGCTGCATGAGATCTTCGGGGTTCCCGCTCATCGTTCTCCGGAAGACACGGTCGACACCTATGTGACCCTGTTTCTGGAGGGCCTCAGGGCTCAACCGTCGGGCGCCAAGAAGCAAAGGCTGACGCCAGGATGAATCGCCTCAGACAACATGTGGTCCTGATGCTCTCCGCAGGCTTGGTCCTGGTGTTGATCGGTCTTGTGGTGTTTCGCTTGAGCAGCAGCGGGGCCAAAGGCGATACCCGCAAGGGGCGCGTCATCACCGTCGGCACCATCACGCCGATCCAACAGGACTTGGATGTCCGGCTCACCTTCACGGCCGACATCACCCCCAATCAACAGGTGAATCTGCTTTCTCGCGTGGACGGGTATATCGCCAAGCTCCACGTGGACAAGGGCGATCTCGTCAAGGCCAACCAGTTGCTCGTCGAGATTGACCACACGGACTACGTCCATGCGATGAACCAGGCACGGGCGAATCTGGCTGCTGCCCGCGCGAACGTGACCCGCCAGGAGGCCACGGTCCGTAACGCGAAGCTGACTCTGGACCGCATGCAGGCGCTCATCAAAGACCAGTTTGTCTCGCAGCAAGACCTGGACACAGCTCAGGTGAATTTCGACACGGCCGTCGCCCAGCTGGAATCCTTACGCGCACAGGTCAAGCAGATGGAGGTCGCCCTGGCGCAGGCGGAGACCAACCTGGCCTATTCCTACATCCGCGCTCCGTTTGCCGGCTTCATCGCCGAACGCAACCTCGATCCGGGAGCCTACGTGACCAGCGCGACTGCCAGCACCTCCACCATGTCACGAGGCATCCTGACACTCCACGACATCGAGTCAGTGCGGACGCTCATCGAGGTGGTGGAGAAGGACCTGCCGCTGGTCAAGATCGGCCAGCAGGCCGAGGTGAGAGCGGAGGCCTATCCCGACCGCATTTTCGTCGGGCAGGTCGCCCGGATCGTGCAGGCCCTGAATCGAGCCACCCGCACAATGACCGTCGAGGTGGACCTTCCGAACAAAGACCATGCGCTCAAGGGCGGCATGTTCGCCCGGGTCGAGGTCGTCGTCGGCCTGCACAGCAATGCGATCCAGATCCCAATTGATGCCCTGACCCGACTTGAAGAACTCCAGTACGTCTATGTGGTTGAGAACGGCAAGGCCCACCAGGTCCCGGTCGAGGTTGGCAGCCGGGCGGAAAACCGGATTGAAATCACGAAGGGGTTAGCTGGCACCGAGCAGGTCATTGTCTCAGGTAAAGATCTGGTCACCGAAGGCGTTCCGGTCGAAGCCCATCCACTCAATCCCGTGAAAAGTGAGGGGTAAGGTGTGAGGTGTAGGTCAGACCATGAAGCAGGCGCTACCGCGGAATTTTTTATTGCCCCTTACGCCTCACCCCTAACGCCTCACGAGTAGGATATGTGGTTAACGCTTCTTGCGCTTCGAAACCGCATCGGCATCCTGATGCTGTCCCTCGCCATGGTGGTGTTGGGCGTCACCTCGCTGCAACGCCTTCCCGTGGACCTGTTCCCCAACATCTCGGTACCGGTCGTCTTTGTCGGAGTCATCTACAAAGGCGCCCCGCCCGTGGATATCGAACAAAGCGTCGTCTATCCCATCGAGAAGGCAGTCAGCTCCGCGTCGAACGTGGAGCATGTGGAGTCCTTTTCCAAACACGGAATCGGGGCAGTCCAGATCTGGTTCAACTGGGGCGCCGACATCAACGTCGGACAGATGGAGGTGATGCAACGCATTACCCAGATTCTCAACAATCTCCCGCCAGGGATCCTTCAGCCCTTCGTCGTCAAGTTCGACGTGTCCAATATTCCGGTCGCCTTCGTGACGGTCTCGAGCAGCAATCTGGACGAGCGGGCACTCTACGATCTAGCGTTCAACACCATCGCGCCCCAGATCGAGCAGATCGCCAACGTCGCAGCCGCCACCGTCGAGGGTGGCAAGGTGCGCCAGATCAATATCAATCTGGACCCGGCCCTGTTGCAGGCACGCGGGCTCTCAATCCTGGATGTGGTTCGAGCAGTGAAGGCGTCCAACCTGATCCTGCCCTCTGGCGACATCAAAGCGGGCAACCTTGACTATAACGTGTTTACGAACAATCAGTTCAAGGCTGTGGAGCCGATCAACGACGTCATCGTCAAGGTCAATGCTCAAGGCAACCCGGTCCGGGTCCGAGACCTGGGCACCGTGAACGATTCCTCGGACATTCAGACCAACATTGTCCGCACCGACGGCCACCGCTCGGTCTATTTGCGCGTCAACAAACAGCCGATCGCGAACACCGTCGAGGTGGTGGATGCGCTTCAGCGTGCCTTGCCGAAGATGATCGGCATCCCGCCCAGTGTCAAGCTGGGGTTTTCGTTCGACCAATCCGTGTACATCCGCATGGCGATCAAGAACCTGACGGAACAGGCTTGGCACGGGTCCCTGCTGGCGGCTGCCGTCATTCTCGTGTTCCTGCGCAACCTCACCAGCACTCTGATCATCTCGGTGGCCATTCCGCTCTCCATTCTGGTGACCTTCATCGTCCTCTATTTCACCGGGATGACTCTCAACATTTTTACGTTGGGCGGCTTGGCCCTGGGCGTGGGGCGACTGGTGGACGATTCGATCGTCGAGCTAGAGAACATCCAACGGCATCTGAATACCGGCCAGTCTCGCTTGGAAGCCATCATCGAGGCGGCCCGCGAAGTGGCCATGCCGATCTTCGCCTCGACCGTGACGACCGTCGTGGTGTTCCTCCCGATCTTCTTCGTCGTCGGGATCGCCAGGCTGTTGCTGATTCCGCTCACGTTCACGATCGCCATTGCTCTGTTTACGTCGTTTTTCATCTCCCGCACCGTCACGCCGACGTTATGCTACAAGTTCGTCAAACCGGAACAGGAGGCCCACCGCGCCATGCCGGACTGGTGGGTCCGGTTCATGGAGCGCAGCCGGCGGTGGTACGAGGCGATTGACGATCAGTACCAAACCGCGCTCAACTGGGCGCTCACGCACCGCAAGATCCTGATCGGCACGATCCTCGCGATCTTCATCGGCTCACTCGGCCTGTTGCCCTTCATCGGGTCCGAGTTCATTCCGGTCACGGACGAGAGTCAATTCCGGATCGTCGTCCGGGCGCCGGTGGGTCAGCGGGTCGAAAAAACCGAGCAGCAGGTGGCGGAGATCGAGCGCGTGCTGCGCGAACACATTCGCCCGGAAGAATTCGACACGATCGTTTCCAGCACCGGTGTGCTGGGCCAGGGCCGCTCCTCGCTGTTCAACCCCAACACTGGTCCACACACCTCCCTGGTCCAGGTCTATCTCAAGCCACCGGACCGGCGGACGCGTAATCAGATCCAGATCATGAACGACGTGCGCCCCAAGGTCTTGAAGCTCTTCCCAGGCGTCGCCATGTTTTTTGACCCAGGCGGCATCGTCAAGCGGGTCACGAGCTTCGGTTCGCAGAAGGCGGTGGACGTCGAGATTTACGGCTACGAGTTCGAGAAGGCCAGGACGGTCATCCGGCAGGTGGACGCCATTATGCACCAGACCAGCGGGCTGGCCGACATCGAAGTGAGCCGAGAAGAGAATTATCCGGAACTCAACGTTCAGGTGGATCGGGAAAAGGCCGCGCTGCTGGGGATCAGCGAGACTGATGCCGCCAACGCCGTGCTGTTCTCCCTGGTCGGCAATGGTCAGACCGATCCGATCATCTACACGGACCCGGCGACCGGCAATGAGTACTACATCAGCGCCTGGCTGGCTGAGCAGTACCGGAAGGACCTCACTGACCTGGAGAACAACGTCCTCCTGACCACCAAGGCCGGCGAACCGGTGTTGCTCAAAAACGTCGCCACGATCCAATTCAATGCTGGGCCGGTCAAGGTGGACCGCAAGTATTTTCAGCGCGTCATCCACATCACCGCCAACCCGGTCGGCAGAGACCTGGGCAGCATTGCGGAAGAACTTGAAGCGCGTTTCGCGGAACTCCAACTGCCGTCCGGCTTCAGCATCCGCCTAGCCGGCCAGATCCAGCAGCAGCGGGAAACCATGGAAGGCCTCATCTTCGCCACGATCCTGGCGATGTTGCTGGTATACATGGTCATGGCGGCCCAGTTTAAATCTCTGCTGGACCCCTTCATCATCATGTTTTCGATCCCGCTCGGGCTCGCCGGCGTGTTCCTGATTCTGCTTCTCACCGAGACCACGATCTCGACCACTTCCATGATGGGCGTGATCATGATGTTGGGCATCGTGGTCTCCAACGGCGTCCTCCTGGTAGATTACACCAACGTGCTGCGGCGCCGTGGAAAGCCCCTGCGCGAGGCCGTCGTGTTGGCCTCCAGGACTCGGCTGCGGCCGATCCTCATGACCTCGCTGGCCACCGTCCTCGGACTCATGCCAATGGCGCTGGGGCTGGGCGTCGGGGGAGAAACCAATGCTCCGTTGGCGCGCGCCGTCGTCGGCGGCCTTACTGTGTCCACCGCGCTGACGCTGTTTCTGATTCCCACGCTCTATCTGATCCTGGAAGAACGGTTCCCCAGGAAGTCCGACCCAGAGATCCCGTCGGACGGCTCGAAAGGTAGACGAGAACTTCCTGAAGCAACTCCAAGTACCGTGCGAGTTTAGTCAGGCTGGTGAAAACTATTCGGGATGCTCAAAAAGGCTCGCCAACGAGGCCGCAGGAGTGTGCTTCATCTAACGGGGTGGCTGGGATGATCCCCACTGCGCCCATCATCACCCGTTGCATTTCAAAGAGCAACGGGTACCCGGCACATTCTCATTGCGCGCTCTGGGAGCACGGGGATCGTCCCAGGTCGCCCCATTCTCCTTTTTCAGCATCCTGGGGGCTACCGGACGGTGGGGAACAATGCCCTCAATTGCATCGCCAGCCCAAGGTCTCCGCTGATCTGGAGACGGCCCGACAGGAACACCGAGGAGCCGTCGAGCCGGCCGCTCAAGACGGCCACGCAGTCATCCCCGGACATTGAGAAGGTGACCTGCGGTTCAGGATGGGTCCCTTCGTGAACCGAGCAGGCTCCATCCTTGATCTTCACATGATACTGCCCACCCTGGGGGCCGCTCAGGTCAAACTGGTACACGGCGGCGAGGTCCTCAGCCGCCTCGGCGTCGAACTTGGCCGGCAAGCCTCGAAAGAATTCTTTGACGGGACTCGGCTTCACGACTGAGCAGTGTATGCCAATCAGCCATGACGCGCAATCGCGACGGGTAAGAAACTCTTTGCTTTGCCTATAGCCTCGTGCCCCTGCTTCGGGCCTGTTCAGATTGACAAGCTCGGAAGCCCTCAGACAGAATGACGATCATGTCGCCCGTGCCGAACAACCAGCCGGATCAGGCTACCCCCTCCCTGACCGACATTCCCGACCGCCCCTGCACCTGGTGCAAGATCCCGATGATGAAACGCCTGGTCGGGGGCGGTCAGTTCATCCACTACACCTGCCCCAAGTGCATCTTCCAGCACACCTCGAAACGAGTGGACAAGAAAGCCTGACCTGAATCCATTGCAAAACTAAGCGGTGTTCGTGATGACCACAGACTTGCCGATCGCTCACCTATTACTAGCGCACCACCGAGGATGTTCAAAAAGGCTGCCCAGCGCGGCCGCAGCGAGCGAGCTTCATCTAACGGGGTGGGTGGGATGATCCCTACTGCGCCCATCGAGCGAGCACATTCTCATCGTGCGCGCTCTGGGAGCACGGGGATCGTCACAGTCGCCCCGGTCTCCTTTTTCAACATACTGCCCATCAGTTGGGGCAGATCTCCAGCGTACCCTTGCCTCGACTGGCCTTGATTCGTGCTTCGATTAATCGCACCGTGTTGTCAGTGCGATTCATCTCCCGCAGGAGAGCGCCATAGCTTTCTAAGATCATGACCACATCGGGATGCGTCGGCCCCAGCACTCTATCCCTGATCGCCAAGGCGCGCTGATAAAGGGGCTCTGCTTCGGTAGTCTTGCCCTGAGCATGGTATAGCTTCGCCAGGCGGTAGAGAGTTGTGGCCACATCGGGGTGGTCTGACCCCTGTGTCTTCTCCTCAATGACGAGGAGGCGTTGATAGAGGGGCGCTGCCTCGGTAAAGTTCTTCTGGTCGTCATAGAGATCCGCGAGACTTTTGAGGGAGACAACGAGGCGCGGGTCATCCGGGGGAAAACTCTCTGCGTCCTTCAGGGCGGCTTTCCACAGCGTCTCGGCTTCATCGTACTTGCCCTGCTGAAAGGCTTCCGAGGCCTTGGCGCTGTCCTTTTCCCAGCTAGCGGCCGGATCGGAAGAACCCGTGCACCCAAAGACCAACAGTGAAGATGCACCAGCTAGGCACAACACTACTTGTACACAGCGTCGTTGTTGGCTCCTTATGGTTACGGTGTTCAAAAACAACTGATTTTGGACCCCACTTCTATTCCTTAGCTCCTACCTTCTTGAGTATTTCCACAACTTCGATATGTCCGTTAGTCGCCGCACACAACAATGCAGACTGTCTGTCCTTGGGCTTCCAACGCTTGGCGTTTGGATCAGCTCCATTATCTATCAGTACCTGGATGGTTTCTTTCTTGCCGACACAGGCTGCGTAAACCAAAGCCGTCCCGCCGAAGTCATCCCGTGCATCAGCATCCGCACCCTTATCCAGTAGAGCCCGCAGCGTCCTGGTGTGACCTGCGATTGACGCATAAACCAACGGCGTCCATTTCATATGGTTGTCTTTCATGTTAACGTCAGCACCTTTCCCCAGCAAGGTCTGAACAACTTCCGTGTGGCCTCGTAACGCCGCGTAGTGCAACGGTGTGAGCCCGAACCTGGTCCTGGCGTTTAGCGCTGCGCCTTTATCAATGAATAATTGCACAATAGGGCCATGACCAGACCAGGCTGCACTCATTAACGCCGTATGTCCCCAAGAATCGGTGGCGTCGATGTCGACCCCCTTGCCCAGTATTGTTGTGATCGCATCCAGGTCTCCCTTTTCCGAAGCCTCAGAGAGTGATCCCGTGAAGAACTGCTCGTAGAGAGTGATTGGGAGCATCAATGTGTCAAAGGCGAGACTCAAGGGAATGTCCAAAGAATCTAGCATTATTGTCATATTGAACGGGTTTCTGTGGTATTCGTATCGAATCCGATAAATATCCCACGCAACACCACCGTAGACCCTTGTCCTTGGAACTGGGATGTCAACTGAGGTGAGATATGGATCTAGGACTCGGTTGCCTAGTGTTCCGCATGCGCCGGTAAGCGTTGCGAAGAGAAAAATAATTATTAGTTTCACAGCTGACTCAACCCCACAAAGGAAATTCACAAATGAATTGCCGAGGCACGTCAAGTTGTTATTCGCAATCAGGCGGAGGATGGACTCAACTTTCCTTGCGCGCTTGATCGAGGGATTTGACCATGTCCAACAGGCGCGCCCGTCCTTCCTCGGAAATCTCCGTGAACTGGACTCCCATCCCCGGAAAGAACGCGTAA
>VBOJ01000107.1 GCA_005877775.1 Nitrospirota bacterium | reverse complement strand
GCGAGCTCCCCCAATTCGGCCAGATCATCCGATTGTTTTTGTTGCGCCGTCAGATGCTCGGGAAAGGTGGCGATAATTCGCCCTGCCAGAGAGATATCCCTCAATTCAACGGATACGCCGGCCGCCTTTGTAAACGCTTTGACGATCGGGAGAAAAGAATAGGTGGCCAGTGCCGGCGCTTCATCGGTTTTTGTATAAAGAATTTTGGAGGCCTTTGTCGTCATGATTTTTCCTCTTACAGTAACTTATTAGTTCAGCGCGTTCAACGCCGACCCTGCCCTAAACCAGGCAATTTGCTGCTCCGTCATACTGTGGTTCGCCTGGATCATCACGTCCTTCCCATCAGCTTTGTAGATGATCACCTGCACCGGCTTGCCAGGGGCTAAGCTCTTCAGCCCTACCACACTGATCCGATCCTGCTGCTCGATTTTGTCGTAGTCCTTGGGATCAGCGAACGTCAGAGGCAGGATGCCCTGTTTCTTCAAGTTGGTCTCATGGATGCGGGCAAAGCTTCGGGTCAGCACCACCTTGACACCCAGGAACCGCGGCGACATCGCGGCATGTTCACGGCTGCTGCCTTCGCCGTAATTTTCATCGCCTACCACCAGCGATCCGATTCCTTTCGCCTTGTACCGGCGGGCGATCTGGGCGATATTCAGACCGGTCTCGCCGGTCAGCACATCGGTTCCTTTACCGAGCTCGGTCGAGAACGCATTGGTCGCACCCAGGAACATGTTGTCGCTAATTTTGTCCAGATGGCCGCGATACTTGAGCCATGGGCCGGCCGGGGAGATATGGTCGGTCGTGGTCTTGCCCTTGGTCTTGATCAGGAGCGGAAGCTTCACGAGATCCTTGCCGTCCCACCTTGGGAAAGGCTGCAATAACTGGAGCCGTTCACTTTTCGGCGGAACCTCTACCACCACGGCGTCCCCATTCTCAGCAGGCGGCACGAAGCCTTCTTCCCCCTTGGCGAATCCCTTGGCCGGCAGTTCCTCGCCTTGAGGCGGTTCAAACTTCAGTTCCTTGCCGTCCGCTGTCTTCAGCGATCCATGCACCGGATCGAACGAGAGGTCGCCGGCAAAGGCATAGGCGGTCACGACCTCCGGACTCGTCAGGAAGGACATCGTCTCGTTGAGCCCATCGTTCCGTCCAGGGAAGTTGCGGTTGAAGGAACTCACGATTGAATCCACGCGACCCTTGACCGCATCCGCGCGTTTCCACTGGCCGATGCAGGGGCCACAGGCATTCGCCAGCACGGTGGCGCCCATCTGCTCAAAGGTCTCCATGAACCCGTCTCGCTTCATGGTCTGGAAGATCCGCTCCGAGCCAGGCGTCACGAGGAACGCCGTTCTGGCCTTGAGCCCGGCCTTCAGGCCTTGCCGCGCGACATGCGCCGCTCGGCTGATGTCTTCATACGACGAATTCGTGCAGCTTCCGACCAAGGCTGCCTTCAGTTGTACCGGATAGCCCTTTTCCTTGGCCTCGGCTGCCATCTTGGAAATCGGCCTGGCTAAATCCGGTGTATGCGGGCCGACTATGTGCGGTTCCAGTTTCGACAGGTCAATCTCCACGATCTGGTCGAAATATTTCTCCGGTGACTGCAGCGCCTCTGGATCAGCCACCAGCAGCTCGCGGTTCGCTTCAGCCAGCTTGGCAATGTCCGAGCGATCAGTGAGATTGAGATAAGCCACCATCTTCTGGTCGAAGGGGAAGAGCGAGGTCGTGGCGCCCAGCTCGGCACCCATGTTTGTGATCGTGCCCTTGCCGGTGCAACTGATCGTTGCGGCGCCAGGCCCGAAATACTCCACAATCTTGTTGGTGCCTCCCTTGACGGTCAACACGCCGCAGATGTAGAGGATCACGTCTTTGGGGGAAGCCCATCCGCTCAGCTTGCCGGTAAGTCTGACGCCGATCAGCTTGGGATGCAGGACCTCCCAGGGCAGCCCCGCCATCACCTCGCCGGCATCAGCTCCGCCCACCCCGATTGCCAACATACCAAGACCGCCGCCGTTCGGCGTATGCGAATCCGTCCCGATGATCAGCCCGCCCGGGAAGGCATAATTCTCCAACACCACCTGATGGATGATCCCGGCTCCCGGCTTCCAGAACCCGATCCCATATTTCTTGGCCGAGGAGGCCAGGAAGTTATAGACCTCCCGGTTCTCGTCCATGGCGCGGAGCAGGTCCTTCTCGGACCCGATTTCGGCTCTGATCAGATGGTCGCAATGGATCGTGCTGGGCACGGCCACTTTTTTCTTCCCAGCCTGCATGAACTGCAGTATGGCCATTTGCGCCGTCGCGTCCTGCATGGCCACCCGATCGGGACGCAGCGCCAGTATGGCTTTGCCTCGCTCCCAGATTTGGGTATCGAAATTGTCCGCGTGCGAGACGAGGATCTTTTCGGTCAGGGTGAGGGGACGTCCGAACTTCTTGCGCGCCTTCTCGATGACACCCGGCATCTTGGCATAGAGTTGTTTGGCTATTTCTAATGACATATCTTCTCCGTAGCTATCAGCTAACAGCTATCAGCTATTAGCTATTTAAGCGGCGGCACCTCTCTCCGCTTCGGGGCCGCATAGTTGACGAGGTAATCAAAGAGGCGAATGAGGCGGCTTTCCTGGCGTTTCTGATCCACCCAGTGGCCGATCAACCCGATCGTGCGGGACAGAATGAAGAAGCCGTTCAGGCTGTCCACGGGGAACCCGATATCCACCAGCACCGCCGCCATCGTTCCGTCCACGTTCAGAATCAGGTTCTCCTTCTTCGCCGAGGTCACCTTCTCGACCGCCAGCGCAAAATCCAGGTGGGGCGCCGGAATACCCAGG
Organism: Nitrospirota bacterium; assembly: GCA_005877775.1. GTDB lineage: Bacteria > Nitrospirota > Nitrospiria > Nitrospirales > Nitrospiraceae > NS-7. The sequence continues at coordinate 5,170 of VBOJ01000107.1, read as the reverse complement.
CCTTTGATGTACGAGACCAGCTCCTTCACTCGCTTGTCCGGATTCCTGACGCTCTTCACGCGATGGCCGATGCCGGGGACCGGGCCGACATTCTTTTTCATGTGGGCGAGGAAGTCGTCCACGGTCATCCTGTTGTCCACCGCATACTTGAAATAACGCCCGGCGTCGGTCACGGCACCACCAAATCGGGGGCCGATCATGATCAGCCCGGCCGCGACCGCCTGGGACAGCCCGATCCCGGCGCAGGCAGCGACGATGGTGGTCAATGCGGCGCTCACACAGGGGCCGTGGTCGGCCGACAGCATCATGATCCGCTTAATGATCTCGGCTTCTTGCTTGGAGATCAGCCGCTTGTCCCAGAGCAGCCCGATCACGTGAGGGATCTCGTACCCCTTGTTGATCAACTCAGAAGCGGGATACCCGTCGTAGCACGGTTCGTCTCCGCGATCGTCGCTGATCGTGGTCTTGATCAGCGGCGCGACCATGACGTCGCCGGCTTTCATTCCCTCTTCGACCGTCTTGGGAAGCTTGGGCACGTCGGCGGGACTGAGCTCTGGAATCGGACGGACCTGGCCACTCTTGACGAGATCCTCATAGACTTGCTTGATCGCCGGCCCCAGGGCACCGAACGTATCAGGCACGATCGCACCGGCTTCCTTCAACGCATCGGACTTTGATCGAGCCGAGCCCTCACCCTTCATCCCTTCTTTTGCGCCGGCATGTCCGAACTTCATCCCCTTCGGCAGGCTTTCCTGGCAGAAGCCGGACACAACGGCGAGCAGCTTGACCCGGCGCTTCTTCGCCCCGTACCATTCGGCCGCGCGCTCTTCCAAATCGCCCCCCATCTCGCCGACGATCACGACGGCTTTGGTCTGGGGGTCCTGCTCGAACTTTTCCAGGTAGGTCACGTAATCCGTGCCGGGGTAGGCATCCCCACCGATTCCGATCGCCGTCGAGATCCCGTCGGCAAACTGTGAACAGATCCAGATGATCTCGTTGGAGAGGCCCCCAGACTTCGTAATGACCCCGAAGGAACCTTCCCTGTACAGCTTGCAGGCGACAAGATTGTCGAACGCGCCACCGATCACGCCCAGTCTGCAGGCACCGGCCGAAATGATCCCGATGGACGAGGGTCCGTTGAAAGTTTTCCCGAGTTTGATGGCGTGTCGAGCCAGCAACTTCGCGTCCTTCTCCGGCACACCTTCGGTGATCATGGAGACGAGCTGAATCTTAGGATCATTGAGAGCTTCCATTCCTCCAGCACAGGCCCGGTCGGCGCCGATATAAACCAGGCTGGTGTTGATCTCTGGATGCTTGGAGGTCGCCTCAGCCACACTCTTATACACCGGGATTGTCAGTAGGCCGCTCCCATAGGTGACCTCGTTCATCTTTCCGGTGTCAGGCGGGTAGACAAAGGCTTTCACATTCAGAGGCTGCTTGATCATGTACCGGAACTCAGCCATGCGGCGCGCAGCGTTCAAGCCGGCCGCACCACCCTGAATGACGACGTGGGTATCTTTGTTGGCCAGGATACTCATGATTGACTCCAACGTATGGCTGATGGCTTATAGCGAATGGCTCGAATTCCTGCTATACGCTATAAGCTATTCGCTATTTGCTCTTTTGCAGCGCCATGTCTACGATGTCGGTGAGTGGGGTGTGACGGTCGTACACGTGGATATCAAAACCCTCCTCACGGAGGGCCCTCATCGCATCGAGCCCCTCTTTTTCCCGTGGCCCCCCGCGACGGACCCAAATCTTCACGCCATTTAGCTTCCCCTCCGACTTGGCTTTGCGAAAGCCGGCAATGATTCCGCCGAACGTTTTCTTCACATCCGTGAAGTTGGCGATCGCACCACCCACGATGATGTTCTTGATACCAGGCAGCGAGCAGACCTTGTCGGTGAGCACTTCCACAGCCCAATCGGCAGGGTCACCTGAGTACTCGGCATAATTCGCCAACTTACCGCCTCGGGCCACCACGGCGTCAGAATAATAGACGCTCGCCCCGCCGCCGGCTGGGAGCATTGCCGTATCTCCGCCTGGGATCTCGATGAACTTGACCGACCCCTTGATCTTCGAATCTACCGCCATCACGTCCAGTTCATGCTGCGTGTAGGCCCGGCCGAACTCGGCCGCATACTGGAAATTCCAATCGGGATGCCGGAACTTGGCATCGGCATCCAAGAGCGTGACCGCGTCCAGGGCGACGAGCGCGCCGTCGCCTTCACGCGCCACGACCGGATTGACTTCTAAATACTGCGCATCTTCGCCATCGAAGCAGGCGAAGAGCTTCCCGGCAAAGTCGGCAACCTGCTTCGCCAGTGTCCCTGAGAATCCCGCCTCTTTCGCCAGCTTCTCCAGCGCGTCTGGGGAAGGAGTCGTCCCGACCTCGAGGCTCAACCGTTTCACCCGGTCCCAGTTTGATTCCACCTCGATGCCGCCGCAGTTCGCGACCAGGACATCGGCCCCCTCGCGAGTGGACTTCACGGCCGCATAATACTCATCCTTGTGCGGAACCATCTCCGACACGATCACCTGAGAGACCGTGATGCTGCCGACTTGGCGGCCCAGCATTTCACGGACCGCGGCTTTCGCCCCGGCCAGATCCAACCCCACTTTCACGAGCCCAAGTTTGAAGCGAGAGCCCAGTGCTTCGTGTGCCTTGGCGACCAGCTTCCCTCTTTGAATCCAGTCATTGGCCTGCGCGAGCTGATCAAACTGCTCCGCCGACGACACGACCACATAGCTCGGCACCGAGATGCCCCACTTCCTCATCAGACCCATCCCGGGCCCTTCAAGAACTTTCGCCATGGAGTGGCTTCTCCTCTACATGTCCTGCGAGTGCAGTTCGCCGAGACTGTTGGAAGCGCTGGATTTTAGAGAGACTATTGCCTCATGGCAATCAACCAAAACGCTCATTTTTTCGGGACAAAGGCCCCACCCGCGACTGGTCTCGGCTGGAGCTAGCCCTGCTCTGTCGCTGAAGGGAGGTTAACTATAAGGAAGCAGGACCTTGGGTGTCAAGAGACTGAAATGGCAGGTTATTTCCGCCGCTGGCAGGTCGGGCAATAGAACGAACTGCGCTCTCCAATGAGACGGCGAATTCTCTTGCCGCACTTGGCCAGGCACGGCTCGCCAGCCCTGTCATAGACCAGATGTCGCCTTTGATACCGGCCTTCAGTGCCATCCGGCGCCAGAAAATCCCGGACGCTCGAGCCGCCATTACGAATGGCGTCCAGCAGGACCTCCTGCATCGCGTCATAGAGCCGCCTGATTGTTTGGGTCTTCAACCGGCTGGCCATTCGATAGGGATGAAGTCGGGCGCGATACAAGATTTCATTCGCATAGATGTTGCCGATCCCGGCAACGACCTGCTGATGCATGAGCAAGGCTTTGAGGCGGCCGCGGCGCCCCATCACCAACTGTCGAAACTGTTCCCACGGGACGGTCAGCGGGTCACATCCGAATCGCTTGTGGCAAAACCGCTCCAACCCGGTGAGGTCGAATAGGTAGATCCGCCCAAATCGCCGAGGGTTCCAGTATCGCAACTCGGGCTCCAAGCCGCCTTCGAGTGACAGGATGAGGTGGGTGTGTTTCTGGTAGCTTGCGTGGGGTGATCGAAACAGCAACAGCCCCGTCATGCCTAGTTCAGCCAGGAAGTAGCGGGTTTCATGATTCCGTGAGAACCCCAACACCACGCTTTTCCCCCGGCGCTGGATCGTGATGATGTTCGTCCCTCGGTACCAGTCCAGTGTCTCGATGCCCTGCCGGACAATATCTGGACGACCAACCCAGCAATCCTTCAGGACCGCGCCAAGCACGCGGTCGCGAAGCTGGCTCACCACGACTTCCGCTTCAGGCAGTTCCGGCATGGATTCTCCTTCGTTGTTGGCATCCCGTCGTTCGCGCCTGTTGCGTCATCGCGCCTGCGCGCTGAAGCGCTTCGGCGCGCAAGCGCGTCTCTAGCGTAGAGCGTCTATAGCGTCTTTTGCGTCCCTCGACGAGGCTCGGGACCCTGAGCCTGTCGAAGGGCAAGAGACGCTGCACCGGGACCCATTGCTCCAGGATGCAATGGGTGCCCCGCAATAGACGCGAAGGACTTGACGCTATCGACCCCCCTCACGCTTCGCGACCCTTGGGAGCCTCCAGCCTGGCAATCAATTGCCGAAATGTCCGGGCTATGACCTCTTCAAACGCTCGCATGGAGGGATACTGCTTCAAGATCGTCACCTGGTTGCGTGGCGAGGGATGCGGGAATGGTATCACTTCAGTCTGCCCCATGCACCTCGACGCTGATGAGCGATCCCCTGCCTGCCCGGTGAGGCAAGAGGATTCAACCGGTTCCGTTGCCTGTTTGATTGCACGCGTCACAGACTCCGCCGCCGCCTTCCCAAACGTCACGATCGCCGACGGCCGGAGAACTTGGAGCTCCCGCAGCAGATAGCTCGAGCAGGCTTCGACCTCGACCCGACGCGGAGAACGATTCGATGAGGGGTTGGCCGATGCCGCCGGATGACACTTGACGATATCGGTCATGTAGAAAAGATCTTCCAGATCCCGGTACCGAGGATGCCCGACCGTCCTCAGCGCACGCCGGATCAACATTCCGGCCTGGCCGGTGAAGCGTCGCCGCTTCCGCCAACTGACATAACCCGGTGCCTCTCCAACCAGCAGATAGCCGGTGGAGGCATGGCCATACACCTCCGGCCCGAACTTGCGCCAGGGTTTCAGTGAGGGGCAGATCGTGCAAGAGGCGATGTCGCTCTGCAGAGCTAGCAAAGCCGGAAGGACAACGAGGTTGGAGTCAGCGAGTGGCTGGATTCCGCGCTGCTTTGTGGTCTTTGGGTTGCTCTTGGCCCTTGTGATCATGCGCCAGTCTCGCCAGCTGGACTTCCTTGATCGTCTGCTCAAGGTTGGGTAGTGGCGTCGCGCCAGGACGTCGCGCCTTCACGAGAGCCACCGCCTCGACATAACTCAAGCCCTTGACGCAACAGAGGTACGCGATCACCACCGAGACGGAGCGCCCCATCCCAGCCCGACAGCAGACGATCAGCCTCCTTGAGGCGATATGCCGCTCCAGCCATGCCACGGCTCGTTCCATATCGCGAGGAGCAGCTTCGGCGAACTCCTTGAGCGGCACGCGCGCGTAGGCAATTCCAGACGGAGG
>VBOJ01000046.1 GCA_005877775.1 Nitrospirota bacterium | reverse complement strand
CCCCGGCGTTTCAGCTCTTCAATGATCTGTCTGGCTGCCTCATCGAAGTCCTTGGGGCCGGCAAAGACCAGATCCGTGTTAGGCGGCGGGGCTTCCTCAGTCTTGCTCATATGCACAGCGATCACCGGAGCCGGATGCACCAGGGTCCGAATGGCCTGGTGATCGGCCTGGCCAAAGGTGTTGGTGGTCGAGACCACGATCAGCCCTGTGTCGATTAGGAGGCGGGCAACCTCGCCGAAACGCCGGACCATCTCGGCTGCGTCCTCTTCCACGATGTCGCTGTCGAGGCCGCGCCGGAGGTTCTCGCCGTCCAGCAGGTAGGCGTGGCGGCCATCAGCTACGAGCCGGACCTCGAGACGGCGGGCCAGGAAGGACTTGCCGGTATGGCGCCCGCCGGTGATCAGCACCAACGCCGCACGATGCCCATATTGAGCCGCTCGATCATGGGGGCCTACCTGACCCTTGACCCAAGCGATGTCCCGCCGGCGGGCCTCCTCGCGCCAGATCGTTTGCTCGTCCCGGATCCCTTCAGTAATGATGCCGCCGCCGGACACATCATACTGGTCCACGAGGACGAACCGGCCCGTGACCTCAAAGTCGCTGTAGAGATCGAAGGCAAGCGGATATTTGGTACGAATCGTCAGCTCGGCTACTTCGTTCCTGCAGACAGTGGTCCGGGTCTGTCGAGCGGCGAGATCGCCGGCATCAATGATCCGGTGGATCGCAGCGACCTCGCATTCGACCTCTCGGGTCGCCAAGCGCAGCACGTACTTCTTGTCGCTCTCCAGCGGGCGTTTCCCCATCCAGAAAAGATTACAGCGGAATGCGGTGGAAACCAGCGGCACCGAGTCATCGAGCGAAGCGACTTCGCCTCTTTCAATGAAGACCTGCTCGTCGAGCATGATCCCGGTGGACTGGCCTGCCCTCGCTTCCGTGGCTACCGGTTCCACATTAAACCCCTCGATGGACTTCACGTTCGCCGATTTATTGGATGGGGAGAACACGAGCCGGTCCCCAACCTTCACCATTCCCGAAGCAATGCGGCCGGCGATGATCCGGCGGGCGTCGAACTTGTGGACGTCCTGAACGGGAAACCGCAGCGGTTGTTGTTCCCGCTCGGTCTCTTTCCGGAACAGACCGAGGGTTTCCAGCACGGTCGGGCCGCTGTACCAGGGCATGTTGGGACTCTGCTTCACGATATTGTCTCCCAGCTTGGCGCTGACCGGGACAAACCGCTCCGGCGTGACCTTGAGCTGCGCCAGGAATTCCCGGTATTCCTTCTCGATAGCTCCATAGACGTCCTGCCGGTAGCCGACCAGATCCATCTTGTTGACCACCACGGCGACTTGTCGGACACCGAGCAGAGAGAGGAGATAGCCGTGTTTTTTGGACTGCTCTTTCACGCCTTCCTGCGCGTCAATCAGCAGCAAGGCCGCCTCCGCGCGCGCGGCGCCTGAGATCATGTTCTTGAGAAACTCTTTGTGCCCCGGCGCGTCGATGATGATGTATTGTCTGGCTTCCCAGGTAAAGAACGTGCGTGCCGTGTCGATCGTGATCCCCTGTTCCTGTTCTTCTAGGAACGTATCGAAGAGGAACGCGTATTCGAACTCCTTCCCTTGCTGACGACAAATGGATCGGACTTTGTCCAGCTTGCCCTCGGGAAGAGAGCCGGTGTCAGCGAACAGACGGCCGAGCAGCGTGGACTTGCCGTGATCCACGTGGCCGACGATGACGATGTTGAGATGCTCGCTGGGGCGAGGGAGGTAGGGAGTGGGAGTCGCCATGATTCGTGTCACATATAGCCGTCTTTACGGAGAAGCTCCATGCCTCGTCCTTCGTCCTGAGCACGACCGGACCGTTCAGCGACGGTGGTTTGGCGGAGCTCCTCGATGATGTCGTCAACGCTTCGCGCGGAAGATTTGATCGGGAAGGTGCAGGGGGCGCACCCCAGGCTCCGATACCTGGTTCCATCGCCACGATCGAGGTAGAGGTCAATGAAGGGGATGTTCTCCAGCTTGATGTATTCCCAGATATTGATCTCGGTCCAATCCAGCAAGGGATGAATGCGGATGTGCGTCCCCTCAGGGAAGGTGGTCTTGAATTGGTCCCAGAGTTCCGGCGGCTGCTCGCGGAAGTCCCAGTCTCCGTGCTTGTCCCGCGGAGAAAAATAGCGCTCCTTGGCCCTGGTGCCTTCCTCGTCAGCCCGGACACCTAAGATGATGCCGGTGTAACCCTTTTGCGCGATCAGGTTCTTGAGCCCGTCGGTCTTCAGCGCGGTACAGCAGGTGACTCGTCCGAGCTGGTGGTTCATTCCGTTTGCGAGGGCTTCCTTGTTCTGGCCGATCACGAGGTTCAAGCGCCACTCGCGGGCCAGCCGATCGCGGTATTCGATCATGGCCGGGATCTTGTAGCTGGTGTCAATATGGATCAGTGGAAACGGAACATGGCCGAAAAAGGCCTTTCGCACCAGCCACAGCAAGACCGTCGAATCTTTACCCATGGACCAGAGCATGGCCAGGTTGTCGAAGTGCTTGTACGCCTCCCGAAGGATGTACACGCTCTGGTCTTCCAACTGACGGAGATGCTTCATAAGCCTTCCTAATGGCTGATGGTCCCGCGACAGGGCTCGGGACGGTGAGCTTGTGGTTCGACAAGCTCACCACCCTGAGATTTGTCGAAGGGTTGAACCGCTAAGGGCTGATGGCTTTGAGCTAATTCAGCAAGTTTGCGCGCTGCGGCTCCTGATTCGATGGCCTGTTGAGCCAACGGCACACAGGCCGAAATGGACGGGCCCTTGCCAGCCGCGTAGAGCAGCATCGCCGCGTTCAACATCACCCAGTTGCGCTGCCCACCCGGCACCTGGTTGTGCAGAATACGCCGGAGTAACGACGCCTCCTGGTCCGCCAATGCGAGAGAGAAGCCCGCCATTTCCCGGAAAGCCCCGAGGGGCAACCCGACATCCTTGGGCTGGAGCGTCAGCGGAACGATGCGGTCGTCTCTGAGTTCCAGCAGCTTGGTGACGGAGGAGATGGAGAGTTCCGGGTCTCCTTCGACTCCGCGCAGGATCAGCCCGCGGCGGCAGCCCAGCATGGTGAGCGCCTCGGCCGTTTTCTCGAAGTAGGCTGGATGGGTCAGCCCGATGACCTGGGACTGGGCCCGGGCCGGATTCAACATCCTGGCGACCGGGTGAAAGAGGTTCCGCACACCGAGTTCCCGCCTGAGTTCCAGGAAGCGAGCAATCGGCGGATGGTAGAGGGCAATGTCCAGGTAGGCAAACCCCTTCGCCGCGAGTTCATCGGCTGCCCCCTTGGGTTCGAGGTCGATGGGGATGCCCAGCTTAGCCAGCACTGCCGCAGTTCCGGGCCGACCCGGCACTCCTTCGTGCCCGTGCATCAGAATCGAAGCGCCGCCTGCTGCGGCCACGATGGCCGCGCCCACCGAGGCATGGAACGTGTCCTGCTTCCCGGCATAGGTCGGGAGGTCCACAAGCGACAGATCACGGGGAACCGGGAGCGGGGGCACGTACTCGCGAGCGACGGCCGTGAAGGCGGCTAGTTCGGCCACAGACTCCATCTTGATGCGCATGGCGAGGAGGAAGGCTCCCACCTGAACCGGTGTGGCCTGTCCCTCGATGAGCAGCCGCATGGCTTGCTTGGCCTCGTCCCAGGTCAAGTCCTTCCAGGCTTTTTGCCCCTTTCCGATCTTGGCGATGAATTGCTGCATCTTTGAATAGCGAGCAGCGAGCAGCCGGTAGCTGGCAGCAATGAATTCTGAGCTATTGGCTATTCGCTATTGGCCATCACCTATTTGTGTAGTCCGCACTCGGTCTTTGCAAAGTTTTTCCACCGGCCTGACCGGGGATCTTCTCCCGGCAACACCGGAGCAGTGCAGTAGGTGCACCCGATGCTGGGATAGTTGTGGTCGTGGAGGCTATTGTAGGGGATCTCGTGCACCTGGATATAAGTCCACACTTCAGCCCAAGTCCACCTGGCCAACGGATTGACCTTGACCAATTGGAACTTCTTGTCCCATTCGACAATCCCGGCATTGGCGCGAGTGGGGGCCTGGTCTCGCCTGATGCCGGTGATCCAGGCCGAGTATCCATTGAGCGCGCGGGCTAACGGCTCCACCTTGCGTAATTGACAACACTGATCGGGGTCCCGCGCCCAAAGCGCCTCACCGTACTGGGCCGCTTGCTGTTCCGGCGTGAGTAAAGATTTGATCTGGATGACCTGATCTGGGAGCAATCCGTACTTCGCCACGATGCGATCCCGTACCTCGTAGGTCTCCTTGAACAGAAAATCCGTGTCCAGGTAGAAGAGGGGAGTGCTCGGGTTGGTCCGGTGAATCATGTCCACCAGCACCACATCCTCCGCGCCAAAGCTGCAGGCGAGCACGATATGGGGAGCGTAGCGCTTCAACGCATAGGCCAAGACGTCCTGCGGATGTGTAGTCTCGAAGGAGTCGCTGATGACCTTTAGTTCATCCGCCGTCGGCATGGCCGACGGATGGTTGATGGCTGATGGTGGATGGTCCATGAAGATTACCGGCCCCTTTTGTTCATCATTCTCCATTAGCCATGAGCCATTGACCATCAGCCATCGACTTTCTCCACGAGCACCTTGAAGTGCGCCGCATCCGGTTCCAATGGCTCCTCAGCCAGGACCTTGTGGCCGTCATTACGAAGGCTCATCGGCACGTTCTTGATCGGGTCGCCTGCATCCAGCCAGACTTCCAATCGTTCACCCGTCTCCATCATCTCCAGTTTCAGCTTGGTCTTGACATAGTTGAGCGGGCACATGACGCCCCGAAGATCAAAGACCGTAACGCCAGCGGCCGGCTGAGGAGCCGTCCGCGCCTCCTCTGGCGCTGGGGCTGTCTTGTTGGCTTCCTCGGCCTTTCCAGCCTGCGCAAGCTTGAGATCCTTCCCCACTTGTTCCGTGGCAGTCCTGCAGATCTCCACAAACCCGCGCGCAAAGGCAATCTTGGATTGAGCAAATTCCGGCGTGGTGTCTTTGGGGCCCAAATCGCCGATCTGCGCCCCAAGGTTTCGGTATGAGGCCGGCACGATGCCCTTCTCCGCCAGCCGACGGTCAAATTCCGAAATAGTTTCGGCATCTGTCACTGGATCAATCCCCTCAGTGACCAGCAAGGCCTTTGCCCCAGCCAGCACGGCTCGGTACGCCTTATTGACCGCAACCGAATACTGATGCTTCTCCGCTAACAGGCGGGCTTGGTACAGCTCCTGTTCCGCTTCCAAAATACGGTTGTCGATCATCTCCAGCGCGCCGCCAGCGCATTCACCCGGCCCCAAATCCTCCAGGATAAATTCTTCTTCACCTTCCCAGTCGTAGAAATAGCTGGGATCCTCCTCAAAGGTCGGGACGATCGTGTAAGAGATCAGCTCTTCTTTGAGCTTGGCCTTACCAGCCCTGGTAAGGAAGGCCGGTAGGCGCTCTCCAACCTGCCGATCGCGGCGGTACATCGTGAGCAGATGCGAGATCGCCGCCGGGACGTTCTTGGCCGGAAGCTTCACTGTCATTTGGCCGATTTTGGCGGTCCCGTTCACCTGGCCGCCCAGGTGCAGTTCGTAATGGGGCGCAACATGCTCGCCGACGCGCTTGCCAACGCCATGGAGACCGATGGTGGCAATGTGGTGCTGGGCGCAAGAATTGTGGCATCCGCTGATCTTCACACTCACACCCTTGAGATCCTCCGGAACCCGGCCCGGCGGAAAAATTTCCGCCATCGCGCGCGCCAGACCCTTGGACGACGTGATGCCGAGGCCGCAGGTATCGGTGCCGGGACAGGCGATAATGTCCTCCACCAGCTCAGCGCCAGGATCAGCCAGGCCATGCTGGACTAACTCAGCGTGGAAGTCTTCCAAGCGGGATTCAGGAATCCACCGAAGGATCAGATTCTGATTGATCGTGGTGCGGAGGTTGCCGTTCGAATAGCTCTCGGCCAGGTCAGCGACGAAGAACATTTGGTCCGCGGTGATATCCCCCATCTGCAGTTTGATGACCGCGGCGGCGTAGCCTGGCTGTTTCTGCTGGACCACATTGGTCCGCTTCCACATCTGATACAGAGACTCCTGCTGGGCGCCGTTTTCATTGCCGTCTCCATTGCCACCATCCATTCCGACGATCGCGCCCTTGGTCGAAGCCGGCATGAGAAGCGGGACTGGCTCATCCTGATGCTGGAGCAGCTTGATCGGTCCCTGGTTTGGGCGGGTATGACCCAGCGCAATATAGGCCTCCTCCCAGCGCCGCGTGAACTCCTGGAAACCAAGCTTCTCGATCACGAACTTCATCCGGGCCTTGTTGCGGTTCTTGCGATTACCCAGGGTGTCGAAGACCTTGATGATCGCCTCGATCGTCGGAATCAGCTCATCCATCGGGACGAACTCCCGCAGAACTTGGCCGATGCGGGGTGCAGCTCCAAGCCCGCCGCCGACAGACATTCGGAAGCCGATCACCCCATCTTCACGCCGTGCCGCCAGAAGTCCAATATCGTGAATAGGAGTGAGGGCGCAGTCGTGCCGGCAACCGGAGAAGGCGATCTTGAACTTCCTCGGGAGACTCTGATTCAACGGGTTGCGCAGCAGATGCAGCGCAACCGTCTTGGCATAGGGCGTGACATCAAAGATCTCGCCCTGGCAGACCCCCGCAAGGTGGCAGGCCGTGACATTGCGGACCGTATTGGCGCAAGCCTCACGGGTCGTGAGTCCCACCTCCGCGAGTCCCCGCATGATGGTGCCCACATCCTTGAGTTGTACGAAGTGGAGTTGGATATCCTGACGCGTCGTGACGTGGCCGACGCCGGTGGCGTAGGTGTCAGCCAGCTCCGCAATGCGCCGCGACTGATTCGCCGTCAGCCCTCCAAAGGGAATCTTGATCCTGACCATCTGCACGCCTGGCTGACGCTGGCCATAGATGCCATGTTGGAGGCGAAAGGGTTTGAAGATATCGCTGGAGACCTCTCCGGCATTCAGACGCTGCACTTCGCCCTCGAAGGCTTCGATTTCCTCCTGGATCTCGGCGGGAATCGGGTTAGTCTGAATCTCTACGGGGTGAGCCGTCCTGAAAAGGGTCATGTCACGCCTCATTCATTAGTAACAGGCACGAGGCTAGAGGCAATGGGCAAAAGCGTAAAAGCCGCGTTGAGTATTGAGTGCTGAGTGCTGAGTTCATGGTTTAAGAGTTTTCCTCCACACCCTGGAGCTACCGACTCAGAACTCATCACTTCCAAGATCGCCTCTGACCTATAGCCTCTAGCCATTTTTTAGATGTGATACATCAAGGTCCGCTGCTGATCGAGCTGTTGGTGGCGTTCCGCTAACTCCTTCAGCGTGACAGCGCTCAGTACGTCTAATTCCGCTTGTCTCACCCGCTCCCAGACGCTGGTCAGCAGCAATTCCGGCTTGGCTGTTCCCCTAGTGCGGCGACCAGACGTCCCTCGCTTGGGGGAGGGGGAGAGTGGGCCATCAAGCGCTTCCACGATGTCGGCCAGAGACACTTCTGCTGGCAGCTTGCTGAGCAGATAGCCCCCTTGTGCGCCTCGTAAACTGTCCACCAACCCCGCGTTCTTCATGGCGTGCAGGACCTGCTCGAGAAACCGGGCAGGAATCGCTTGCCGGCGCGCTATGGACTTGGCTCGGACAGGAGAAGTGCCGTTGTGCAGAGCCAAATCGAGCGCAGCCATGATCCCGTATACGGCTTTGAGCGAGACCTTCATTGTCTACTATTCCGATAGGAATTAGATCTATATGCTATTCCTATACACCCTTACACAAGAGGCTGTCAAGCGGATTGTCAGACAACTCTAATTATACTGAGTCACTGTAGACAAAACGAAATTTCCTTGCTGCTTTTTGAAGAGTGCGTATACTTTTCCACAAGGATGCGAAACTGCGCGATGGTCCGAGTCAATTCCCTGATCAGGGCAACGATCTGCCTAGCGATTACCGGACAGTCGGCGACTCATATTCCCCCACAGCCATCTCTGCCAGCACCCAAGCTCTATCACGCTCGATCGTCACCAAAGGTCTGGATCGTGTTGCCACAAACGGATGTTGGTTCCCCAAAGGTCGGAGGCGTGCTTTGACACGCCCCTCAAGGTCTCTCCCAACGCCAGATTTCCGCGCTCTATTTGAGTCAGCCCCGGGGCTCTATCTGGTCTTGACGCCAGATTTGACCATCGTGGGCGTCAGCGATGCGTACTTGCAGGCGACGATGACCAAACGAGCGAAGATTCTGGGCCGTGCGCTCTTCGACGTCTTTCCTGACAACCCGGATGACCCAGGAGCCACTGGGGTCAGCAACCTGAGGGCCTCGCTGGAACGTGTGCTGCGAAACCGCACCTCAGATGCGATGGCGGTGCAGAAATATGACATCCGCCGGCCTAAATCGGAAGGAGGCGGATTTGAAGAACGGTACTGGAGCCATGCCAACTCCCCGGTCTTCGGGAAAAAGGGAGAGGTCGCTTATATCATCCATCGAGTCGAGGATGTCACGGAGTTCGTCCGCCTTCAGCAGCAGGGACTTGAACAATCCAAGCTCGCCGAAACCCTCCGCAGCCGCGCGCAGAAGGTTGAGGCGGAGATCATCCTTCGGGCACAAGAGCTGCCGGACATGAATAAAAAGCTGCTAGCCACCAACGAAGAACTGGCCCGGCTTGCAGCTATTGTGGAGTCCACGCATGACGCGATCATCAGCAAAACTCTGGAGGGCATCGTCACCAGTTGGAACAAAGGCGCTGAGCGTCTCTTCGGTTATGTCGCTGAAGAGATGATCGGCAAGCCAGTCAGCATCTTGCTCCCTCCTGACCGGTTCGACGAAGAGCCTGAGATCATCGAACGCTTGAAGCGAGGGGAGCACATTGAGCAATACGAAACGGTGCGCCGGAGGAAAGATGGGAAGAACCTGGACGTCTCCTTGACCATTTCAACGATTAGGAACAGCCAGGGGTGCATCATCGGAGCCTCCAAGATCGCCCGCGACATTACCGAGCGCAAGCAGGCGGAAGAGGCGCTGCGGGAAAGCGAGAAACGGGAGCGTTCGATCGTCGACTCAGCGTACGACGCCTTCATCGCCATTGATTCGAATGGCGTGATTACCGATTGGAATCGCCAAGCCGAGGTCACCTTTGGCTGGTCCAGGGAAGAAGCCCTGGGGAAGTTGTTGGCTCACACAATTATTCCTCCGCGATACCAGGAGGCTCACACGCGAGGGCTCAAGCACTTTCTGGAGACCGGTGAAGGTCCGGTACTGAACAAGCGAATCGAGATCGCGGCCATGCACCGGGATGGACGCGAGTTTCTGGTGGAGCTGACGATTACGCCTATTCGATTTGCAGAGACCCACATCTTCAGCGCGTTCCTGCGCGACATCACCGAGCGCAAGCGCATGGAGGCAGAAATCAACGATCACTCCATCCAACTCGAGGCAGCCAACAAGGAACTGGAAGCCTTCAGCTACGCCGTCTCGCACGACCTGCGGGCGCCGCTACGGGGTATTGACGGCTTCAGCCAGGCGCTACTCGAAGACTACGCCGAGAAACTGGACGCTGAGGGCAAAGATCATCTCCACCGAGTGCGGGCCGCCGCCCAGCACATGGGGCAACTCATTGACGATCTCCTCAACCTCTCACGCCTGACTCGCGGGGAGCTACGTCGTGAGCCGGTTGACCTGAGTGCGCTGGCGCGGACAATTGTCACCGACCTACAGAAGACAGAACCGGATCGCCAGGCGACATGTGTGATTGCAGAAGGACTGATCGTGAAAGGCGACCCCAACCTGCTGCGGCTGGTCCTTGTGAACCTGCTCGGCAACGCGTGGAAGTTCACAGGACGGCATGCCTGTGCTCGGATCGAATTCGAGGTCACCCAGCGCAATGGGACCCCCACGTTTTTTGTGCGCGACGATGGGGTCGGCTTCGACATGGCCTACGTCGGCAAACTCTTTGGAGCCTTCCAGCGCCTTCACGATAGATCCCAATTCCAAGGCACGGGGATCGGCTTAGTGACGGTCCAGCGAATTATTCACCGGCATGGGGGCCAGATCTGGGCTGAGGCTGCCGTGGAACAGGGTGCAACATTCTACTTTACGATCGGCGTGGAAAAGACCATCGCCGTTTAATGGGAGACTGCCCATGAATCGAAACCCTATCCTGCTGGTTGAAGACAATCCGGATGACCAAACGTTGATTCTGCGCGCTCTCAAGAAAAACAATATCCTGAATGAGGTGGTGCTGGTACGAGATGGCGTCGAAGCCTTGGATTACCTCTTTTCCACAGGGGCGCATCAGGGGCGTGATCCGGACTTAATGCCCCAGGTCGTCCTGCTGGACATCAAGTTGCCCAAACTCGACGGGCTGGAAGTCCTGAAGCGCATTCGAGCGGACGAGCGGACGAAGCGTCTGCCTGTGGTGATCCTCACGTCGTCCAGAGAGCAGCAAGACCTGATGGTCAGCTATGACTGCGGCGTCAATAGTTACATTCAGAAGCCGGTAGACTTTAACCAATTTTCCGAAGCTGTTCGAAAGCTCGGGCTCTATTGGATCTTGTTGAATATCCCGGCTCCAAAGTAAGTGACAGGCAGCAGGTATGGCTAAACCGCTTCGCGTCCTGAACATCGAAGATTCCGAAGACGATGCCGCGCTGGTCGTCCGCCAACTTCGCCAGAGTGGCTACGACCCGAAGGTGAAACGGGTATGCACCCCCGGAGCCATGAATGCCGCCCTTCGTGAGCAGACCTGGGACCTCGTCATCACCGATTGGTCCATGCCGCAGTTCAGCGCCCCCGCCGCATTAGAGTTGCTCAAAAGCATGGAATTGGACCTGCCGTTCATCATCGTGTCTGGGACAATTGGGGAAGACATCGCGGTCGCTGCCATGAAAGCCGGGGCACACGACTACCTCATGAAAAACAATTTGGCACGGTTGATCCCGGCCATTGAGCGGGAGTTGCAGGAGGCAGCGGGACGCCAGGAGCGTAAACGGGCTGTAGAAGCCTTGCGCCAGAGTGAGGCCAGGCTCCGAGCCGTGCTCGATTCGGCGTTGGACGCCTTCGTCGGAATGGATGCCCATGGAATCATTACCGATTGGAACCCTCGATCCGAAGCCATCTTCGGTTGGAGTCGAGCGGAAGCGGTGGGCCGGAACCTTGCCGAGACCATCATCCCGCCCCAATACCGAGAGGCGTACAGGCGCGGCCTGCAACAATTTTTAGCAACCGGTGAAGGACCGGTCCTGAACCGTCGCATTGAGATTGCCGCCTTGCGGCGTGACGGGAAGGAGTTTCCTGTGGAACTCTCAGTTTGTCCCTTGAAAGTCGGGGCGTCGTATCGGTTCACCGCATTCATCGCCGACATCACTGAACGCAAACGACTCGAGGCCCAGCTTCGCCAGGCTCAGAAGATGGAAGCCGTCGGGCAACTGGCTGGTGGCATCGCTCACGACTTCAATAACTTGCTCACGATCGTGAAGGGTCACAGCGACCTCCTTTTGACCGACGACCCGACGCTCAGCCAGGACCAGCGTGAGAGCCTCGAGCAGATCGCACAGGCAGGCAAGCGGGCGGCTTCCCTGACTGCTCAGCTCTTGGCCTTCAGTCGTCGGCAGATCCTGCAACCCAAAGTTCTGGATCTCAATGCAGTAGTCACCAATATGAAGCAGATGCTGGGCCGGCCGATCGGTGAGACGATCAAACTGGTCACGACCCTGACCCCCTCGCTGGGACATGTCACCGCTGATCCAGGCCAGCTCGAGCAAGTGCTCTTGAATCTGGTTGCCAATGCCCGCGACGCGATGCCGCAAGGCGGGACATTGACCATCGCGACCGATAATGTTGACCTGGATGAGTCCTATGTCCGGCAGCATGCCGGAGCCAGACCCGGCCCGCATGTCAGACTGGCGGTCAGCGACACTGGCACCGGAATGGACAAGGAGACGCTGTCTCACCTGTTCGAGCCCTTCTTCACCACCAAAGAGCTGGGCAAAGGGACGGGGTTGGGCCTCTCCACCGTGTATGGGATCGTCAAGCAAAGCGCGGGGTACATCTCCGTAGAAAGCGAGCCAGGGCGTGGCACGACTTTTACGGTGTATTTGCCGCGGGTTACCGATGAAGTGGAGGCGGCCGAGTTTGTGCATGCCACGGCCGAGGTTCCACTCGGCTCGGAAACCGTGCTGTTGGTTGAGGATGAAGAGATGATCCGAGCGCTTGCTCGTCGGATCCTGCAAACGCATGGTTACAACTTGCTGGAAGCCCAGGACGGTTTTCAAGCCCTGCGGCTCTGTCAAGAATACACCGGCGTGATCCACCTCATGGTGACTGATGTCGTGATGCCGGGAATGAACGGGGGCGCGGTGGCCGATCATCTCTTGTCTGTGCGCCCACGCTTGAAGGTGCTCTATCTGTCTGGCTATACAGACAATTCTATCGCCCATCACGGAGTCATGGATGCCGGCACAGCCTTCCTACCAAAGCCCTTCACGCCTGCGGACCTTGCGCGCAAAGTCCGCGAAGTGCTGGATAGAAAGTCTACAAAGTAAAGATCTGCCGCAGAGATCAGCGAGGGAGTGACCTCCAGGTCCTACACCACCTCGTAGTCGCTTCCCTCCACATAGAAAACCAGACACCCGGAACAAAATTTTCCCGGGCGGGAAAGTGGCGCTCATAAAGAACCAGGAGGCATCTCCATTATGACGCAATTCACTCTCGCCTGGCATTTTCGTTGCAGTCAAAAAAATTTATTCGGAATGATTTTTCTGATTGACATCGTTTGAGCGGAGCGAGATAATCCCGCCCTCTCTTCACCGCGGAATATTGATGGACATGCGGTCATCCGCTTTTAGCCTCCTTCTGCTGTCCGGCGATCCTGACCTTCAAACCCAACTCGAGCAGGACCTCAAGAAGGCTTGGATTCCAGCCACCATTACCGTTGCCAAAGATATCGGGTCTCTACACCGAGCGATGGCCAAACGCATCTTTGACGGCGTGATCCTCGAGACCAAACGAGCGACGGTCAAAGACCTGGCAGATGTGCAGCGCGAAGTTGACCCGGCACACACCTTCATCCTGGCAGGGTCCCGTTCGGTAATCCGGCAAGCAGTCGGGACCGTGCAAGCCATCAGGAGCAGGACAGGGCAGTCTGCTGGCCCAGGCGGTCGCGAGATTTCTCTTGAGGACTATCTCGAGTCTAAGCTCTGTGATTTCGTGAAAGGCATGAAAAACGGCTCTGCCCGGAACCTGCACCCAATGTTGATCAGGGCGGTCGAGCGACCACTCATCAGTCATGCCCTCAAGGAAACGAATGGGAACCAGATTCAGGCCGCCCATTTGTTGGGAATGAACCGGAATACCCTGCGAAAAAAAATCACCGAATTACATATCCCGGTCAAACGGGAAAAGGCGCAAAAGGCCTGACCCTACGCAAAGGTCGGAGCCAGTACGAGCTCGGCAGTCTCCGGTGCGAGCGGTCATACAGTCTGCAGGATCCCCATTATCAACTATCTAACTAAGGAGTGTGCTATGACAAAAGAGGAGCTGATCGCAAAGATGGCATTGACGGCAGGTATTACCAAAGTTGCCGCAAGCAACGCGCTGTCCGCATTTACCGACAGCGTGACCGCCTCACTCAAGAAGGGGAAGCGGGTCAGCTTGGTCAACTTCGGCACGTTTTTGGTGGCCAAGCGAAAAGCACGAATCGGTCGCAATCCGAGAACCGGAGAATCCCTGCGCATTCCCGCCGCTCGAGTCCCGAAATTCTCCGCCGGGAAGGCCCTCAAGTCCGCGGTCAAGTAACGGCCCCGCCTCAGCAGTAGCGCTCGCAAAAGGGCGCAACGGCAGCACGATCCGTCGTGCTGCCGTTGCCTGCGCTATTCTTGACAACCCCGCCTGGGCTGGATTAGCATGGCCGCGGACGTTAGGCGCGTAGCTCAGGGGGAGAGCGCTACCTTGACACGGTAGAGGTCGACGGTTCAAGACCGTCCGCGCCTACCATCCCGCCAAAGGCATCGGACCGCCTAGGCGGCGGTTGAGATGCCTTTTTTTGTTTCCAGCGGATGCCGATCGAAACTCACCAGATCCGGATTACGTTACCCGACGGAATCAGCCGGCAAGTCTCGGCCGGCTGCACCGCCGGAGAGGCGCTGCGCAAGGACAGCGGGGCGCTGGTTCATGACGTCCTGGCGGTCAAGGTCAATGGTGTGCTCAGGGATCTGTCCGCGATTTTGACTGAGGACGCGTCGCTCGAACCGGTGACCTTTGCGTCACCGGACGGGAGGGACGTGTATCGGCATAGCAGTACCCACATCATGGCGCAGGCCGTGAAGGCAGTCTTCCCTTCCGCGCAACTCGCTATCGGCCCTGCTATCGAGGAGGGGTTCTACTACGACTTTGCCTTCGATCGTCCGTTTACCCCTGAGGACCTTGAGAAGATCGAGGCGCGGGCTCACGAGATCATGAAGGCCAACGTTCCGTTCAAGCGGATGGAGATGCCTCGGCAGGACGCGATCCGATTCTTCAAGGAACGGGGAGAGAACTACAAAGTTGACATACTGGAACACATCGAGGATCAGACAGCGTCGCTCTACAGCCAGGGGGAGTTCGTGGATCTCTGCCGAGGTCCCCATGTCCCATCAACTGGCCGGATCGGCGCACTGAAGCTCCTCTCGAGTGCAGGAGCCTATTGGCGGGGCGATGAACGGAATCCGATGCTCCAGCGGATCTACGGGACCTCTTTCCCGACCCGGGCCGAGTTGGATGCCCATCTGGCCAAGCTGGAAGAGATCAAGCGACGGGACCACCGCAAGCTGGGGAAGGAGCTGGACCTGATCACGATCCAGGATGAGATCGGGCCAGGCCTGGTCCTCTGGCACCCAAAGGGCGCCCTGATCCGCCTGCTGATAGAAAATTTCTGGCGAGAGCAGCATCTGCAGCAAGGCTATGACCTGGTCTATTCCCCGCACGTCGCGCGCCTTGACCTTTGGAAAACAAGCGGGCACGTGGACTACTACCGCGAGTACATGTTCACCCCGATGAAGCTCGAGGCAAGCGAGTACCAGCTCAAACCCATGAACTGCCCGTTCCACATCATGATCTACAAGTCTCACCTCCGCAGCTACCGAGACCTGCCGATCCGGTATGGAGAGTTAGGTACTGTGTACCGCTACGAGCGGACTGGGGTGCTGCATGGATTGCTGCGGGTGCGCGGCTTTACCCAGGATGATGCCCATCTGTTCTGCCGACCGGACCAAATCGAGACCGAGGTCAGCCGCGTACTGGATTTCACCTTCTTTGTGCTCCGCACGTTCGGCTTTTCCGAGTTCGAGGTCTATCTCTCCACAAGGCCTGAGAAAGCGGTCGGTTCCCCCGAGCATTGGGACCAGGCGACCGTCGCGCTGGAAGCGGCGTTGAAGGGACGGGGAGTGGCCTACCAGATCGATCCCGGCGAGGGCGTGTTCTACGGCCCCAAGATCGATATCAAGATCAAGGATGTGCTGGGGCGGGCCTGGCAATGCTCCACCATACAGATTGATTTCAACAACCCAGAGCGATTCGGTCTGGCCTACACCGGTGAGGATGGGAAGGCGCACCAGCCCATCATGATTCACCGGGCGCTTATGGGATCGATTGAACGATTCTTCGGTATCCTGTTGGAGCACTATGCTGGTGCGTTCCCCACCTGGCTAGCGCCGGTCCAAGCCATGGTGCTCTGCATCACCGACAAGCAACGGGACTACGCCGAGGCCGTGACAGCTCAGCTCAAAGCGGCCGGCTATCGAGCCG
>VBOJ01000045.1 GCA_005877775.1 Nitrospirota bacterium | reverse complement strand
ACGCTTGTCAGGTTTGACCTGCTAATCCTGCGAATTGAGCCCAACGAGCTACCAGACTGCTCCACCCCGCGGCGGGATGGTAACAAAGGGGGTAGGTCAAGTCAAGGCGTTGTGTGTCTGTTGCATCGATATCGTCTATCGCGTCAGACTTCGGCGAGCTCAGTCGAGCCGTAGCGTCTTTCGCGTGCTGCGTCTTTCGCGTTAGACGCAACAGACGCAACGACGCAATAGACGTCTAGACGCCCCGGACAAGTTGATTTCCAGTAAGCCGCGTGTTAAAGCACGCCTGATGCGCATCGTGTTCATGGGCACTCCTAAGTTTGCGGTCCCCCCACTGGAAGCCTTGCTCCGGTCAGACAATTCAGTGGTCGGTGTCGTGACTCAACCGGATCGACCAAAAGGACGGGGGCAGGTCTTGGGTGCTTCGCCAGTGAAGCTGGTCTGTCAGCGGGAGGGTCTCCCCATCCTACAGCCGGTCAAGATGAAGGATCCGGCCTTCCTGGAACCACTTCGAGCCTGGCGGCCGGATCTCATCGCCGTGGCTGCCTTTGGACGCATCCTGCCAAAGGTCATCCTGGACATGCCTTCGAGCGGTTGCCTCAACGTCCATGCGTCCCTGCTTCCGAAATATCGTGGGGCGGGACCAATCCAGTGGGCACTCATCAACGGCGAGCGGGAAACCGGCATCACGACCATGTTGATGGACGAGGGGATGGACACGGGGGCTATTCTTCTTCAGGAACCTGTCGCGATTCAGCCGGAGGACACAGCCGGCTCGCTAGCAGACAGACTGGCAGAGGTCGGAGGAAGGCTGTTGATCGAAACCATCCGCCGACTGAAAGACGACACCATAGTCCCTCGTCCGCAAGATCATGCTCAGGCGACGCTGGCCCCTCTTCTCAAGAAAGAGGACGGACTCATTGACTGGAAACTCGCGGCGGTCGAGATCGGGAACAGGGTACGTGGTCTGTCTCCCTGGCCGGGGGCCTATACCTATGCAGGGGATGATCGATGGATCATCTGGCGAGTAGGACTGGCCGGCCGCCCGCCCAGCACGGCAATTCCTGGCACCATTATCGAAGCACGCAAAGAGGTCATCCTGGTCGCAACGGGAAATGGACTGCTGGCCATTACAGAGCTCCAGCCGGTCAACAGCCGTCGAATGGGCGTTGCCCAGTACCTGGCTGGACATCCTCTCGCACCCGGGCTGGTGCTAGGCACAAGGCACAAGGCACAAGGATTGAGCGTTGAGGACTCAGCACAGTAAAGTCATGCCTGCCAAACCTGATCTCCACGCTCAGTCCTCGTCACTCAGTCCTGGTCACCCTCGACGCAGCGCCAGAAGGGTAGCGCTTGAAACCCTGTTGGCGAACGAGCGTGCGGAAGTGTTCGCCGTTGACGCGTTGGATCGCAGCTTCAGCCGTGCTGGTCTGGACGTTCGTGATCGAGCGTTGACATTGGAGCTCGTCTACGGAGTGCTCCGTCACAGGGCCACCCTCGACTGGCGGCTCGATCATGTAGCGGATCGAACGATCGCTCGTCTTCCCTCGTCGGTCAGGACGGCACTCCGCCTGGGCGCCTACCAACTCCTCTATTTGGGGAAGGTTCCACCCTCGGCGGCCGTGAACGAATCGGTCAAGCTCGTAAGGTTCGGCAAGCGCAGGCAATCCAAACATTGGGCCGGCTTCGTCAATGCCGTGCTCCGCTCGCTGATCCGGAACCCGGCACCTCCCTGGCCTGACCCAGCGCAGGATCAGGTGGCGGCTTTGTCCGTCCGGTATTCCTGCCCGGCATGGCTGGCCCAGCGGTGGCTTCATCGTTTCGGCTTTGCCACCGCCCAGTCGCTCTGTCGCGCCACAATCACAATTCCGCCGCTGACGATCCGAACCAATACTCTCCGCCTCACCCGTCACGCGCTGGAGACTGATCTGGTCCGGGCAGGGTACCAGGTCAGGCCCACGGCGGTCAGTCCTGTCGGCCTTATTCTGGAGAAGTGCGGACCAGTCACAGAGCTTCCACAGTTCCAGGCTGGCGCCTTTTATATAGAGGACGAAGCAGGGCAGTTGGTCCCTCTCATCCTGGATCCTCAGCCTGGAGAGCGGGTGCTGGACGCCTGCGCCGCGCCGGGCGGGAAAGCGACTCATCTGGCAGCCCTGATGCAGAACCGTGGCGAGATTGTTGCGATTGATCGGAGTCAGCGGCGCCTGCGGTTACTTCAAGACAACTGCCGGCGGCTCGGCGTCCGGATTATCACCACAGTCAACGCAGATATGACACAGGATTGTAGGCAAGAAGGAAAAGTGGGGAGAGAACTCTTGAACCAACCATTCGATCGTATCCTGCTGGATGCCCCTTGTAGCGGGTTAGGCGTGTTGCGGCGACATCCGGAGGGCAAATGGCAAAAGGCTGCGAGTCTTGTGGTTCGGCATCAGGCGACTCAGATGCAGATGCTCGAACAGGCAGGTCGCCTCTTGCGACCTGGCGGGGTGTTAGTCTATAGTACCTGCTCGACTGAGCCTGATGAAAACGAGGATGTGATCGAGTATTTCTGTAAAGCCCACGCTGAGTTCCGACGCGAGCCCGTCTCGTCCTGGCTTCCGCCAACGGCCTGTGTTCTTCTGAATACCCAAGGAGATCTCTCGACCATGAGGGCTCCCTATCCTATGGACGCATTTTTTGCGGCCCGGCTCCGAAAGGCCGATACTGTATGACTCGCCGGAGCGTCCTCATCGCGCCGTCCATCCTCTCGGCAGACTTTGCCCGTCTTGCGGAGGAAGTCGCACGTGTCGAGGCAGGAGGGGCCGATTTGCTCCACATCGATGTCATGGACGGGCATTTCGTTCCGAACCTGACAGTTGGTCCGTCGATCGTGGAGGCTCTTCGCAAGGTGACGAAGCTGCCCTTCGACGTGCATCTGATGATGACGAATCCGGATTCGTTTATTAAGGAATTTGCAGAAGCGGGGGCCGACTATTTAACGGTCCACGTGGAGACTTGCCCGCACCTTCATCGGACCGTCCAAGCCATTAAAGAAGGGGGTGTCAAGGCGGGAGTGACACTCAATCCGGCCACCTCCCTCAGCTCGGTTGAGGAGATCATCCCTGACGCGGACCTCCTGCTCGTGATGTCCGTGAATCCCGGCTTCGGAGGGCAGCATTTTATCGCGTCCGTTCTCGAGAAAATTTCTCGAGCCAGACAGCTCATCGACCGTACCGGCAGCCGCGCCGCACTGGAAGTGGATGGGGGCGTCAAAGTGGAAAATGCCGCCCGCATTATCCAGGCCGGAGCGGATATCTTGGTCTCCGGGTCGGCCATCTTTTCCAGTTCCGATTACGGTGCCACCATCAAAGCCATGCGCCATGCCGTACGCAAGGCGATGCCGGGTGCCGGAGCCGCCGCGGCCCGGCGGTAGAGTGAGGCATGGCGGACACCCCTTCGCTCACGAGCAGCCTGCACCCGCTTGAAATCAAGGTCCTGACCGCACTCCATCAACACCGGTTGTCCTCCCTGTCCTCCTCGTCGCAGGCGCTCCAGGAAGAACAGATCGCACAGAGTGCTTCGCTGGAACCATCCCAGTTGAGCATGGCGGTTGAGTGGCTCCTTACAAAATCTCTCATCAGGGTGGAGTCCGAGAAGGTGACCCCGGTTGTCTCGCTGACCAAGGTCGGGGAGCGGTATTTCGAAAAATACTCGCCGCTGGAACGGATTCTGTCGGTCACCCGGGATGCCAAACAGACCAGCAGGCGCCTCACGATCCAGGATATCCAAGCCAGCGAGGGTCTGGAGCCGACCGAGATGAGCGGGGCGATCGGCTGTCTGAAAAAAGAAGGGGCGATCCGGATTGTCCAGGGTGGGTATGTGGAAGCAACGGGATCGCCCAGTCCCACGGCAGAATCGTTGCGCGCCCTGCTCCGCGATTTGCGCGGTTCGTCACGAGAGCTCGACTCATTCCCGGAGGCACTGCGTCGCGTGATTGAGCAATACGCCGTCAGGCGGGGAAACGCCCAAGAGCCGTTTCGCATTGATGCACGAATCGAACGTAGGTACCTGTTGACCCCCCAAGGTGAGGAAGCCGTGCAAGCCCTTGCTCAACAGGGGCCTGCAGACGAAGTGTCCCAGTTGACGCCGGAGCTGCTCAAGGACGGAACCTGGCGTACCAAACGGTTCAGAAAATACACAATCAGCCTGCGACCGCCACGCCTCGCTGCCGGCAAGCGTCACCCCTATCGCGAGTTTCTCGACCAGGTGAAGCGTAAGCTCGTGAGTATGGGGTTTCAGGAGATGCGAGGCCCACTGATCGAGACAGAGTTTTGGAATATGGATGCCCTGTACATGCCTCAGTTCCATCCAGCGCGGGCGATCCACGATGTGTACTTTGTGAAAGAGCCGACCCATGCGAGGAGCATTGACGAGCCCTTTCTCACTCGGGTCGCTGCGACGCACCGCAATGGAGGGAGGACCGGGTCCACCGGATGGGGGTATCACTACGATCAGACCCGCGCTCGCCGCTTGGTGCTCAGGAGCCAGGGCACGGCAGTATCCGCCCGCAGGCTGGCTGCAGGTCCGCAGGTGCCGGGCAAGTACTTCTCGATTGCGCGCTGCTTTCGCTACGACCAGGTGGACGCCACCCATGCCACGGATTTTTTTCAGATTGAAGGGATTGTCCTGGGGCCGGACATTACGTTCCGCACATTGCTGGGCCTCCTGGACCTCTTCGCGCGCGAAATGGCGCAGGCCAAAGAAAGCCGGTTCCTACCGGCCTACTTTCCCTTCACGGAACCATCGGTTGAGCTGCACGTACGTCATCCTCGGTTGGGCTGGATCGAACTAGGTGGAGCCGGCCTCTTCCGACCGGAGGTCACCTCGCCGCTTGGCGTGGATGTGCCCGTGATCGCCTGGGGGTTGGGGCTGGACCGTATGGCTATGGTCGCGCTGGATATCCATGATATCCGGGACCTGTTCTCCACTGACCTGGAGATGATCCGAACGACACGCAGTCATTTCTAAAAAAGACCGTGAGGGGTAAGGTGTAAGGGGTGAGGGGTTACAAAGACAACCCCTTACGCTTCACGCCTCACCCCTAACGACGACTCAAAATGCCGACCGTTTCGATCAATCGCAAGGACTTTGAGGAGCTGGTTGGCCAGCCGGTCCCTGACGATCAGCTTGCCGCCTGGCTGCCACTGGTCAAAGGAGAGTTGAAGGAGCAGGACAGCAAGACAGGAAATCTGCGCATCGAGCTGCAGGACAGTAATCGGCCCGACCTCTGGTCGTGCGAAGGGATTGCGCGCCAGATTCGGATCAAATTGGCTGGCGCTCCCTCACCCTATCCGTTCTTCAAATCCATGAAGCGTCCGACTCATCGCCTGCTGGTGTCAGCGGGTCTGGAGCACGTGCGCCCCTACGTTGCCGCTTGTACTGCCGTGGGCTATGCGGTGACAGATGAGGGATTAACACAGCTCATCCAGGTTCAGGAAAAACTCTCGGACGTCTTTGGACGGAAACGTCACACAGTCTCGATCGGGCTCTATCGGCTTCCCCAGATTGTGTTCCCTGTCCATTATGGATTGGTCAAGCCGGACGAAGTCCGCTTCACACCCCTAGGGTTCGATGAGGCCCTGTCATTGCGCGAGATCCTGGCTCTGCATCCGAAAGGGGTGGAATATGGTTCGATCCTGGCCGGGCACGAGTTGGTTCCGCTGCTCAGGGACGAGGCGGGCCATGTCCTCTCGCTGCCGCCGATCATCAACAGTCGGGAGGTCGGGGAAGTCCGGGTGGGAGATCGAGAACTGTTCGTGGAAGTAACCGGTACCGATCTGCGCATGGTCGTCTTGACGCTGAACATCCTGGCCGTGAATCTGGCCGATCGAGGAGCGGCGATCAAACCAGTGGAGGTCAGTTATCCCTCTCCCACCCCACTCGGCAAGGCAGTGCAGACTCCCCTCGACTTTGGAAAACCTCAATCCATCCTGATCGAAACTATTGAGACTGCCCTCGGTCAGCCGCTCGGCGCCAAACAGATGCAAGCGGTCTTGCGTGCATATGGATATGAAGCCAAGGCTGCTCATAACAAGGTCTCAATCAAACTCCCGCCTTATCGACACGATTTGATGCACGCGGTAGATGTGGCGGAGGATGTGGCGATCAGCCTGGGCTATGACAGGTTCACGCCGGAGATGCCGACCCAGTTCACGGTGGGGAGCCTGTCTCGATTAGAAGAGATTTCCGACAGGATTCGGGACCTCATGGTCGGGTTCGGCTTTCAGGAGATTATTTCGAACATTCTTGCGTCGCGACTTGAGCTCGTCGAGCGCATGCGTCTTGGCGGAAGCGAGTGGGACCGGCTCGTCGAGGTGCAGAACGTCATGTCCAAGAGCTATGCCTGTCTGAGGCAATGGATCACCCCGTCGCTGCTTCGAGTGGAAGCGGCTTCAAGCCGCTCGTTCTATCCGCACCGGTTGTTTGAAGTCGGCGAGGTGGCGGTTCCGGATCCCACGGATGAGATGGGCTCACGGACTCTCACAGTCCTGGGTGCACTGATTGCCCACGCAGGCGCGAACTTCTCCGAGGTCCATTCCTGCCTCGACCTCCTGCTGTTTTATCTGAATCAGCCGTACACCTTGGAAGTCATGAGCCACCCATCGTTTCTCGAGGGGCGCGCCGGGCGCATTGTGTCTGAAGGCCGGACTTTGGGTCTGATTGGCGAATTGCATCCGGAAACGCTGGAGCACTGGCAGGTGAGTATGCCCGCCGTGGCGTTCGAACTGGAAATTGATGCGTTGCTTCGCGAGGGATGAAACCGTGAGGTGTGAGGTGTAAGGAGTAAGGAGCAAATGAGACCTGCGGCGTCAGGGGAACTTCTCCTAACGCCTCACGCCTCACACCTCACGGTCTTTTACGCGGGCTGGAGCTGCTGCTTCGCCAGAGTTGTAAGTTGGTCAAATCCAGCCGGATCCTTGATAGCCATGTCGGAAAGCACCTTCCGGTCGAGAAGGATGTTGGCCTTCTTCAGCGCATTGATGAATCGACTATAGGTCAGCCCGTGCTGGCGGACCGCCGCGCTGATGCGGATGACCCACAGGCGTCGAAAATTTCTCTTTCGCTTCCTCCGCTCGGCATAAGCGTAAGTTTGGCCCTTGTCCACCGACTCGGTCGCGCTGCGGAACAGTCGGCTCTTCGCGCCGTACTGACCTTTGGCTAGTTTCAGCCGTTTCTTTCTGCGATGTCTCGTCTTGGGACCGCCTTTGACGCGAGGCATTGTCTTTCTCCTTCATGGTGAGGACTGAGTGTCGAGGACTGAATACCGGGACTCAGTCCTCATACCGGAGCCCTTCTTTGATCGCTGCTCCTCGCCCGTTATGAGCTGTACGGCAGGAGCCGGCTCACGGAATGCCGCTCGCCCGGTGCCACGGGGCTCTTTCCTTTGAGCCTCCGCTTCCGATCGCGAGCCTTGCTCGTTAAGATATGCCGCCTGCCGGCTTTATGCCGAAGCAATTTCCCGCTGCCCGTTCGCTTAAATCGCTTACTGGCGCCCTTGTGAGTCTTCAGTTTGAGTCTTGCCATGTCTTTCCACCTTCCCTTGATAGTTCACACCACTGCTCGAGGCTCCAGGCTGACCTAATACTCTATACTGCGCGCGTGACCATTGAGTCTTGTGAAGCGGGCCCCGATCACGTCCCTTGCGTCTTTGCGTCTATCGCGTCGTTGCTTCTAGAGCGTTCTAGCGTCTATAGCACCTCTCGTGCCGGACGCAAAGGACGCGATGACGCGACAAACGCGAATAACGCTGGAGGCGTGCGCGAAGCGTGAGCACGGAGGTCAGCCCTGTGATCACTCACTCCTTCAGCTTTTAGGGGCGACGATCATGATCAGACTCCGCCCTTCCATGCGTGGCGCATACTCAACTGTGCCAGAATCCGCCAACTGTTCGATCACCGTGTTGATCATCGTCCGTCCCATTTCCTGATTGGCCATTTCTCGTCCACGAAAGGTGACCGTGACTTTCGTTTTGTTGCCCTCCGCCAGGAAGCCCTTGATTTGCCGAATTTTGATTTCGAGATCATGTTTGTCAGTCCTGGGCCGGAGTTTGATCTCCTTGACCTGAGTGGACTTCTGATGCCGGCGGCTTTGATGTTCCTTTTTGCTCAGTTCATATTTATATTTGCCGTAATCCATGATCCGGCAGACGGGCGGCTGCGAGGTCGGCGCCACTTCCACTAAATCGTAGCCCATGTCCTGGGCCTTTCGAAACGCGTCAGGCGTGGGCAGGATACCCAACTGCTCGCCCTCTGGCCCGATCACGCGAACTTCCCGAACCCGAATCTCCCGATTCACACGCAACTTAGGGACGATACCGCACCTCTTTTGAAAGGGTTACTGCGCTCGCAGAGCCTGCGAGACGTCGGCCCTGATCAGGTCGATGACTGCCGGGACCGACAGGCTGCCCAAGTTTGCGCCGCTTCGCCCACGAACCGACACCGTGCCGGCCTGCATCTCGCGGTCGCCGACTACTAACATAAAAGGAATCTTGGCCTTCTCCGCCTCTCGAATCTTGAACCCGATTTTCTCATTCCGCAGGTCCGCCTCGGCTCGATAGCCGGCCGCTTTGAGCTGAGCTGTCACGGCCTCGGCGTAGTCCCGTTGCTTGTCGGTGATGCAGAGCACCATGGCTTGGACCGGCGCTAGCCAGGTGGGGAACGC
>VBOJ01000044.1 GCA_005877775.1 Nitrospirota bacterium | reverse complement strand
ACGTGAGAACAGCGAGGCCACTCCCTTCACCACAGGGCGTTTGAAGATCTCATTGACCTTGCCCAGGTCGGATTGGACCGCGGCTTCATTCAAGTTGAGTCGTTGCATACGCGCTCGAGCATCGGCATCCATCAGGGGGGTAGCCAAGCTCAAGGAGGGTTTGACATTTCCCACGGCCGGCGGCCCGAGCCGAACAGGGGCCCCCTCCTTGAATTTCACGATCACGCGGTCCCGGAAGAGGCCATCGTAGAAGATTGCCTTAGCAAGTCTTGGGGGAAGAGCACGGCTCTTGAGCTGGGAGGCGGATAGTCCCCCTGGGCTTCCCGGAATTACACTGGCCGTCGACTGGATTGTCAGTGTCGCCACCTGTGGCACAGTCACCCTGGCTTGTTCGATCAGAGCGGGGGGGAGCGGGGAGGCCGCCCTGGTTCCGACTCCGCTATAGGATCCGACTGCGTCTACAGTCTTTCCTGTCGGAAGCAACAGCACCACATGGTGCTCATCTTCTTTTGGACCGGAAATCGATTGAGCCGCAGCCTCCCCAAGCTTCTGCTTATGCGTGCCGGTCATGGCCATCAGCTCCCAACTATGGTTCCCGATCTCAGCCAGCACTTTCAGGGGTGTCCCGTCGGAAACCTCCAAGAGATAGTTGCCCTCTTCAAGGATGATCGGCTCCCCCCGAGCTGTCTGGAATTGGACCGAACGGTCCAGACGAACGTGAACTTGAGGAGCGGCTCCTACGCCCCGCGTGGTGACGGCCGTTGCCAAGGATTGGCTCGCGGCCTCTACATCTTTGGCGGTCGAACTAGCAGAACTGGGAAGGGGTGTCGTCGATTCGCCGCCTTCCACAGAAGCCGTTTTTGAGAACCAGGAGATTGGCGATCCACCCTGCTTGGAGAACAGCCCCAGGAAAAATCCACCCACAACAAGCATGAGAACAGCTGCCAACGCGTACAGAATAGTCTTAGGTTTCATGGAATTCCTCCTGTCCTTTTTTTGACGTTCGCAAATTGTCCCAGATTCTCGCCGCGTGACTCCGCGATTTGAACCCTAACCTCCAGTCGCCTTTTCCTCAAGACCGCCTTTCTCCGGTCTCGTGTTGCAGGGCGAGACAAATTCGGGCGGGTGAATCTCCGGGGGGAGTTTCGCGGCCAAGGTCACGGTGACGTATGCGATATCCCTGCCGCAGTAATTGAATGGGCCCAGTTGGATGATTGCTTTGGATGCGAGATCGCCGGCCTCGATGGACTCAACCTGGAGGGTAACGAAACGGTCCGCAGGAGAACTGAAAAACGAAAAGGTACAGAGGATGCCCGGCGTGTCGGGACAGCCATGGGGGTTGCCATCGAAGACGGTCCCTTGTTGGTCTCGGAATTTGACGCGGACGAAGTCGATGCCTTCTTTGTCGGAGCCACGCGGTGGGATGACTCCGACAATCACGCGCGGCCACAGATGAGAGGAACATCCCTCGGGGCAGTGGGGGGCAGGCGTCATGGCTAGTGCTTGGCGAATTCGCTCCGAAGTTGGTTCCGCCGGGGAGGACATCGTGCATGCGAACAGCCAACAGACAGCTGCGAGACCAACATTGGCGTAAAACGGGTATGGCCTGCGAAAGATCATGGGTACCCTCTCATGCGTCTCGACTCAAGGGCTTAGCGCGAGTCGTCGGGCTGTCATCCCGACGCACGAGGGCCCCGGTTGGATTCATGCTAGTGCCAGGGCCCTCGATTTCCCGGTCGTGAGTCAGCGCGTCGCAGGTGGTTGGGGAGCCGGTGCTGGGCCTCCAGCCCTGGGGAGCTGTGCGCCATGGAATTTGGCCGCGTGCGGCCAGCTCGCATCGGGTTCGACCGTCACGCCGACTGGGATCGGATCGATGGTCGCCTGCAGTATATGCCCGGAGTTCGGGTCCTTGCTGTTAAGAGCGGGATCCACGATCTCCCGAGTGACCGACTGGACCAGACACCCGGCCTGGATCGGATTACTGGGATTCCGCTTCTTGTTCCCAGCGTCATAGTACCCGCACTCGAGCCGCTGGACCTTGACGTTGGGGGCATCCAGTTTCACAGAGGCGAGTTGCTGCATCCGCTTCTGGATGTTGGCCCGGTCCAGGAGTTTCTGGGTCTTCCCCGCCGGCTCGTAGGCAGGCCAGTCAAAGTCGAACCCGACCGGACTTCCGTCATTAGCAAAGAGGACGGCCACCTTGGACCCGGGCCCGACCACCGGAGTGCCGTCAATCGCGCGGGAGAACACGACGGTGCTCGCAACCACCTTGTCTTCGTCAGGCTTCGCGCCTGGGGCAGTCGCGCCCCCGCCAATGATCTGATGTTGGGTGAAATG
Organism: Nitrospirota bacterium; assembly: GCA_005877775.1. Taxonomy (GTDB): domain Bacteria; phylum Nitrospirota; class Nitrospiria; order Nitrospirales; family Nitrospiraceae; genus NS-7. Next base: position 6,170 of record VBOJ01000044.1, on the reverse strand, counting down.
CGGAACCAGTGACTCATTGGGCCCCAGCGTAATGACGTCCTTGAGATGGCTGTCGATGAACTGGCGTCCCAAGGACTCCAGTTGTTGCAGCGACATCTTCTGCGTCGCTGGTTTCGCCAGATTCATTTTACTGTCCAGCGCGCCATAGTTTCGGTACCGAACCTTCGTCCCGTCGTTGTACACCTTCAAGCCCCATCCTTGGCCCATCACGTCGATCCGCTCCTTCTTCGTGGTTCGGTTCGATGGGCCGGCGGTGGTGATCTGGCTCTTGGACTGAGCAAATCGCTTCATGAAGAACTCCGCCCCCGCGTCCTTCCCCGGTCCCTTCTTCGCTTTCATCAGAGCTATCTCAGCCCGACTCAGTCCCTCGCGGTTCGAACGATTGGCGGATTCAACTCGTTGGGGGAAGTCGGCCGCCGAGGCCAGGCCTGAGATCAACACGAGTGTGATAAGGCCACTCCCCGCCGTGACGACTCGATATCGTGTGTGTGCATGTGTCATGGTATCCTCCGTTGACTAGGTCCGCCGTCCCTCCTGCCACAGCATTCGGCTGGGTTGCATTCCACGGCTCGCTGTTATTGCGACCAATACCGGTAACAGTAGTAGCCGATTTGTGCATCCATGAGACGTGGGTAAGCAGTGAAGTTTCGCCAAGTCATCCCATCCAACCGACTGAAGCAGTTGGTGGAGTTCGTGCCAGTCGCCATCACGGCGATATCGTTGTCAACCCACCAATCAGAGTTGCCGTCACTCCAGGAATACTTGATCGAGTACCCAGCCTGAAGGTTGTCCGCGTAGTCCTCCCCCGTTTCATCGGTCGTGATCCCATCCCAAAAGGTGTGATAGCTTCCGGTTGCGTAGCGGAGGCCGCCCCGGAAAATCGGCCCCATCCGAAGCCAAAGGTTTCCATCGCTGAACTTGAGGGTTTCGCACGAGTACGTGGAGAAGATACTCAGACGATTCGCCTCGTCTCCGAGGCGCATGGAAGAAGAATAGGCGAGTTGATTTTGATCGTACATCGCCCAGACGGAAGCGGTGGACCAGGCGCCCCCATGCGTGCTGCCATAGAACAGGTCCACATTATCGAGGTAATACTGATCGGAAGTATTCTCCCAGGTTGGCTTGGCGCCGACGAGGCTGTAGTAGAACACCTTCGTATCGGTATCATCCAGCTCATTGTTGAAATAGGCGCAGCGCTCCCACACATACGGCAGCGTATGCTGCCAACCGTTCTGGTAGTTTTCTTGACACATCGTGCCAAAACGAGCCGCCGACGCCGTCACGGCGGTGAAGGCCACGACGGCAATCGCGGCTAAGAGGTACCTCAGGAAGGAGCGGTGGCGCAAAGATTTGGTGTCCATGATCTTCCTCCTTTTTCGGCTGATGGGAAGAGAACCCAAGCCATTAATCAACTGCGATATTCAGATTTGAGATTGGCGGCCCGTCAAACCTGAACGGGATCCGCTTGTTGCCAACGATTAATAAGTGATTGCCAGGCGTGATGCTGCGGGACCGGAAGGCATAGCGTCCTTGAGGATCGATCCGAGCGACAAAGACCAATCCGTTCGCGACCAGCCGTACCTCTCGCCCGGCGAATGCCGTACTGCTCGAAGAAACCTGTCCGGACATGAGGACTGGGCCGCTCCCGGCCGGCACGACCGCAAACGTTCCATACAGCACATCGTAATAGAAGTTGAGCTCGCCGAGGGAAGTTGGAGAACTGAGCGTGACCGTGTCTGTCACGCTATTGCCCACTCGGAGCTCGCTCGAACTCGTCTGCCAGGTTTGAAATGAAGTCTCGCCTTCATGCGGCACATTCTTGGCGATGTAGCTGAGGAAGCCGGATTCCTCCTTGGTGGTCGTCACCAAGATCGAGCTCTCAGTGGTCACATCCACCTGTTCGATGGCCCGGGTGAGAGATTGCGACCATTGGGCTCCTCCTAAGTAGTCAAAGGAGAAGGGTTCGGCCGGCACCAGTCGGCCCTTCCAGTAACAACGGGGCCAGCTCGGCATCCCGGGCTGACAGGCAGAGGTCCCGATGCGTCCGCCGACGCTGGGGAGAGACGAGAAAGGTCCGAGGTTCGAGGCTGTTGAAGAGGAGACGGGAACTGAGCCTCCCGAGACATACTCCGGGGCTAAGGGATCGGCTGTGACCAGCAGCTTTTGTACGTCTGGTGGGGGGGGAGAAGTCGTGGGATTCCGCAGATTGTCTGCGGAGCCAAGTCCGACACCTTCGAACCCGAGCAAACTCACCGTGATAAACACCTGGTCAGTCGTGTCATCTTGCACGACGAGCCAGGCAAACGTGGGCTTCGTCAGAAAGTAAATCGCGTCGCCCTTCCCCGGTCCCGCAGAGGGGAGAGAGGTTTTTACGCTGCTTGATTGGATGTATTGGAAGTTGAGGGTATGCTCCTGGGTGACACTGTGTGAGACCTTTTGGTCCGTGTGGGAACTGCCCCACAGTCCGTTGAGCACCTCGCTGGCTTCTTGCATCCCCTTGCCGACATTGGGATAAGCAATTGCGACGATCTTCCCGACTGTGCCGAGCAAGCTGATCATGTCGCCGACCGTGCTGAACGGCGTATCGACAGGGCGGGTCTCGCTGCTACTCCGTCCGGAGATGCTCCTGACTTGGGTGCCGAGCTGTTTGATCGCCGTCTGCTCTTGGTAGCTATCGCTGCCCGGCGGCGCGTAGACCATCGTGACCGGGAACGCCTGCAGGGTGAGACAGCCCAACATGGGCGGTCGAGCGAAGTGGATGGTGTCTTGAAAGACTTTTGCACCGGAGGCGAGGCTGAAGGCGATTTTGGTGCGGGCTGGTATCACAATGTCAACCAGATTGGGCTGCGAAGCGTCCGCTTGAGCCGTCCGGCCTTCGACGGTCACCGCGAAGGGCGTTCCGGGCGGCTGGTTGATGACCTGAAAGACCAAATCGAGGCTGCCGGACGTCACCGGCACGTAGAAACTAAAGAACAGAGTCGAGTGGCCTTGTAGCGGCGGTGGAATTTTCGGGACCAGCACTCCCGAAGAAGGACCCAAGGGAGCAACCTTGGGCGTAGGAACTCCTCTGGGCATCACTGCCCCTGCAGGCACGCTTCCACTCTGCAAGGCCCCAGGCAGTTGGCTCGAGATGATGCCTTGCGGAAGGGGAAGGCGGAGAACGATCGGGTCTAAATTGACGACGAGCGGACGAATCCCGCGGCCGGTGAACACCGGTTGGAGGGCCGGATTGGTGGGGATCGTTTGGCCGGTGGGACGGGTAAAGACGTTGGGGGCCCAGGTGAAGACTCCAGTGCTCGAGTCGAGCGTGCCGACCAGAAGGCGTTGGATGGGTGGAGGTGGGGGAGTGACCTGTTGGAATTTCTGACACACTCGGCCCATCGCGTGATCAACGGCTTCATTCCAGCCCAAGTTTCTCTCTGCAGCCAGCGTGGGGCCACTCACTAGAATCAGTATGAGGAGAGCAAAAATCGTCCTATGCCCCACCGCGGAGAATATGTTCTCTGATCTGTGTTCCATGTTGTAGGGTCCTTTCTACTCTTCAGCTATTATCCACAATGTCAGTCGCCTCTAGTTGGCAAAGGTTCAAGTGCTCCGCCGTGATTCGCTACCAGGCGTAATGGATGCGGTTTACTCCTCGCTACCTTTCTCCGCACAGTCGTGGATCTGACCCGGCGGATCTTGCGGCAGTTACTTGGGAAGCACCCCCAGGTATACCGCCAGCCAATACGGCAGTAGGTAATCAACCCCCGGCCCTTCGCGTTTTGGGTCGGACCCGCACATCTGCACTTCTTCTAGAGTCGGTGGGGTGACTGCACACACGGGTCGGACCGAGTCCTGAAAGTGGACCGCAATGTCGAAGGGATGTCGTTGCCACGCGAAGTCCATCCCATCTCCGGGGCGTCCCCAGACGGGGAGCGCATATTTGCTAACATACCGCTTGCCAACCGACGCTCCATCTGAGGTGTCATATCCCGCGGAGGTAAACACGGCGACCTGGTTCTGTGTCCACAGGTCAACTTGAAGTTTTTGGCCGGGAGGACCGATGATGTTCATAGGAAGGCCATCCTGCGCGGCGACATCGTGCCGCCTCTGAAGCCATTCGGCCAACACCGTTTTGATCTGCTCCTTCAGGGGAGCCGCCACGGGGCTTGCCCCAGGAGGATCCGGCGGGCTGTTTGCAACCGCCGCACGTCGATCCGGCGTCTCGATCAAGATTCTGACGAGATCGAAGTACGCGTTCTTGTGATGAGCCGTCGCCCGCCGCAGGATGTTATAGGCGACCATGTAGTTTCTTCGCAGATCGAGGTTGTCCTCGAGGAACAGCAGCGGTGCGACGTAAGCCATGGAGAGGTTGAACTTGTAGTACTTGCTCACGGGATCAATAGACGTGAACCAGGTCTGTATCCATGTGAGCTGCGACGCAGGGGCGAAGTGGTCATAGACCGGACCGTACTTTTGAGGGTTGATGGTCTTGCCGATCCGGAGGAAGGTGAGCTGCATGTCGTAATTGCCGAAGTAGGAGGTTCGAATGCGGTCATACGGAGCCAGGATGAAATTCCACTGGTTGGCGAGCAGGTGGTCGAGCGCCCCCTCCAGGAGTTGGCTTGCTGTTTGTTTGACTTCTGCATCGGGGATAAGTAAGGCAGCAAAGCTGAGTCCCATCATCGTTCCGACGTAGGCATCTCGGCTCACTGCATGGTCACCTCCGCATCCCCAGCCATACCAGACGGTGCCGACTGGCCTTACGATGGGGAGCGCCACTTGCGGTTGAGCTAAAGAGGGCGGCCTGGGAGCCCCAGGAATTTGCGGGGTCGGGATCCGTGGCTGGGAGGCGGTAGCGTTCAGTGCACGTTGGGCCTCCGCGTAACTGGCAAAGCGTTGCGTGCCTTGTTGGCTGATAACCTCCCATCCACCTTCCGGTTTCTCGTAATAGCACGGCTGCTTGTAGAGCGAGCCCTCTGTGTAGTCGATTTTGCTGGTTGAAGGCCAGGCGGTGCGCGATAAGACCCCGGGCATCGGACGAACCGGCATTCGACGCCCATCTACGACTGCCGCGTCGGTCGTGACATCGTAGAGCCGTTTGAAACCGCTAACTAGGTACTTGACGCGATCGAGGGCGGCAGGATCGCTTGTGGTGGCGTATCGAAATACTTCAGCAGTCAGGTAATGTCCGGTCCAGATCGCCGAATCGGCCTTCAGCCCGTACGAAAGCGGAGGTAAATCAGGAGAGGTTCTGCCTGGCGCCAGACTGATTGCCGGCCTTGCATTGTGATCGAGCGAGAGGACCGCTCCGAATGGGAGGTGTGACGCAATGGCCGTCTCGATTTCGCGAGCCGGCGTCGAAAAATCAACAGGGGTGGTCAATGCGGGCGTGGCGCCCAGAGGATTCCCGTCTCCCCAAGGCTTGGGGAGCGGAGGCTGAAGGACTTGGAAGATTTGATTGATGCTGTCCGAAGCCGGCATGGCGACTGGAAAGCTGAGCGAAAAGGGGATCGTTTGGCGGCCTACTTTATCAAGCGAGACCGCCATCGATCCCTTTAGCTCGACGGACATCCTTTGGAGCGAGATGTCACGGGGCGAGAACGGATTATCCACGTCATAGGTCGTGGGGAAAAGTGTCAGAATGATATCCCCCGTCAAGCGAGCGTCGAATTCATGCTTGAGACCGACGCTGAGGTTCATAACGCGGCCTCTCAAGACGACCTTGTCCGCAGAAACCTCGACAATAGGCTGGATCGTCAGAGAGAAAGGAATGACGCCCTCGCCCACCACACGAAACTGCGGCTGGATGATGCCGTTCTTGAGCCGAGGCGTCTCGGGGTGTGCGCTGTCCGGCAGGAGGAAAACCGAAGCCGCAAGGCGAAAATTATCGATCCGCAAGCCAAAAGGATAGTCGGATGACCAGTTGAGCCAGGTCACAGCGTCCTTTCCCGTGATAGGATTCTTCTCCTTGACGCTAGCGTGAGCCTTGACTTTGCCCCCGACAGCGAAATGCCAGTACCGATCAAGAGGCGCTTCGAAGACGAAGCCTTGGAAAGAAGCGGCTCGGAAACCAGGTGAGGCCGCAAGGTCGACTTGAGTGGAAAAATCCTGGGACTGCAGCGCAAAGTCCCAATGCAAGTCGCCGCCACCTCGATTCTCAGCTATCGTTGTCGATGGGATCGGTT
>VBOJ01000056.1 GCA_005877775.1 Nitrospirota bacterium | reverse complement strand
CTAGCAGCCAGTCTCGCTGGGCCGATCCCAGCATCGTCTTGCCCGGTCCATCCGGCTCCGCATTGCTGCTTCGATATTGCCTTGTGTCCAGGATAAAGAGTTCTAGATCAGCTCCCCGACGAATCTGCCGGTAAAGACGGTATGGATCGTCAGGGGGAGTTCCAATAGGCCAGTATTCCAGCAGGGCCTGGCGGCCGACCGGCATCAAGGGAGCGTGCGGGCCGGAAAAATTATTTCGGACCTCATGGTCGTCCCAGATGGCATAGATCGGCACGGACGCCAGAAACCTCTGCAAAGCCAGAGCCGCTCGCTGATATCGGTATTTGGCGCGGAACTGGTCCAAGGTTGTCGCGACGAAGTCACCACCAGGCGCGTTAGGCGGTGAAGGACAGACATTATCCGCGTAAATGGTGTCGCCCAACAGCAAGGCAAAGGCTGGCTTGACCGTGAGTATCCGATCAAAAATCGGGTATCCATCGCCCGCATCACGACACTGGCCCTGGCCTCCAAGATCTCCGCCCCACACAAAGGTGACCGGTTCGGAGACATCTTCAGCTGCGGACGTCGTAAACCAGCCGCTCACGTCTGTCCGATCTACAGGGTCCAGTGCCTGCACAGAGACCTTGTAGCGGTATCGAGTTGCAGGGGCGAGGCCTCTCAAACGGATGGTCCCGGTGAAGTCACGCCCCTGGTCAGTCAGGACCGGTTCGCTGCTGGCGGGGAGAGCCGAGCCATCCTGAGGAAGCCATTTCACCAGGACTGTTGCCGGTCCGGCAGTCCGAAACCAGACCAGCGCCGAGTCACTGGTGACATCTCCCGTCGCCACGCCGTGAGCGAGTCCTTGCTTGGCCATGAACGGACTCGATGAGGGCAAGCCTTGTTGGTAGGCTGGCGTGCATGTGGCGAGCGTAGCCGCCAATGTCATGAGTGGCATAGCCAGATGACTGGTTCGTGAAAGCGTTCGCACAGGACCCTCAGATACCGGAAATCACGTGTGACCGTCAAGTACTGCCTCATCGGCCATTGCATTCCGGAAGGCTGGTCCGGCATACTCTTCTTCCAAGGTGACTAGTAACGAGTGAGTTTTTTGTTGTGACTTTTGAGTTAAACTCATCACTCAGAACTCATAACTCACCACTGAGGTCGGGGCTATGCGCCGGCTGGGACCGGCTCACTGTGTAAAGAGCACTTCCTGGACTTTGTGAAGTGGCGACGGCGGAAGGGAGCGGGGATGTTTCACAAGTACGGCGCCATGACCATGGAAGAACGGGATTCAGTGATGACCGAGTGGCGTAAGACGGTCCAAGTCGAAGAAATTCCCCCCTCACCCAGCCCCAAGCGTTGAGTGTCAGAATATTAAATACAATGTGTGATCGCAAGACCTGAGGTGGCCACCGCAACCGACCATCGATCGACCCTTACATAATATGAGGCGCGAGTTACAGAGACTGTTATTTGTTCTTCCAGCAATGATCGTGGCTGCCAGCGGGTGTCTTGGAAAGCCCCGAGACATTGCTGCAATTCGAATCGACCCTCAAGAGGTGACACGTCTTAAAGAGGTTACGCAGCTCCATGTGCTCACGTATCCGACCCCTCCCTTTTTATTGGCTCTTCCCTCAGAAACGATTCGGACTCCCAAACTGGCGCTACCAATTGAAATCCATGGTTATACTGACGCGGTAAGACGGGGGCAGGCCATTCCTGCACCATCATGGCTAGGAGATCCTACTAGTAAATTCCGTGATCTGCTCCTCCCTTCCTGGCAGCAGAAAGTGGGCTTAGCAAGAATTCTCTCTACTCAGGGTTCGATCGACAGTCAATATACAGGCTATGTCGAAGGCGGTTCGGATGTTGCAGCAATTGAGATTCGCGTGATGGAGTGGGGTCTTTATTACTATCCTCCACAAGATCGTTACCTTTTCCAATTAGCGGGAAGAACAAGATTGCTGCGACCAGGACTTGAAAACGTCCGGTGGTCCGCTTTCTGCGTAAGAAATACCGATCCTGCTCCCCTCAACGAATGGACAAACGAGGAAGGTCGCTTGTTAAGAAGTAGCTTAGACAAGTTAGTCGAATTATGTGTGACTGATCTGATGGGTCAGTTTGGCGGAGACTGAACCTTGATACTACCGACATCTGCTCAGCGATCGGCTTCAACTTGACCTTGTGAGGCCTCTCCTACCCCATGACCGGCGACCCGTGATGATGGATGATCTTCCACTGCTCCCCTACCCGTTCGTACAGGTTGGTGGCGAGGACTCGGCTTTCCTGAGTCGCGTCTCCCTGCTTGCTGGTGATGTTCTCCGTACAGATCACCCAGGCCACATCCCCGGCCACCTGGACTTGAATTTCAGTGAGATCGAACTTCATCGAGAAGGTGTTGTTGAAAATTAAGACCCAGGAATCTCGCACAGAAGGCCAGCCGATCCGCAGGGTCCAGCCCGGATGAATGCAGGTGACATACTCCTGCTGCGCCCAGATCCGGTCCATCCGTGCAATGTCTAGGCTTTCGAAGGCCTGATAGAACTCCTGATTTGCCCTGGTGACCTCCTCGATTCGTTCTTTGAGCACGAGCCTGCCCTCGTTTCAACAGACGCTCCATCATACCCGAAACGCACAGGTGTGGCGAGCCGGACCATTGAGCGGTATTGATCAGGAAAGAGATTCGTGCAGGGCGCTATTGGGAGGAATGTCTCAGGAAAGGTCCACTCGTCGGAGAGCAGCGGAAAGGGAGGGGGCGGGTGAGAGCTGATCTAAGCGCGCGCTGATAGATTGAACGTTAGCTCCCAGCCACCCCCGATTGATTGGATTCATCGAGAGACGCTAGACGGCTGTTTCGTACTACTTGGCAGAAGTCTTCACGTTGCCACGAGTGCCGGTAGAAGCTTTTCCGTTCTTCCGAGCCACTTCGGCAGCGGAACTGTTTTTAAGGGCCGCCACCATTGCCTTCCGAGATGCAAATCGTTTTCCCGCCAGGGGACCACGCTCGCAATAGTAGCTCCCCTTTGGGCGTTCCTGGTAACAATCGTGCTTCATCACAGCCTGGGCCGCCCATGAAACAAAGGGAGTCAGAGTAAGCCACAGAACGGAGAGAGCAAGGACAACGGTAAGCATGCGCGGCATGGTGGCCTCCTATTTTTTCGGCACGACAGTCTCAAGTATAGCAGGCGGCTACTCATGCCCAAGGTGAAGGGCAGTCCGATGGTGGGATAATCTCAAACCGGTTGAAATGTCAGTAAGATGTGCGGGGAATGCCCGTCACCGGGCCTGTCGAGCGGATTGCCGATTGACCAGCCAGACGCCGGTCAGAATCAGGCCGATGCCAGCTAGTTCCTTGGCACCGACCTGCTCTCCGAGGATCAGCGCAGAAAGCACCAGGGCCGAAACCGGAATCAGGTTGACGAAGACACCGGCTCGCGAAGGCCCGATTCCTTGCACGCCGTAGAGCCAGGCTTGCTGGCCTACCGCAGTGGCAAACACGATCAGGTAGGCCAGAGCCAGCCAACCGGATGTGGGAACCGACTCGATGCCTGCAACAGTCATCTTCTGATCCGTCCACAGGAGCGGGATCTGCGGGAGGATCGAAAGCAACAGGGTGGTCCAGTTCACGGTGAGCGGCGAGAACCGCTCCATCGTTCGACGGCCGCCGATCGTATAGAGTGCCCAACTGACGAGCCCCAGCACCACGAGCGTGCCGCCCAGCCAGGGCCTCTCCCCTGCCGCGCTCTCGCCTCCCAGGCCTGAGACAAGCACCACGCCGGCGAACGAGATCGCGCAACCTGCCCACACCGCTCTAAATGGCACATCCCGAATGAGCAGGGCGGACAAGAAGGCCGTGATCGCCGGGCTTGCGCCAATGATGACCCCTGCGGCCGCCGCCCCGATGTATCGCAGCCCGAACAGCGTGAGCAGGTGATTGCCGAGGACCCCGAGCCCCAGCAAGGCAAACGCTGCGACGTCCTTGGTCGAGAACTTGACCCCCTTGCCCTCCTGCCACCACCAGAGCGGAATCAATAAGGCGAGCGCGCCGAGTCCACGAAGGACCGAGACTTCCACCGCCGAGAAGGAACCAAGCGCGAGTTTCTGGAAGACGATAGAGCCGCCCCAGACCACCGCCGCAGTGACGAGCGCTCCGTACGCTCCAAGCTCAGAAGGTGTCCGCATGCAGCCCCGGCGTATAGCAGCCGGCTAGACCTCCGTCAAGATGTTTCGTTCCGGTCGCCCTTTGGCCTCACGACCAGCACCCCGTCTCGAATCGTCACCAGCACGGCTGTCACGCGCGGATCCGACGCGACAAGACGGTTCAGTTCCTGGATGACTGCCGTGGAGCGGTCCGGCGGCGGCTGGAGGAGCACGTCTCCTGACCAAAGCACGTTGTCGATCAAAATAACGCCGTTGGCCGCGACCAACTCGACTGCCCTCTGGTAGTAATTGATATAGTTCACCTTGTCCGCATCGATGAAGATCAGGTCAAAGGGACCCGTGAGGTCGCGCAGCGTGTCCCGCGCTGGTCCCATTCTGATCTCAATCTTGCTGCCGTGCGGGCTCTTCGCAAAATATTTCCTGGCCACTGCCGCTGATTCCAGATTAATCTCGCAGGTCATGACACGACCATTGGCCGCCATCGCCTCGGCGAAACAGAGCGCGCTGTAGCCGGTGAACATCCCGATCTCGAGCACCTGCCGGGCGTTCACGAGCTGGGCCATCATCTTGAGAAATGCCCCTTCCAGTGGACCCACCACCATGTGCGGGATCTCCATGGTGCGATAGGTCTCATCCCGAAGCGCGCGGCAGACTTCCGATTCGGCAGCCGAGTATTCCTCGGCATAGGCTTCGATCTCTGGCAAGACTAACTCCTTCATAAGTCTGGCTCCTTCGATATGAAAACCCCGAACATGTGCCGAATTTTCCTCGGAGAGCTGTAAGGGTTAGAAACCGTGAGGTGTAAGGGGTGAGGAGAGTTCACGCCTCACGTGTTCAGTAGCCCAGCGCCTGGTTGAGCCGGGCCAGCGCCTTCGAGGAAAGCGTGAACTCGCTCTCCACTTCGATCCGGCTCGGCACTAAGAGTGTGGAGTGAAACGAGATGTCCCTGATGGGTAGTTTGAGGAAAGGGTGATCAGGCGTACTCAGTTCCACGGCCTCCACCGATTTCATAATGTCGCTGCTGTCCTGAGGTCCATAGGTTCCCACCACCGCCCGGAGGATTTCGACCACCTGCGAATTGGCATCGACCTCCTCTACAGATTCCAGCAAGAGCTTGATGGCCTCGTCTGCTTTGTCCGACAAGCTGAAATTCTCGATGCGCTCCTTGTGCCGCAATGACAGCAGATCATTGTCAAGATCCTTGCTGAAGGCTCCGTAGGCATACCGGAAGAACTCGAAGTGGAAACCCTTCAGGTGCTTCCCGAACATCTGCAACTCGCAGAGAAAAGCCAACTGCTGGAGCTTCACGTCCCCATTGATCCCATAGGGCTCGGCCAATCGGAGCAAATAGATCAAGAGCGCACGGTCGATTGTCATCTCGTGTGATTTACGCATCGTTCAGAGAAAGCAATGGTCAATGGCTAATGGCTGATGGTTAATGATGATTTTCGACTCCTTCTCAATGACATCAACCATCGACCATTAACCATGTTCTACTTGATTGTTGCGCTCAGCCCTTGCGCCATGACGATCTGGGTGTCCAGATTGTAGGTGACCGCTTTGGGGTGCGTGAGCACCGGAATCAATCCTGCTGCCGATGGGATCAGGTTGCCCGACTGCTTCACTCCCCCGAACGGCAACCGCACACCGGCTCCAATGCAGGGTAGGTTCCAGTAGAAGATCCCGCACTTCATGTGCTCCTCGGCATATTTCGCCTTCCGGTAGTCCTCCGTGATGATGGACCCGGACAGGCCATACTTTGTGTCGTTATAGACTGCCACGGCTTCCTCAAGCCCTCGCACTGGCACGATGCCCACGTGAGGGCTGAAGGCTTCTTCGGTCAGACAGACACTATCGCTTCTCCATGCACCCGTATAGACGAACGGCTTCAGCCAGTACCCATCCGGTGTCGGCGGCGGTTCAATGTTTCGATCCAAGAGGATCTCAAATCCCTCCTTCTTCGCCATTTCGTTGAAACGCCGGCCCTTCTCGACTCCCTGCTGATTAATCATCGTGCCATAGAAGACGGCCTCCTCCATCGGCTCGCCGACCGTGACTCGGCGAGCCACAGCGACAAAGCGCTCTTTGAACCGGTCCACAACCCGGCTGTCCACAATCAGACGGCCGGCTGTGACGCAGCGCTGGCCTGAGGTTTTGAATGCTGACAGGACGCTGGCCGTGACCGCCATATCAAGGATTGCATCCTCCATGACGAGCACCGCGTTCTTCCCGCCAGTCTCGATCGTACAGACCTTGTGGGCATGCTTGGCCACTTCTTGCTTAATCCGGAGGCCGACCGCGTAGCTGCCGGTAAAGAGGACGACATGGGTCTGTGGGTGGGAGACGAGCGACGCTCCAGCGGTTTCCCCGGCTCCCTGGATCACCTGATAGACTCCCGGAGGCGTCCCGGCCTTTTCGAAGTACCCGGCGATCTTGGCCCCACACATCGGCGTGTATTCGCTGGGCTTCAGGATGACGCAATTCCCGAGGACGAGCGAGAGCCCGGTCAACCAGAACGGGAGCGCCACCGGAAAATTCCAGGGAGTGATGGCCACGACAACGCCGCGCGGTTCCAAGACCTCAAAGCAACGCTTGGTCGAGACCTCGTCCGCCAGTACCCGTCCATACTGCCCGAGGTGGCCGAAGGAAAACGCGTACTGGGCAGTGTGAATCGCCTCTACGACGTCTGCTCGAGCTTCATTGACCTGCTTGCCGGCTTCTTGGGCGACCAGGCGCGCCAACGGCTCTATATCCTCTTCCATCAACCGAGCGACCCGCAGGAGATACTCGGCCCTCTTCACCAACCCCATCTCGCGCCAGCCGTCATAAGCCCGATTGGCAGAGGAGACGGCTTCCTCAATATCAGCGGGTCCCGACTGGGGGACGACTCCGATCACCTCTCCAGGGTGTGCGGGGTTGCGACTCTCAAACCAGTCATCTGACGGTGCTGCCTTCCAAGTCCCGTTGATAAAGTTGTGGGTTCGTGACGTTACCATCGCACACCTCCCGGGGGGGGACTCTATTGTCATGATGCGGTGAGATAGAACCCGTTGATTTGTTATGACTATAGTCTTCGGGCAAGGAGCCAGTCAACCAATGCAGCCTGCTCGCTTGATGGGGAGACTCTCTCGCAGGCCAAGCCGGCCAAGGGCAGGGTCCCCCTTGACCCGGTACTCTGTTTTGTCTTTAATACGTTTACTTTACCTCCGCAGATATAGGCCTCGATGAGTAAACATCTCAAGGAAATAAGCGTGCTGCAGGAGCACCTCTCGAAGCACCAGCTCAAGCTGACCCGCCAGCGCGAGCAAATCCTGGCTGTTTTTCTCAGAATGGAACATATCACTGCTGAGCAGATGTACCGTTTACTTACCAAGAAAGACCCCCACATCGGCCTGGCCACTATTTACCGGACGCTGAATTTGTTCTGTGAGGCGGGATTAGCCCAGGCGCGCCACTTCGGCGCACAGACCCAGTACGACAACGTGGTCCATAAAGGACACCATGACCATCTGATCTGCACGAGCTGCGGAAAGATCGTGGAGTTTGAGAACTGTGACATCGAACGGTTGCAGGAGGAGGTCGCTGCGAAGAACGGCTTTACCATTCAGACCCACAAGCTCGAACTCTACGGCTTGTGTTCAAGCTGCCGGCATTGACCAGATCGGGTTTTTTTGGTATGTCTATTGAGATGATGAATCAATTTCATTTTCATTCTTCTCAGCCGCTGGGAGGCGCAATAATTAAGGAGCCGCAGGCGACGCCTCGTGGCCGGAGTCCCCTCGGCGTAGTGGCTTGGACCAGCTTCTTAGTCATGTTGTGGACCGGAACCGCCCTCGGGGTTCTCCTGGCCATGGTGTCCAGCAGCGCCGCGGCTGAGAGGCTTATTGTGTACTCAGGCCGGGCCGAGCGGCTGATCAAGCCGGTCTTCGATTCTTTCCAGGCCAAGACTGGTATCCAGATAGAACTGCTCTCATCCGGAACCACCGAACTTGTCAACCGATTGCAGGCCGAGGGAGAGCGAACACCAGCTGATGTGTTCATAACCAACGATGCAGGGAGTCTGGAGCGAGCCAGAGAGTTGGGGCTCCTACGCCCCTTGAATATGAGGGAAATTGATCGGGCCGTTCCAGCACCGTTCAGGGCTCCGGACAACAGTTGGGTCGGGCTGTCCGGACGATTCTGGATCGTCGTGTGCAACACAGAGCTGGTGAAGCCCCATGAGATCGCGTCGATCCTGGATCTCGCCAACCCGCGCTGGAAAGACAAGATCGCCATCCCTAACGCCGGCAGCGAATATCTCCAGGCCGGGGTCTCAGTCATCAAGGCGACGTATGGCGACGAGCGCACCAGGCAATTCCTCCAGGGACTCAGTTCCAACGCGGGAACCCAGGTATACGGCAAGAGTGCACAGATTGTGGAGGCAGTGGCGAAAGGCCAAGTCGCGATGGGACTGGTCAACCACTATTATGTCTACCGGTACCTTGCGACCCAGCCTGGGGCACCGATCTCAGCCCTGATGCTGGACCAGCAGAAGGGGGGCATGGGTGCCATCATGAACGTGGCCGGCATCGGGGTCATCAAACACACCAAGCACCTTGATGCAGCCAAGCTCCTGATTGAATTTCTGGTGTCTCAGGCGGGCCAGAAAATGTTCGCGGATCTCAATAAGGAGTATCCGATTCATGCCGAGGTCAAAGCAGATCCTCTCTTGCCCGAGCGAAAAAGTTTTCGCGCGGCTATGGTCCCGTTGGCGCGACTCGCCGAACTCCGAGAGCCTACCATGATGCTCATCGAGCAGGTGGGCCTGCGATAACATCCCCACCCCCATGACTACGGCGATTCTACGAATAGCTCCTGCTCCGCTCGCCGCCCTAGCCTTTACAGTGGCTGGTTTGATCACCCTACCGTTACTGTACGTCTGCTACCTTGCCTTATCAGCGGACTTCACCGTCTGGAGCCGATTGTGGGCAACCCGTGTTCCAGAGTTGCTCTGGAACACTGCCTCACTCGCCGTTGGTGTCGCGGCCGGAGCTCTTATACTCGGAGTGACACTCGCGTGGCTCGTAGCCCGATTCGATTTCTTTGGCCGCCGCGTCTGGGAATGGGCGCTGGTCCTCCCCCTCGCGATGCCCACGTACGTGCTCGCCTACGTCTATACCTATCTGCTCGGTACCGGGGGGCCTGTTGAACAGGCGTGGCAGGCATTGGCTGGACCGGAATGGCGGATGGTTTCTGCCCAGAGCTATGCCGGCACCACGTTGGTCATGACGTTAGACACGTTCCCCTTCGTGTATCTGCTGTCCAGGGCCGCGCTCCTGAACTCGAACGTCTCATTCGAGGAGGTAGCGCGTGTCTGTGGCGTGTCTCGCCTGCGTACTCTGTTCACGGTCACGTTGCCACTGATGCGTCCGGCAATCGTGGCCGGTCTGTCGCTAGTGATTCTCTACGTCGTTTCTGACTTTGGTGCTGTCTCCCTCCTTCGTTACCAGACCCTGACCTACGCGGTCTACCAACAGATCACCGGACGGTACGATCAGGCCGCGGCAAGCGTCCTGAGCCTCCTCCTGGTCTTCTTCGCCTTGATCTTCCTTGTCGCTGAGCGGTGGTTCAGACAGCGAAGTCGCTTCTATCAAACGACCGGTCGGTACCGTGCGCCGGCGCGGAAGCCATGCGGCCCACTTGGGACCGCTCTGATTACGGCCTATTTGGCCCTGGTGCTTGGTGCCGCATTCGCCGTACCGGCGGCGCTCCTGATCGAGTGGAGTAGCTCTGCGGTGGCTCAGGGGATCATCGATACGAGGTTCGTCGGATTCGTCTGGAATAGCGCCCTGCTCTCCGGACTGGCGGCTACCTTTGGAATCCTGGTGGGGACACCACTCGCCTATCTGGCCAGCCGATGGCCTTCCCGGCTGAATCTCCTCTGTTTGCAAGCCGCCTATGCTGGCTATGTGTTACCGGGGCCGGTGGGAGCGCTGGCTCTCTTGGTGCTCTTTTCCCACCTGGCTCCATTCTGGTATGGATCCGCCATGGTGCTGGTCATTGCCTACATCGTGCATTATCTTCCGGCCGGCTTGCAAGCGATGGAGCCAGCACTGCAGCAAGTGACACCGAATCTGGAGGAAGTCGCCAGGAGTCTGGGGCTCGGCCTGTTCCGCGCCATCCAGAAGGTCACGCTCCCGCTGGTGCGAAGTGGATTCATCGTAGCCTGGGTGCTCATGTTTCTCCAGAGCATCAAGGAATTGCCGGCGACGCTCCTGCTCCGTCCGGTGGGGTTCGATACGCTGGCGGTTCGGGTCTGGCTTGAGGCCAGTGAGGAATCTTATCAACTCGCGGCCCCCTCGGCACTGTTGATTGTGCTCCTGACACTCCCAGCCCTGATGCTGCTGGTATCGAAAGATTGGCGTGCCGCCTAGCGCGGTGAAGGGAAAGCTGAATAATGCCGGACCTGCCACCACTTGAACCAGGCAAGAGACCCGACGAAGCCGTCGCCAAAGGACGCCCGAACGAAGAGACCAGCCCGATCGTTCTAGAGCTTCGCAAGGTCACTTGCGCATATGAGGCAGGCCGGCCCGCGATCTCGGATATCTCCCTCTGTGCGCGCAAGGGGGACATCCTGTGCCTGCTCGGTCCGTCTGGCTGCGGAAAGACAACCACGCTTCGCGTCATCGCCGGATTTGAACCAGTGATCGGCGGCGAAGTGTACCTCCAGGATCAGTTGGTATCGGCTGCGGGACTCCTGGTCCCCACAGAAGAGCGGCGCGTGGGGATGGTCTTTCAAGAATATGCGCTGTTTCCCCATCTCCGCGTCGCCGAAAACATTGCATTTGGGCTCCGACATCTCTCGGCTGATCAGCGAACCACGCAAGTGCACGCCATGCTGGCCATGACCGGTTTAATTGGGTTCGAACGACGTTATCCCCATGAACTCTCGGGGGGCCAGCAACAGCGTGTTGCGCTCGCCAGGGCGCTTGCGCAAAAACCAGTGATTCTGCTCCTTGATGAACCCTTCAGCAACCTGGATCCCGACATGACGGGCAAGATGCGCCAGGACCTGCACGACCTGCTGAGACGCACCAACACCACGGCCATCCTGGTCACCCATGATCACGATGAAGCCTTCGCCATGGCCGACCGGGTCGCGGTGTTGAACAACGGTCGTCTCGAACAGTTCGACACCCCTGAGGCGATCTATCACATGCCCTCCACTCCTTTCGTCGCGGATTTTGTGGGTCAAGCCGATTTTATTCCAGGCATTGTCGAGAACGGGAAGGTTCTGACGGAAATCGGAGAATTTCCGAACCAGGCCGGTTACCAGGGAGGAGCCAGAGTGGTCGTGATGATCCGCCCTGACGATATCCACGTGATACCGGCGGAGAACTGCACCGCCCGCATTCTGGCCAGGCAGTTCCGAGGGTCGGAGAATCTGTATATGATTGGCCTCCCTTCTGGTCGTGTCGTGCACAGTAGTGAAGCTTCGACGAGCGTCTACCCCATCGGGACACCGGTGGAACTCCAGATCGTTGCGACCCATACGGTGTTATTCGACCGGGACGCCAATCCGCGGTCATCCACCTAGCACGCCCATTCACTATGTCTCGCCAGAATAATCGGGATATCTCACAGTGGCATGGGCCGCCAGAGAGTCAACTGGTATGCTCTTGACAAGACTCCGCAGGCTCTCATAGAGTGGGTTTCCGAAAACAATGTCTCCGGGCAAAGGGAAGAGGGTGGAATACCCTCGCGGCCCCGCCGCTGTGAATGGGGACGAAACCCGCAGAGGCCACTGTCTGAACGCGTGACCCGTCGATTGCGCACCGCGTCGTTGCGTCTGTCGCAATGACGCAAGAGCCGCGACGGACGCAGGACGCCAAAGATGGGAAGGCGCGGGGAGTAGGCTCGGGTCCCTGTGAGCCAGAAGACCTGCCCGGACAATAACCGTCTTTCCCTCGTGGGCTGGGGAAAGAGTGAGGGTGAAGAACTGGGTACAATCCTCAGGGTTTCACATGCCTTGAGGATTTTTTTTGGTTCGTCGGCCTCCAGAGAACGGATGACAGCTGTAGAGAAAGAGGTCTTACTATGGATGCCTTGAAAGATGCTATAGACTTCGGCGTGATTGGCCTATTGCTCGTACTCAGCGTCTGGTCGGTGGCGGTGGCTGTAGAGCGGTGGCGCTTTTACCGCCAGGTGGACCTGACCCAGTTCCCGAATCAGCAAGTGTTTGAAATCACCTTGACGAAACGCTTGGTCGTCATTGGGACTGTGGCGGCGAACGCGCCATACATCGGTCTGTTAGGGACCGTGCTGGGCATTATGTTGACCTTTCACACAATGGGCACCGCTGGCACCATTGCAGTCAGCACGATTATGATCGGGCTCAGCCTCGCGCTCAAGGCCACCGCAGCGGGATTGCTCGTCGCCATCCCCTGCGTGGTCATGAACAACGTGCTGCGCCGGCGTGTGACCGAATTGATGACTCTGTACCGGGTCCAGCATGGATCGTGAACTCAACCAGATCAATGTCATTCCGCTCGTTGACGTGATGCTGGTTCTGTTGGTAATCGTCCTGACCACTGCGACGTTCATCACAACCGGCCAGATTCCGGTCGACCTCGCCAAATCCAAGGAAGCTGGTGACCGGCGTGATGTCCCGCTGGTGATCACATTGGCTGCCGATGGTCGCCTGTTCATGAATGATCAGCCGGTCTCGGAGGAAGGACTGAAGACCGTGCTGATCCCCCATCCTCGGGAGTCGCTGGTGGTGGTCCGAGCCGATCGCGTGACGATGCTTGAGCGCTTCGTCCAAGTTGTGGATGAAGTCCGTGGTCTGGGCTTTCGACAGGTAAGTCTCGAGGTGATCAGACTGTGAACGCGCTCCCACTGCAGCTTCCTGGGGACACCCAGAGGTATATCCAGAGCCTGGTACTGTCCCTGCTCATGCATGGCCTTGTCATAGGCGCGGGACTGATCCTTCTGGGTGACCTCCACCTTGCGCCCCAGCCGGAACCGTTTACGTGGGAAGTCTCCGTGGTTGAGGCACCGGTCCCGGAGCATGGAGAGGGACCTGGGCCTTCTCCAACTCCACTGGCACCCTCCCCAACTAAGACACTATCGGTTGAGCCACAGCGAGCCACGCGACCGATCCAGATGGTTCAGCCCGCGCAGCCTCTTGTGCATCAAGAAGTCAGACATGAGATGAGAGAGGTCGGACCGGTTGTTCAAGAAACGGCGCCGACCGACGTCATGCCTCCTCCTGAAGCAGCCCCGCCGGTTTCGCAGCAGGCGATCGTCAGCCCAGTTCCCGCTCCCCCTTCTGATCAGTCTCTGATTTCGAACCAGGTCACGGAGGCAACGCAATCACAGCCGATGGAACGGGTGAAGCCAGAGACAACTGAAGGCACGTTGCAGGCAGCCACTCCAGCCATTCAGGAGGCAGTGATCAGAGAGCATCCAGAACGGCCTAGCCTCGCGGCAAAGCCTGACTACGGCTGGTTGGCGCAGGCCTTGTGGAGCAGGATCGAACAGTTAAAGCGCTATCCGCATATCGCCAGGATGAACCGCTGGGAAGGGAAGGTGGTGTTGCGGGCCGTGATCAAGGAAGACGGTCAGCTCATGGAACTCGAAGTCGCAGAAAGCTCCGGGCATCGGGTACTGGACCTGGATGCCCTCGAGATCATGAGGCAGGCGTCGCCGCTCAAACTCATGCACGCCCTCGGACAACCGCAGGTGGTGGTACAAGTCCCCATCAGCTATAGGCTGGAGCACTAGAACCGCCTTGAAAGAGAGTCCCTCTCCGCACGATTGAACGTGTGATCGATTCAGATCTTTGCTCAGGCTGTCGAGTTCCTAACCCCATCAAACGGAGGGACATGCAGTGAGGCCAATGTCACAGGCCCGCCAACGATGGCCTATTCATCTAGTCATTCGTCTGATTGTGTTACTTCTTGTTTCAGACGGCAGTGCCTGGGCCGATACGAAGGAGAACAAGGCCTTAAAAGCCGTGATCACAGATACCCAAGGGGTGGAGACCGAGGTCAAGAGTGTCCTGTTCTATTGGGAAGAAAAGGTCAGTGTGGGCATTCAAGGTCCTAGCGCAACAGTTGAGTGAAGGCATGGGCCGGGCTGTGCCAGTTCAAGATTTTCCTGGGCCGATCGTTGAACATCGCCTGCACCCGCTTGATCTCGCGTCGAGAGAGCTGATGGAAGCGCGTTCCTTTGGGGAAGAACTGGCGCAGCAGGCCATTGGTGTTCTCGTTCGTCCCGCGCTCCCAGGGACACTGCGGATGGGCAAAGTACACGCGCATCTTCGTCTGCCTCGTGAAGAGGCGGTGCTCCCGCATTTCCGGCCCTTGGTCGTAGGTGAGGGAGCGGCGGAGCTGGGCGGGCAGTGTCCGGAGTTCGCGCGCGAAGGCCTGCCGCACGGTGACCGCGTCCTTCGATCGCAGCGGCACCAGCAGCGTCAACCGCGTGGTCCGCTCCACCAGGGTGCCGAGTGCGGAGGCATTCGCACGACCCACGAGCAAGTCCCCTTCCCAATGCCCCGGCACCGTGCGATCCGCCACCTCCGCGGGCCGCTCGTCGATGCTGATCAGATCCTGGATGGGCCGAGACGAGAGCCGCACCTTGCGCGGCCGACGAAACCGGTGCCGTCGGCGGAGAGAGCGGACGAGCTCTCGCTTGAACGCGCCCCGGGGCAGCACATAGAGAGAGGTGTCGATGGCTTCGTGGGAGATCCGCATGGTCGGCTCATGAGGATACCGCTGCGGCAACCCGCGCGCAATCTGTTCGGGGGACCACCGCTGCGCGAGCAGGGTGAAGACGACCCTGCGCAAGCGGGAGTGGACCGCCAGCTTCCGGGGCTTGCGAGGGTGGTGGGCCCAGCGTTGGGCCCGTTGATGGGCCAGCACGGCTCGATAGGTCACGGGCGAGGCGTGGTGGCGTGCGAGCTCGCGCGCCACGGTGCTCGGGGCTCGGCCCAGTGCCCGCCCCGTGGCCCGGAGACTCGATCCCGCGGCCAACATGCGACTCACCTCCTCGCGCTCCATGAAACTCAAGCGTCGATAGTGTGCCATGTGCAACTCCTTGGCTCCTGGTTCGACCAGGATACAAGTGTTGCACTAGGATCTTGAGCCCAGAGTGAGACCGCTTATCTTCCGCACGAACTCAGGCAGATTCCGGTGAAACGCGGTTCCGGAACGCTCAACGTGAAGTTCGACGCCATTAGGCAAATTGATGTCGGTCCCGCATCAGATAAAGGCCTCCCGGTATTGATCATTACCCTCGCCAACGGCAAAACGGGAGGGTTTCTCCTGGCGACCGCTGGAAGCTTCAAAGGCGAGTCCGATTTTGGTGAGATCAACGTACCAGTGAACAGTCTGAAAAAGATCGTTTTCAAATAAGTTCGTGCTCAAGACTTACAACACAACCTGAGCCGATGATGTTCCCCCTCAACGTTCTCACTCTTCGAGCTGAAGTCGGTCTTTGAGACCGGACGACACGAGGATTTTCCCCTCGCTGTCCACAATGACGGCCTCGACATCGGGAAGCCGTTCGACAAGTTCCATTCCACGCTCAGGGCCTAAGACAAAAATGCCGGTATCCAAGCCGTCCGCCAGTGTACCGTCCCGCGCGATCACCGTCACGCTTTGACAGCCGCGCGCCGGCTCGAGCGTGCGCGGATCCAAGATATGGTGGTACCGAATTCCAGCACGTTCAAAGTACCGTTCATAATCTCCCGCGGTCGAAATCACCTCGTCCTGAAGATCGACCCGAGCTAACAGGACTCCCTCCTTCCTTGGGTGCTTGATGCCAAACGGAAAGCGCGAACCATCCGGTAACCGCCCAAACGTCTTGATGTCTCCTGAGAGAGCCACTACCCCAGCCGTGGCACCAGCGGACTGCATCACCGCCGCCGCCAGGTCAGCCGCAAAGCCCTTCCCAATGCCTCCAACGTCAATCTTCATTCCAGGCCTGGCGAGGTAGGCAGTCCCGGCCTGCTCGTCCAGTCGAAGTAACGACAAATCAACCAGCGATCTTAATTGTGACAGTTCCGCAGCTCCCGGAATGCGCGATCCGTCAGTCACGTTCCAGGCATCCACAGCTGGTCCGATGGCAATGTTGAACCCTCCATCCGTCAGACCCGCAATCTCGATCGACCGCCGCAGGATCGTCAGGGTCTCTGGACTGACTTTCACCGCTCCCCGTCCCGCTGCAGCATTCACACGAGACAGTTCGCTGCTGGGAATCCAGGTGCTCAGGAGCTCTTCCAGGCGATGGATTTCCCGAAACCCAGCGGTGATCGCTGCCTGGGCGACATCCTCAGACTGCGCAACAGCCGTAATCGTCACCAGAGTGCCCATGTGTGTCTGGGCCCGCTTGATGACGACGGGGGCTGAGCTGGCAGGCGCATGCCAACAGCCGGCATGGGAAGCCATAGTCAGCAGGACGACCACCGCACAGCTCCGGGGAAGGATCACCTGTTTGGGAAGAGGCCTGCGTGGCATGCTGTTGGTACCTACCAGCAATGCCGGCGGAAGGTGCGAGGATAGCGGGGATAAGGCATCACTTCATAGAGACGGGACTCGGCAGAAGCAGGAATCGGCAGCACCATGGCGATTGGGCGCCCATCCAGATCGGGATAGCGGGCCATCAACCGGCGCTCCGCCTGTGTGTGGTCTTCCTGCTCTTGAACCGCCGATACGACCACCATACGTTCGTATCGAGGAGAGTCCACGCCAAACCGCCATGTCCCAACATAGATCACTTGGTCGGCAGCCACCTGGAAGGATGACTGGAGGTCGGCCATGGACATGAACGGACCCTCACTGATCTGCACGCGGCTCAATTCATACTCACCGGCTGGAAGTTGCAGAACGAACAGCTTATCATCGGAACGTAACTCGACGCGAAAGCGCTCATTGGTATGTCGGTTCGCCAGCTCAATAAATCTGACGGCCGGCCCATATCATCGCGTCGTTTTTCCTGTCAGCACGGTCACGGCTCGACCAAACACAACGGAAGCACTTGCTTCGAGACTCTCCGGTGTGGAGGCAAGCTCTGTCGCGCAACTACCCAATATTGCGCCACTCGGTAACCCCATCAAAGGCCGGCTGACTCGAGAGAATCCTCCGCACGCATGTCCCATGCTAGTCATTATATGAGAGTCGCTTCTGGATTATATGCGAGCGTTATTAGCCTCACCGCTTTACGCTGCCATCGCTTACCATCAGACATCCAAGCTTCCCCCGTCGCTGCCCTCAGACTACAAGCCTCTGAAGGATTCCCGGTTCTTATACCAGAAGTAGCTGTTGTTATTAAGGAAAAAATCTGCTTGACAGGCCTATGTTGATTAAGATATCAATAATCGTTCTCAATTTCATTCATAAGTTGATTTGGGTCAACTCATCCCCGTGCTCAAACGTTTCGCGGAAATCGCTGTGAAAGATTCAGCTCACCCCGGTTCGGTTGCTTCTCAAGATGTGAACGGGCCATGTCGACGAAACTCGAAATAAGCCGCCGGTCGGATCGAAGCGAGACTCGTTGCGAATGCGGGCAGTTGATCGCCAAAGTTCGAGGCCAAGGGCTTGAGCTCAAATGTAAGCGGTGTAAACGGATCGTGCTGATTCCATTTGCCTCAATCGAAGGCTGGACAGCTCAGACGACTTCCATGCCCATCTTGGAACAGAGGTAGTGCGGCGAAACCCTACTCTTAGCTTGTCATGACTGAGCAACGACAGACCAGAGACCTCAGAGTCCCGAGTCAGACTTACTCACTCTCCCTGACGGAGGAAAGCCATGAGGAGATGGTCGCTCTTGGGGGCTCTGATGATCTGCGTCTTGCTGGTGGTTCCCGCATGGGCGGAAGACAAGGCACTCGAAGACCGAGTGAAAAAGCTGGAAGAATCGGTGCAGCAGTTTAAAGAACACGAGAGGCAGGAGCGGGAGCGCGAACCGGGTCTGCCATCAGAGCCGCCCAGTGAGCCTGGAATCGGCCCACTCCCCGAGGTCGGCAAGGAGCGGAGGCGGGAGATGCAGGCCCCGTTATCCTTCGGTTCTACGGGGTCCGGCCGGTTGGTTTATGCGAAACCGTTTGTTGCCGCTCCTAAGGCCGTCGTTGGTGGCTACATGGACATCCAGTATCGGTCCCAACGGAAAGGCAGCATCGAGAATGGCTATGGAGGCCTTACCAACAACTTCGATCAGCAGCGGTTCGTTCCATTTATTTTCGCGGACATCACCGAACATGTGAAATTCGCGTCAGAGATCGAGATCGAGCACGGAATCAGGGAAGAGGGCGGACCGGATAGGGAGCTCGAGTTCGGGCTCGAGTTTGCACACATCGATTACCTGGTGAAAGAGCCTTTCAACTTACGCGCAGGCATTCTCCTGTTGCCCATCGGCAAGTTCAATCTGCTCCATGACTCACCACTGAACGACCTGACCGATCGTCCGCTGGTCAGCCAACTTATTATTCCTACCACCGTGGCTGAAACTGGAGCTGGATTCTACGGAACGATTTATCCCGGCCGAATCAGTAAGGTGGACTATGAGTTTTACGTCACGACTGGCCCGTGCGGTTATGAGACAAACGGGACTCCTAATATCAATGAAGCAACAGGCACTCGTGGAGCTCGACAGAGGAAATGCGCTGCAGATGATGGCTTTGATATCAACAACGGCAAGACTGTCGTGGGACGGCTGGCCTACAGTCCGGTGCTCGGAGTGGAAGTAGCCGCATCGAGCTACTATGGAAATGCTGCTCCGTTTGCTAACTACAACCCCTTGAGCATTACGGCCATCGACTGGACTCTCCAGCGAGGCCCCTTTGAGCTCATCGGTGAAGCAGCCTGGGCCTACGCGAGGGGCAATTCTCGAGCTATTTCAGGGAACACTATTGGCGCTCCCGGACCCGCACCGGCCCCTGGAATGCTTCTCACGGGGATCGGTGGGAACAGCGGACTGGGCATCCCCCCTCAACGGATGAACGGCTTGTACATTCAAGGCAACTATCATTTCATGCCGGATTTCCTGACCAAGCTCTCACCGAAGCGCTTCGGCGAAGGCTCAACCTTCACGGCTGTGGTCAGATACGACCGGGTCAACACCAACCAGGATAATACAGCGGGCGGGTTTGGCGATCTCGAGCAAATTTCTTTTGGTTTGAACTATCGTCCAGTTGAAGACGCGGTCTTCAAGATGAGTTACCAGTATCAGCCGATGGCGTTCAACCCTAACACGTCGCAGCGGATTCACGATAGCGCGTTTGTGATTTCCGCAGCGACCTATTTCTAAGCCGAAAGCCTGGCGAACCCTCCCCTCTCCGGGGAGGGTTCGCGGAGTCAAGAGAGGAGCAACGATTCAACATGCGGGCGTTAGGATCCGCGCTTGCCTCGGTCATCTTGGTCTGCAGCAGCTGTGCGTCGCTGAATGGTAGCCGCGATCAGCATCTCGTATGCCCCTACGACACCGTGTGGGACGCAGCGCTGGAGACGATGAAAGATCGGCCTGTGATCCGGCAGGATAAGGAAGCGGGCGTGATCGATACGGACTGGACTGAAACGGCGGTTGACGGACGAGGGTTCGGCGCGTTCAGCCGCGAGCTCTTTGACAGTAAAGAGCGCGCCAGAATGTCCTTCGTCGTCAAGCGGGCAGATGACATGACGACGGTCAGCCTGGTTGAAAACAGACAGCGCTGGCATCTGCGGGGCGGGGTGACACAACAGGCAACAAAATGGTGGCCGGTCGCGCCTTCCGAAGAAGCTATGAACGCAGTCATAAACCGGCTCAATACCAAGCTGAAGGAGCGCGGATGTCCTTCGACCTGAAACGTTTCACGCGATGGATGTTAGCGGCAGGCACCTTGTGGCTCCTCGCGTCGCCCGCTTGGGCCGAACGAATCTGGGACGCTGAGCTCAAGCGGTACCTCACCGACCAAGAACTGAGTCATGCCGAAGTGTTTCTCACCGCGGAGGAAGCCCTCAAGCTGATGTTCCCGAAATCCGAGCGCATCCGCAAGGAGGTTCTGCAGCTCAGCTCTGATCGGAAAGCCCTTGTCGAATCCCGAATCGGGTGGAAATTCCCAGAGGAATCGTTTGAGGTTTACATCGGAGAGACCGGCAGCACCGTTGACGGCTACGCCATGATTCAAAACACCATCGGGAAACACAAACCGATGACATACATGGTCGGAATTGACAGGAACGGCCTCGTCATGAACGTGGAGTTGCTGGTGTTCCGTGAGGCGCGTGGTAGCGAGGTTCGCACCAAGCGCTTTAACTATCAATATGAGGGCAAGACGGTGCTCGATCCGGTCCGAATCAATCGGGACATCATCAATATCAGCGGAGCGACCATGTCAGTGCGGTCCATGAGCGCCGGGGTCAAACGTGTTCTCGTCCTCATCGACGAGTTCTACCTCAAACCCCTCGGGCTGGGAAGTGATACGGTCCAAGCCAGGAAGGCAGAGAAGGGATTCTTCGGGTTTCTTTTTGACGACTGAACGCCGGACAGGAGCGAATGCGTAATTTCAACACGCGGTTTCGTCTGCGTGACACCGACCGTCACATCCGATTTGTCTACACGCTTTTTCTTCTTCTGATGCTGGTCGGGTTCGGCTTTTCCTTCTTTTGGGCTCACAGCATGACCGGGCTTTCCCCTCAGGGTATTGCCGATCACTACCGGGGGTCAGATGCGACGTTCGGCGAGCCCATGTCGTTTCGAGAGCTGGCGGAAATCACTCATTTCCATCTCTTTACCATGCCCGTGGTGTTCATGATTTTGGTGCACGTGCTGTATCTGACCATAGCCAGCAACAGGCTCAAAGTCCTCATGACCTGGATGGGCTTTGGCGGTGTGATGCTTGATCTCCTCTCTCCCTGGTTGATCCGCTACGTGTCGCCGGCCTTCGTCGTAACCATGCTGACAGGGGACCTGATGATGTCGATCAGTTTTCTGATCATGATGGCGATCCCGCTGTACGAGATGTGGTTCATTGGATCCCCGCTGATGGCCAAGGAGGCAAGCGAATGACCTACCCGCACGCCGCTCACAGTGAAGCAGGCCCGAGGCCTGAGTCCAAAGCCCGAGGCTGCTGCAGCCGGCCGACACCAAAGGAGCCGAAAACAGACTTCTAAAGGTTAGCCCGGGAGGGATCGGAGATAGGCTCAGCCCGCTTCCTTGTAGCCGCAGTCTTCGTTCCGGCACTGCACAGTGGCGCCGGCTTGCTTGCTCACTTTCTCGACGAGGAAGGGTGCCTTGCAATTCGGGCAGGGTTTATTGATCGGGCGATCCCATAACGCAAACTCGCATTTTGGATACCGACTACAGGAGTAGAACGACCGTCCCTTTTTGGTTCGCTTCTGGACTAAATCACCGTCGCAACCGGGCATTGGGCATTTCACCCCGAGCGCAAGCGGCTTGGTGGTCTTGCAAGTGGGGTAGGCGGAGCAGGCGAGGAATTTTCCAAACCGTCCGCTCTTAATCACCATGAAGCTTCCGCACTTCTCACATTTTTCGTTGGTCGTAATCTCCTGCTTCGCCACGATCTTAATGGTGCCGTCCGGTAGTTTTTCGAAGTTTTGGGTATTCTTGCAGGGCGGATCTTCCTTGTAGCCGGGGCAGGCCAGGAACCTTCCGTTCCGACCCCATTTGATCTCCATCATCCGGCCGCATTTTTCGCAGGGGATGTTGGTCGGGGGCTCAACCGTATCCTTGGGCCCCGGAATCTTCTTCGCCATTTCCATATCCCTGGTGAATGGCCCGTAGAATTCGCGCACAGTCTCAACCCAAAGTTTCTCGCCTTCTTCCACTTCGTCCAGTTCTTTTTCCATCAATGAGGTGAAGTCGACATTCAGGATGTCGGGAAACCCCTTGACGAGGAAATCGTTGACGATCCGGCCTGTCTCTGTCGGCGCAAAGCGGCCTTCCATCTTTTCCACATACCGGCGTTCCTGGATCGTGGAAATGATGCTGGCATAGGTCGAGGGTCGGCCGATTCCTTTCTCTTCCAGTTCCCGTATCAACAAGGCCTCATTGTATCGAGGAGGCGGCTGGGTAAAGTGTTGCTTCGGCGTGAGTCCCGGCGTGACATGCCCCTTCTGGGCTACGAGCCGCAGCCGCTCTCCCTCGACCAAGGCTGGCAATTGCCGTTCAGTCTCGTCCTCCGGCTCCTGATCGGCCTTGGGACTCTGCGGAGCAAGCTCGGCATCCTTTCCCTCCAGATAGACCGCCGTGTGTCCAGGGAACCTGACCACTGTCCCTGTAGCCCGGAACAGATACGTGTTGCGCGTCTGCTCGGGCACGCAATCCACGCGGGTGACGTCCAGGATGGCCGGGACCATTTGAGAAGCAATGAAGCGGTTCCAAATCAGTTTGTAAAGTTGGTAATGATCGCGGTCGAGGTATGGCCTGATACTCTCTGGATCTCGACTGGCCGCTGTGGGCCGAATGGCTTCATGGGCCTCCTGGGCAGCCTTCTGCGTCTTATAGACATTGGGCGTCGCAGGGAGGTACTCAGCCCCGAACCGCTCTTGAATCACTCGTCTCGCTTCCTCGGCCGCCTCAGACGCGATGCGCGTTGAGTCGGTCCGCATGTACGTGATCAGGCCGACCGGGCCTTCTTTTCCGACCTCCAGGCCCTCATAGAGTTGCTGAGCAAGGGTCATGGTTCTCTTTGGAGTGAAGCGGAGTTTGCGGGCTGCCTCCTGTTGGAGCCGGCTCGTAATAAACGGAGCCACGGGATTGCGACGCTTCTCTTTGCGCTCGATGGACTTGACCGTGAACTCTTTCCCCCGAACCGCGGCGACGATGCGCTCAGCCTCCTGGGCCGATGGGATGACAGCCTCCCGATCATCAATGCTGTGAAGCCTGGCCTCAAACGGCGGCGGGTTCGTGCCGGCCAGGGTGGCCGTGATGGACCAGTATTCCTCTGAGCGGAAGGCTTCGCGCTCGCGCTCACGGTCACAGACCAACTTTACGGCCACCGATTGCACCCGCCCCATGCTGAGGCCGCGCCGGACTTTCTTCCAGAGTAATTGGCTCCCCTGGTACCCCACGATGCGATCCAGCACGCGGCGCGCCTGCTGAGCGTTGACCAGCTTCATGTCGATCTGGCCAGGTGATTGAAGGGCACGTTTGATGGCCGACTCCGTAATCTCGTTGAAGAGGACGCGAAAGACCTTGCTGTCTTTCTTTTTGGTTCTGCCGTCAATCTCCTCCGCAATATGCCAGGCGATAGCCTCCCCTTCCCGGTCCGGGTCAGGAGCCAGAAACACCTTGTCAGCTTCCTGGGCCTTCTGTTTGATCTCGGCCAGCACTTTGGCTTTTCCCTTGATCGTCACGTAGTGCGGTTTGAAGTCATGGTCCACATCCACGCCCAGTTTATTGGTGGGCAGATCCTTCACGTGGCCGATGGAGGCCATGACGGTATAGCCGCGACCCAAATACTTCGTAATCGTGCGCGCTTTGGCCGGCGACTCCACAATGATCAGCGATTTCGCCATCTCAGCTCCTGAATTCGCTCGATGTCCGCTCCCTGCTCAGACAGGGGTTGTCTTATATACCGACGCCACCGTTCATTTCAAGTCTCTCCAGTCAATTATAGCCGAAGGTAGGAATGTCCGGGCAGTTGACGGATTAAATTTTTAAGTTCCAGCGAAAGCAGGAGCGCTGCGACGTCAGCCGCCGCCAGGCTGGCTTTGGCGATGAGATCGTCAATGTGCGCCGGTTCATGGGACAGCAAGTCGTAAATCGTTGCTTCCTCCTTGCACAACTGCGGCGTGGCCACGGTCTGGAGAGGGGCGCGGCCCTTCAGCCGCTCCCGGAATGGACCATCAAGCTGCGGCAAAAGCTCCTCGACGATATCCTCCACGCTCTCCACCAGCTTCGCCCCTTGCTTGATGAGGCTGTTGGGACCCCGGCTGTTCGGTGCTTTCACAGATCCCGGAACGGCAAAGACTTCACGACCCTGTTCGGCAGCCAGTCTCGCCGTGATGAGCGACCCGCTCTGGATCTCCGCCTCCGTGACCACGACCCCCAAGCACATCCCGCTGATGATCCGGTTTCGCCGGGGAAAATGATAGCCGTACGGATAGGTTCCAAGAGGCAGTTCGGCGACCACGGCTCCATTCGATTCGATCTGCTTCCTGAGGGTCTGATGTTCCGGCGGATAAGTCCGGTCGATCCCGCAGCCGAGGACCGCGACCGTTCGCCCTTGAGCCGCCAGCGCTCCCCGATGGGCAGCCGCATCGATTCCTCGTGCCAGACCGCTGACAATGGTGAACCCCGCCGAGGCCAGCTCCTGACTTAATTGTTCGGTCAGCAGGCGGCCGGCATGGGTTGCGCGCCTGGCTCCCACGATCGCGACCGCATGGTAGTCTGCCTCGCTCAGTTCGCCGCCCATGTACAAGAACGGGGGAGGATCGTGAATCGTCTTGAGGCGCGGGGGGTAGCAGACGTCGAGGTACGTCACGACCGACAGCCGCAATCGCTCGAGCGCCTTGAGTTCTCGGTCGATGTCCTGTTGGGTTTCACGATCCGGACCTCGCTGAACCGCTTGCGCTAGAGAGTTACTCAGACCTCCGAGGTTCCGCAGGTCATCCGCCGAGACAGCCAGCACGGCCTCCGGCGAACCGAAGGCCTGGACGAGCCGACAGACAGTTGCATCACCCAGCCCCCTCACCGCACGCAACACAAACCAGGTTCGCAGCGACGCCGTGTTCAGCATGGAACGCCCGGCTTACTCTCTCACCCTTTCGCGTGTGCATCCCGTAGAAAACGGGCCGCTGATCCGGAAACGCCACGCGACCCTTTTAGAGGACCACGATGTCATATTGCTCTAAATGCAGCGTCAGATCAGCCTTCACGATGATCTTCACACCGTACTCACGCTCCAGATCTTCGATCCCTTGGTGTTCCTCATCCTGAAGCAGCCCCGCGACGCTTGGATGGGCGCAGACCACGATCTTTTGCTCGTCGGATAACCTCCCGATCCGTCGGATCTCACGGAAGACCTCATAGGCCACCGTTGTGGGTGACTTCGTATACCCTCGCCCTTCGCAGTAATGGCAGGGTTCGGACATGGTCCGCAAGAGATCCTCACGAACCCGTTCGCGCGAGATCTCAACCAGCCCCAGATCGGAGACACGGGAAATTCTGGTCCGAGCTTTGTCGCCGGCCATCGCATCCACCAGCGCCTGATAGACCCTCTCCCGATTTTTCTCACGCTCCATGTCGATGAAATCAACAATGATAATCCCGCCGATCCCGCGCAATTTGATCTGGTAGGCGATCTCTTTGACCGCCTCCAGATTGTTCCTGAGAATGGTTTCCTCCTGATCGCGCTTGCCTACAAACCGTCCGGTGTTCACATCGATCACCGTCATCGCCTCGGTATGATCCACCACGATATGCCCGCCGGATTTCAGCCATACCTTGCGGTTGAGTGCGCGGGAGATTTCCATCTCGATCCCCAGATGGTCGAAGAGGCTTTCTTCCTTATCGTAAAAGTGGATCCGGTTGGTTTGCTCAGGAAGCACGCGGTGGACAAACTCTTTCACCGCCTCATAGTCCTCTTTGGAATCAATGAGCAAGCGTTCCACCTTCCTGCTAAAGAGATCACGCACGACGCGAAACGTCAATGTCAGATCACTGTGCAGCAGGCTCGGCGCCGGCAGTTCCTCGCGCTTTTTCAAGGCGTCCTGCCAGAGGACGTTCAAGAACTCGACATCGGATCGGAGATCGTCTTCCTTGACGCCCTCGCTCACCGTCCTGACGATGTAGCCGTAGCCGGGCCGGCGCAACCGCTTCATGATTTCCTTCAGCCGCGCTCGTTCCTCATCCTTCGGAATCCTCCGCGATACGCCGATGTGCTCCACGTTGGGCATAAAGACCAGGGACCGCCCCGGCAGGGACACATACGTCGTGACCCGTGGCCCCTTAGTCCCGATTGGTCCCTTTGAGATCTGCACCATGAGCTCCTGTCCTTCCTGCAGGAGTTGTTCGATAGGACGTGTGGTCTGGCGACGAGGCCGCGGCACCTCGGGACCCTTGTCATCCTCCTCGCTGTCCACAAGGGTATCACCGGGCTCCGTGTCCATGGAGAGGTCAGAGACGTGGAGGAACGCGGCTCGTTCCAACCCAATGTCGACGAAAGCCGCCTGCATGCCGGGCAACACCTTCACCACTTTGCCTTTGTAAATGTTCCCGACAAAATCCTTCCGCTTGGCCCGATCCACGTACAGATCCGTCACGACACCGTTGTCCAAGACGGCCACGCGGGTTTCTTCCCGCGTGATGCTGATGGCAATTTCCTGCCCCATGTTCGCTCCTCGCAGTCCGGGCTGTCGCTTCGGTTGCTCCGCTCCGTGAGCTGTCGCGACGGGAACGTGATCGCTCCCGGAGGACCTACTCAGCGACAACGAACCCTGGCGCCCCCGTAGACTGCTCCGTCAAAATGTGACCGGTCAACAACTGTGATTGTTCGTGAGGGGCGATGGGGCTGAGGCTCCGGCCTGTCGCCGCTCCCCCTCCCACGCCGCTCGCCCTTCTGTTCCAATTAATAAAACAGCGTCAGACGTCTCCGTTTGATATTCAGCAAAAGCCCAAGGGCGGCCATCGCCGTCACCATCGCACTGCCGCCGTAGCTCATCAGGGGCAGCGGGATGCCGACGATCGGGAACATGCCCGCGGTCATGCCGATATTCACCACCACGCAGAAGCAGATCATCGCGATGATCCCGGCCGCCAACAATGCACCGAGCATGTCCTTGGCAGTGTGTGCAATCTCCAGCGACAAAATGATCAATCCAACGAAAAGCGCCAGCAGCACCAGGACCCCCAGAAATCCCCACTCTTCGGCGAATACCGCAAAAACAAAGTCGGTGTGTCCCTCCGGCAAAAATTTGAGTTGACTTTGTGTCCCGCCATACAACCCCTTTCCCAAGAGCTCCCCCGACCCGATGGCGATGCGCGACTGCAGCGCATGGTACCCCTTTCCGCCGGGATCATAGGAAGGGTCCACGAAGGCCATGATCCGCTGTTGCTGGTAGTCGTGGAGCGATCCCCACATCACCTCCCACGCGAACGGAAACAGCATGAGCGAAAAGAGCAGTATAATGCCCAAGGCCTTGGACCGCACCCCCACCACCAGCAGCATCGCGGCGTAAATCGCCAGAAAACTCAGGCCGCTGCCAAGATCAGGTTGTTTGAGGATCAGGAAGAGACCCGGCATCATGATCAGGCCAGGCAACACGACCCGTTGCATCCACCCCTCGCGGGGAGCCCTGGCATAGTAGCTGGCCAGTACAAGGATCAGGACCAGCTTCGCGAACTCAGAGGGCTGAAACGCGAAGGGACCGAGGGGGATCCATCGCTGTGCACCTCGGCTCGTCTTCCCGGTGATCAAGACCACGACCAGCAAAGCCAGCACGATCACATAGAGCGTGTACGACACGCGAGCAATCTGGTGATAGTCGAACAGGAGCATGATCGCAAAGGCCGCGCACCCGCTCAGGATCCAGATCAACTGCTTGACGTACAGTGGAAGACCATCTCCAGGTTGGGCATAGGTCACGCTGTAAATGGACAGGACGCCAATTGCCAGGATGGCACAGACGACAGCCACAAACCGCCACTCGAAACTATCGAACTGCCGGCTGTCCAGCACACGGTCAATCATGGATGTCCTGCGTCCGCAGAGCCGTCAACATTGGCTCTGTCTCCGATCCTGATTGGACGACTCGAGGCTCGTAGGGCGTCAGTTTCACGAAGGCTTCGATCATCTGCTTGGCCAGCGGCGCCGCTGCCGACCCTCCATGCCCCATGTGTTCGACCAGGATCGTCACCGCGATCCGTGGGGATTCGACTGGCGCGTACGACACGAACCAGGCGTGGTCCCTGAACTTCTTCGGAATATTTTTCTCCGGCCCCAACCGAAGCGATAAGGCCTGTGCTGTGCCGGTCTTCCCGGCAATGGTCACCAGTGAGGATTTGGCGCTCCTCGCAGTTCCCTCAGTCACCACGCCGGCGAGCGCATTCCGAATGATCGCAAGCGTTTCGGGTCTGATGCTCAGCCGGCTCAGCGGCACGCTCGGCAATTCCAGCACACGCCCAGTCGCGCGATCCATCACCGCCTTGACTAGTCTGGGCCGAACCGGGACGCCGTTGTTGGCCACCGTCGCGGTGAGGGAGGCCATCTGGATCGGCGTGACGGTCACATATCCCTGGCCGATAGAAGCGGAAATCGTCTCGCCCGGCAACCATTGTTCGCTTCGAACCTTTTGCTTCCAGTCAGTCGATGGGACGATCCCAAGCCGCTCGGATGGAAGCTCGATGCCGGTCGGGCTGCCGAGGCCAAACAGTTTCGCATAGGAGGCGATGGTATCGATCCCCATTCGCTGGCCGGCGGTATAAAAAAACACATCGCACGACTGCACCAGCGCCTCGGTCACGTTCATCAGCCCATGCCCCCCAGCCTTCCAGTCCCGGTAGAAGCGCCGTCCAAACTGATAGCCGCCCGCGCATCGGATCTGCGTGGAGGGTTCGACCGTCTTGGTCTCGAGGGCTGCAGCGGCCATGGCGATCTTAAATGTTGAGCCGGGCGGATACTGTCCTTGCGTCGCCCGATTGGTCAGCGGACGCCCCTCATGCTGGACGACCTCTTCCCACTGCTTGGCAGTCAGTTCCCGCGAGAGCACGTTCGGATCAAAGGCAGGCCTGCTTGCCAACGCCAGCACCTCTCCGGTCTTCGGGTCGAGGGCCACAATGGCGCCAGCCTCGTCACCCAACAACTCCTCCGCCAGCTTCTGAAGGCGAAGGTCGATGGTGAGATACAGGTCATCCCCAGCCCGCGGCTTCTCCACCGACACCGTCCGCTTCTCGTGTCCCAGCGCGTCCGCTTCAATCAGCTTCTGCCCTGCGCGCCCTCTCAGGAAACGGTCATAGGTATTCTCAACCCCATACTGGCCCACGATGCTGCCCTGATGGAGATCCGTATAGTCAGCCTGCTCCAGTTGATCCGCTGACACCTCTCC
>VBOJ01000082.1 GCA_005877775.1 Nitrospirota bacterium | reverse complement strand
CGCGTACTTGGAGGCCAGATAAAAATTCAGCAACTCAGGAGAGTCTGTCTCCACGATGGGCCGTGGCTGATACCCGCAGACGCCTCCTGACGAGGCACAGACGAAAACTTTGATTTTCGCCTGCCTCCCATAGTCCAACAACTGAAGTGTGGACTGGGTATTCACTTGAAAAATATCCTTGGCATAGTCTGGGAATTTCCTGAAATGGCGCGATTGGGCCAGGTGGATGATCGCATCCATGGAGGCGGGGAGACGACCGGCGTCGAATGTGTCAGCCAAGTCCAGCTCAATAGCATGGACCTGTGGATGAACAGGCAGAAGGCCGGCTGTCCTGGTCAAGCAGTACAGGGCATGATCGGACATGAGCCGCTTGACCAGCCAACTCCCGATGAACCCTGTCGTTCCCGTTACCAAGATGTTCATCGCGCAGTCTCCATGACAGTTGCGCCCCGCTGGAGTTGACGATACAACCGATCCATCCGCTCCCCCACCTGTTCCAGTGAGAACACCTGCTCGACATACCGACGGCCTCGGACGCCAAGATCGTATCGAAGTTGTGGATTTTCAATGAGCATGATCAGCGAGTGCTTGAGAGAGTCCGGATTAGCACTCACGATCGGACACTCAATCCCTTTCGGCAGGTAGTCCTCCGGCTTGCGAATGTAGGCGATGACCGGCTTGCCCAACGCCATCGCCTCCACGGCAAAGTTGCCGTGCCAGCCGATCAAAAACTGGTCGGCCACAATATCGGCCTGCTTGTAATGCTCCATCGCCTCGTCGTTCCTGAGTCCCTGGACAAGAATCAACTCGACCGCATAGCCCTCCTCCTGAAGCTGTGCCACGCACTCAACCAAGTATCTGGTTCCCTTAAACTGGGCGTGATTGGGCGCATGCACAACCTTCACAGGCGAACTAGCCAGGGAGACCCCGACAAACGGCCATTTCTTGAGATCAATCGCCCAGTAAAACACATCGTTGCGGCTGCCAGGGGTATATTCGATCATGTCCCCCATCGATAAGGTGAGATCGGCATAGCGCCGCACGTGTGCCAGGTTCCGTGCAGCCTTGCGTTCGTCGCAGATACAGGCCACCAAACGCTGGGTGCAGTCCCTACAACAGTTATAAGTCCCAAGGGCGCGCGTCACCCGCTCTACGCGAACATCCGCCCCGTAGGCGGACACGATGACCTTTTTCCCCAGCAACTTAAGGAGCGGCATTTCGAGGCGTTTCCCGATGGTGCGATTCAGAAAGCCACCGTCGAAATACAACTGGAAGATGTCGTACCGAAGGACTGCCCACAGGAAGACGGCCCAGGGGATGAGCAACGCCAGCGGCTTGACCCGCCACCATCGCTCTAGGTTGTAGGTAAAATCATCCGTAACGTAGTAGGGTCGGTAGATCAACGTATCGCTTTGGTAGCCATTGAGGCGGTCTGCGGCTGCGTTGGTACTGATATTGATGATGGGCGTCGGGCCCCAGATGATCTTGGGCTTCCCCGGTTGTCCCGCGACCTTGCGTCTGATGCCAAGCCAAGGGAGACATACAGCCAGCACGAGAAGAAGGAAGAGTGGCAACACAGCACACTCGCCGGCTGTTTTGATCCCCTGTTTTATCTTGCGTCTCATCGCTGAAGCAGCTCCCGATACACCCCGATCTGCCGGTCCGCCACGAGCTCCCATCCATGGTGCTTCACGATCCACTCTCGGGAGGATTGCCCAATGGCAACCCGCAGCCCCGGGTCACTGACTAACCGCATCAACCCTTCGAAGATCTCGACCACGGTTTTAGCCGCGATGATCGGCGGCATCTCCGCGTAACACCAGTCATGCACTTCACGATCAAAATGCAGGATGACCGGCTTCCCGCAAGCCATCGCTTCCGGCGTCACCGTGCCAAACGTGCCGATCGTGAACTGGTCCAACACAACATCAGCGGCATTGTAATAGTCGATCAGCTTCATCTTGTTTAGTGGCGGAGTCCAGACTACACGGGCTCCAACGCCGAGGGTTTCGATCAGACGCTTCGACTGGTCTACCTCTTGCCCCCACTCGCTCAGAATGAGAATCGATTTTTGAGAGATGGACTCCAGAAGACGCGCAAAGGCTTTGAGCAGCAAGTCGTTCCCCTTCAGAGCCCAGTTGTGCCGCGATGGGGCAAAGAGGATCAGATCGGTTTCATACTGATTCATTAATCGGTCTCGCAAGGAGGTCCGGAACGGACGGTACTTTGTCTCATCCACCGGGTGCGGGATGAACTGGAAGTTTTTTAGTCCCAGTCGCTGTGCGGATGCGATCACATCCGGATTTGTTATCAGGACCCGTGCAGCCTTCCGGTAGGCCAACGTCAACAACCGGCCGCGCGCGCTGTCTTCAAACGGAATCTCCCGCATTGTCCCATGCTCAAACGCCACGCATGGCCGATCCGGCGCGAACATCCAAGCATGGATCGGTTCCGTGGCATAGGCTTGGATCAGGTCGTAACCCGCAAACCATTTCATGAAGCAAGTCCGTGAGGGATAGACCCGTAGCACGTCCATGAAATG
This sequence comes from Nitrospirota bacterium, assembly GCA_005877775.1. Classification (GTDB taxonomy): domain Bacteria; phylum Nitrospirota; class Nitrospiria; order Nitrospirales; family Nitrospiraceae; genus NS-7. The sequence goes on along the minus strand of VBOJ01000082.1, from coordinate 5,892 downwards.
CGGCCGGGGCAGGCTCCCGGTCCTGCGGCACTCCAGGTATTTGGGAAACACTTGAACCCATCGCATCGGATCTCGAAACACTCGCTCCAATCGGCGATGGCCTTTGAACCATTGCGTCCGCGGACCTGGCACACGACGGGCTAGCTCTGCCTGGAGAAACCAGTGCGGCCGTTTGAACCCGTGAAGATCATACTGATCCCATCGGGGATGAAACTCATCCGGCTGCTCCTCGAACTTGGCATCCTCCCATTCTGGCTGCGCCATGACGTGGGTGTAGTCGTAGCAAAGCACGTCGGCCTCCACGCCTTTCCGCCGCAGAAACTTGGCGTTGTTATAGGCGTTGTTGGCGATATTGCCGACGTGCAGAATCTTCATCCGCTACACTCTCTTCGCCAGGGTGAGCAATGGCCCTTGACCGGCCTGGTTTCCCATGGCTTCGAGCGTCTGACCGAACGTCTGATCAATGTCGTAAATCTTTTTGTTCGTAGGATCGAACCGATCTTCGGTCTTGCAGAAGGTGCAGAGCGGATTGCCTGCAGAGTTGGTTGTTCCGCGGAAATGCTGCGGAATCGGACCGTTCCACAGTTTTACAAACCCGGCTTCGTCCATCTGACTCACATCGTAGAACGTCCTAAGATACATCCCTGAACAACAGAACAACATCTGGCGCCTGCCTCGCTCATCTACGCTCAGATGACAAGTGCTCCAGGGGAGAAAACAGTCCCCGCTCGGGCCGAACTCCGATCGCGCGCCGAACAGAACGTTACAATCGGTCGTCGAGAACAGCGGCGGAAGAATCACGTTGAGCCCCCTGGCAACGGCACGCTCCTGGGCCTTCACCAGCATCGCGTCAGCCAATTCCCGATGATGATACAGACTCGATTCCTCCCCGGCCTTCCGGGTTCCTTCGATTGTTGTCGCCAAGTAATGGGAGACCACAGCCTGGTCCGCCCCCAGGTCCGCGGCCAGATCGATGAACTCCGGTAACTCCTCCACGTTCTCACGCATGACAACCATCGAAAGGTGCACGCGAGGCAGTGTGCTACTCCTGGTCTTCCGCAGATCCGTCAGATACCGAATGTTGTCGACGACGCGGTCGAACCGGCCGGCCTTCACGATCTTTGCATGGGTCTCCTTCCGCGCCGCATTCAGAGACACATTCAGAAAGCTTAATCGGCCCACCAGTTGATCGGAGATCTCGGGCCTGAGCGATTTGCCAATTGTGGACAGGCTGATCTTCAGGTGGGGGAACTGGTCCAGCGCATAATTGAAGATCGCGAGAAACTCCGGGTTGATGAGGGACTCGCCTACCCCGCCCCATAGGGCCACTTCGGATGCATATTTCAACCAGTCGAGTCGCTTAAACTCCTCCAGCGTCACGCGGTCGCGGTTGTCCATTTCTTGAGGACTGAAGCTGCAAAACTTACAGTCCACGTCGCAGATCGGCATGATGTTGAAGCCAACCGACACCGGAAATGACTGAAGCGCGGTCCGGCCCGTCTCTGCCTCATACCGATTCAGGATGGCATTGATCCGATAGGGGGCCATGGACCGCCCGCGGCGATCCGCAAGATGTCTGATGGTCCTCTCTACATCGCCATACAGGTTCACCACGTCCTGTAAGCGAAGCTCTCCCAGAGTTTCTCCAAACAGTTCCCTCAGGACAGCTAGATCCTCAGGCGCCCTGACCACGAAGGACTGCGGAATCCGGACCGTTCTATATAGGCTCGCAAATCGCAGATAAGCCGTCTTTCCCCCCTTCACGACACGCCGGACTGCTGAGATAAAATCTGGACCGTGTGCAATCGTGTTGAGATTCCTTAGAATCCTTCTCGCGACATACTTAGGCGAGATAACATGGATCGGGGTGGTCCCTTCAGGAAATCCCGCTGCGTACACGCAGTCGGCGCTCTCCGATTCAAGCAGTTCTATCATTCGGTTTGTTATTTCAGGATCCACAAACGCGGACGATTCGCTCACCCTGACGACTGCGCCCGTGCGTAAGCTGCGCCAGGCTAGGCTCAGCCAGGCCAAGATGGCTGACGGCGCCCAGTGAAGAAGTCGCACCCCCTGCCGTTTTGCCTCCTTGACCAGAGCCTTGCGACGACCAGCATCCTCCAAGAAGAGATAGATTCGATCGGCGCCGTGAATCTGCCGGAGGCGGGCTATCAGATAGGTCAGGAGCGTCTGCCCCCGTTCCTGCTCGAGCAATAGCTCCCATTGCTGGCTCGGCTCGCACTGGATAATCACGGTTGTTGCGTTCATAACCGACTCCCTTCCCCTGTTCTCATCCCCACCGACCGCCAGCTGATCTGCGCAAGGCGCACACTACAAACCCAAAATCTCATGGTAGAGGCGAATGTGTTTCTCGACGACGAGCTTCCACCCATGGTATCGCTCAACCCACGCCCGCGCCTGCTGTCCAATCTTCATTCTTTGGTCCGGACTCCGAAGAAGTTCGACAATCCTGAAACTGATCTCTTGCGGCGTACACGCCGAGATCACTGGCGGCATCACGGGGAAACACCACTTGTGTACTTCCTCATTGAAGTAGAGTACCACCGGCTTCCCACAGGCCATGGCTTCAGGCGTGGTGGTGCCGAACACGCCCAGGGTGAACTGATCTAGAACGACATCGGCGGCATTGTAGAATTCAACGAGTCTCATCTTGTTCAGCGGCGGCAGCCAGACCACGTTCCGTCCGATCCCCAGTTCTTCAATGAGTCGTTGGGACCGCTCGACCTCCTGACCCCAGCGGCAGAGGAGAAGCACGACATCCAGTTTCTGGCGATTCACGACATCCGTGAGCGCCCTGATGACCTTGTCGTTTCCTTTCAGCGCCCAGTTCTGGCGGGACGGGCAGAAGATCACGAATTCGCGTCCATACGCATTGCGAATCTGAGCCGTTGAGGGAGTCACCTGAGGCCGGCATTTCGTCTCATCCACCGGGTGGGGGATGAATTCGATGTTCTCGAGTCCCATTCTCCGAGCGGACAGGATGGAGTCAGGATTCGTGACGATAATTTTGCTGGCCTTCTTGTACGCCAGCGAGATCCACCGCCCGTTTCTCCCCTCTTCGAAGGGAAGATCGCGCATCGTCCCATGTTCGAACGCCACGAAGGGACGATTCGGAGTGATCAACAGCGCAAACTTCGGCTCGTAGAGCCCATACGCTTGAACCAAGTCATATTCTTTTAGAAAGGGAGCGAGATATCGGATCTGAACACACTGGGAGGCCACATCATCGTATTGCAGTTGATCATGGCGATGGTGCACCAGTCGGCTGTAGGCCCACCTCCATTTCGCGAACTGAACGGCCGTTCTAACCACTTCGCGGTACCGCATCCACTTCAGTTCCAATGTGAACTGCCCACGAAACAACGGCTTTCTGCCATTGAAGTGGTTGGCGTTCAGCTGATTGAAATCCAGGTAGCGAAACCAGTCTGGCCGCCGGAATCCCTTGAGGTTCACCTGGGCCCATTCCGGATAGTACTCATCCACTTCTTCCTGAAACTCTGCGTCTTCCCACTCGGGCTGAGCCATGACATGGGAATAGTCATAGCAAAGCACGTCGGCCTGTATGCCGACGCGACGCTGAAACTTCGCGTTGTTATAAGCATTATTGGCGATGTTCCCGATGTGGAGGATCTTCACACCCGCCTCCCCCTGACCTTGATCGAGCCACCGCATTCCCCTGCCAACCAGACCTTCAGCCAGTCGGTGTAACGAATCGGACTGGTCAGCATGAGCTGGTCGAACCGCTGTTCACCAAACCAGGCAAAGACCTCTTGGCTACTGTGGAGATGATTGTAGCGAGGGGAGTAGGCGTCATAGAGGCCCAGTTGAATGGTGGAAACCTCCAAGGCATCAGCTCCCGGCGAATAGTAGGCACAGATGAAGAGGTGCTTCAGCACCCAGGAAAGCCGGCGATTTTTGAAAATGAGTCGGCGACACAGGCGATAGCGTTGTTCTTCGGGAAACCGCTGGAGCAACAAGCGGATCAACCCGGTACAGAAGGCTTTGACGATGTTTTGCTTTTCGTAGACCATGACATAGAGCTGCCCGCCCGGCTTGACCAACGGAGCGATCCGGGCAAACGCCTTTTTGGTGTCCGGTGTGTGATGCAACACTCCCCAACTCACCACCAAATCAAAACTCTCCGGATTAAACGGAAGCTGGAAGAGACTAGCTTGCAGGACTGCTACATTGTCCATGTGCGCCGTAGCCTGATGCGTGATCTCGGCGCCGGCCTCGGTCAAGTCCACGGCCACCACGGTCGCTCCTAAGGACGCCATTGCGTAGGTCCAGCGGCCTGACCCGCAGCCGGCATCCAGCACCAGTTTGCCCTTGAAATATTCGGGCGGGAGTTGAATCTCATCCAGCCACTGCTGGACCAATCGAGGGGTAAAGTGCAGGTGACGGGAATCCGTGTATCTCAAGTGCTCGAGGTTGAAGCTTCGCTTGACCTGCTGCTCCTTGTCTGACAAGTCAGGCAAAAACCTCGGGATATCGTTCGTGACAGGGTACGTTTTGTGGCAGTCCAGGCACTCATACTCCTCCTGTCCCTCTTTCAGTATCCCTCGGCAGAGCGGGCAGACGAGAAGATCGCTAAGAATGGCTCGCTTATTCATACCCTGTCGATCCATGCTCACTTAATAGATGGACTTTCCTAACTTCGACCGAATCCGTTCATAAAGTTCATAGGCCCTTCCCAGCACAATCAAAGGCAAGAGACTGAAGAGAATCAGGCCAGGCATTCGTTGGTCCGGATCCTGTCGTAATGTTTCGAGGAATCGAAAATAGTTTTTCAAAAGGTTGCGATGGCCCACATCCGTCTTACTGCACACGATGTGAAAGACGGAGCCATCCTTCCGACGCAGACATCGATCCATGGCAAGGATTATTCGGGTCATTATGGGGCTGCGAAGTTTTGAAAATAGACAGGAGAACGCGAACTCGGACCGAAAATGCAGAATGGAGAACTGGTCTGTGAACAGTCTGACTATCTCTTGCCGCGTGAAAGCCCGATGATATTCATGAATCGGCGGTTCACCGACCGGCTCATAGCGTTCGATGCGATACAGGTAGTGCATGATCATCGTGCTGATGCTGTTGACCGGATAGCTTTCTGGTCTCGTCAGGAAATGGTTCTGATTTGGTTCCTGAGCGATCAAGACGCCATAGGGTGCAAGCGCCCGTTTGATCTCTTTCAGCATACGATCCGGGAATGGGAGATGATGAAGAACCGAGGAACAGATGATTGTTCGAAACGCATCGTCCTTAAACGGCAGATGTTCTCCGTCACAGACGATGGCCCTCAGCACCGGCATCTTCTTTTTCGCCTCCAGGAGCATGGCCAGCGAGAGGTCCACAGTGTCTACACGTGTGTGCCGATCATTCAACAGTCGCTCCGTTACAGCTCCCGTGCCGCCTCCCACGTCAAGAATCCATTGATCGCGCAGGGCATGGCGGCGAATCAGGTTGAAGAACTCGCGCAAGTGCGCTTGGGAAACCGGCGAGCGGTAATAATGGAAGTCGTAGCGTGCCGCCATGCTGTCCTCGTAAACCATTTCAGCTTGTTTCCAAGGTTCCATGGTCGGCCCTCTATCTGCTTTCTGTTCTTGTGTGGTCAGCTTGCACACTGGTGGGACCACGTTACAGGATGATCAAAGACGGTCTGCAAGGGCCTATTGGGCCGTTTGACCGTGAATTCGCACACTCGCTCATGGTAATCATATGGGTCGAGACGATAAATCGATTCGGGCCCCTCCTTATGCGGAAAAATACCGACTGTGAGCCAGTAGCTCCCATCGCCGATGAGCAGCGGATCAAAGACGATATCAACATGGCCCGTCCCCTGAAACACTCCCAAATCGATCGGCTCCTCGCCAG
>VBOJ01000296.1 GCA_005877775.1 Nitrospirota bacterium | reverse complement strand
CGCCGACCCGGCTTCAGATCATGCTGGCCGGCCTGGGTCTGGGATGCGCGCTAGGCATGGGGGCGGCTCTTGGCCTCGAAATGTTAAAGACGGGCTTTCGCCAACCTGAGGAGGTTGAGGCCCTGTTGGGTCTCCCGTTTCTTGCGGCGATCCCATTCTTCGAAAGCGCGTTTGACCAATCGGTCAAGTCCCTGCCTTATCCGATAGGCACGCCAGCCTTGCCGCCGAGCGGCATGCGGAGGCTCCTGATGCCTCCTCAGGGCGAATCCCGGCGTGGGAACGGGAAGCTCACGAATGGTCGGGGTGTTGCGCCTGGCCGTTCCTCAGCGCTGAACTTGGTGGCCAAATGGAGGCCAATGTCCGTCGTAGCTGAGCAGTTCCGAGTCGCCGCGACGCGACTGGTGCTCATGGGGGCGGAGCGGAGTAGCACCGTTCTCGTGGTAACCAGTGCCGTGATGGGAGAAGGAAAGTCAACCACATCCATCAACCTCGGGTACGTCCTCGCACGGGATCTGGGGAAGCGAACGCTTCTCATCGACTGCGATCTCAAAAGGCCCATGCTGCACGCGTATGCGGGTGTCATGTTGGAGCCGGGGCTTGCGAAGGTGCTCCATGGGGATAAACCGATCGAGGACTGCTTGCAGCAATTGGATAATTTGCCCCTGTGGATTCTACCGGCCGGCTCTACGGCAAGACGATCGGTCGAGTTGTTCAAGATAAACCAGCTGAACCATATACTGAACACACTCCGGAGCCGGTTCGAGTACATTGTTCTGGATGCCCCGCCCATTCTGCCGTTGGCTGACATGAACGTGTTGGCCAGTATGGCCGATGTGCTGGCACTCGTGGTCCGGGCGGAGACAACCAGCCGGGACGTGGTGCAGAAGGCCGTCAGAGCACTCAAATTTCAGAATGACGCAGGGATCATTTTGACCGGGCTCCACGCTGACTGGACTCCGTATTACATGCAGCAAGAGTATTACCTCGGACACGATGTGGAGAGACAAGCATGACAACCATGCGGTTGCGCCCATGAATGGATTGACGACATTCCAACATCTTTCAGCGACAGCCATTCGCTTTGCGGGATTGAGGAATCGCCTCCTCATACTTGGTACCGGGCAGTTGGCCAAGGATCTGTGCCAAGTTCTGCTGTCCAAGCGAGGCTCTCTCTTCGACGTGGTCGGTTTTCTCGATAGGGATTCAAGCCGCGTGGGTGAGCGTCTCGTGAATCCGGGCATCATTGGAACGTTTGAACAGCTATTCGAAACGGTGGAGCGCCACCGTGTTCACACGATAGCGGTGTGCCTCGAAGATCGTCGGGCTGTCTTGCCATTGCAGACATTACTTGACTTTAAGGCGATGGGCCTCGAAGTGGTCGATGGCCACCATCTGTATGAGGAAGAGTCTGGACGCCTGTCTATTGATCTGCTGAAGCCCAGTGCGTTGATCTTTTCGGCGGGATTCCGGCGGCGGACCGTCACGATGGGGTTTAAGCGTCTCCTCGATCTTGTGGCCTCTGCAGTTGGCCTCCTGGTGCTAATGCCGTTCTTTGTTCTGGTCGGCATATTGATCAAGCTCGACTCTGCGGGCCCTGTGCTCTATAGACAGACTCGTGTTGGGGCCCGGGGGCAGCCGTACGTGATCTGGAAGTTTCGCTCGATGTGCCAGGACGCAGAAGTGAGCGGCGCCCGGTGGGCCGCGACGGAAGACCCGCGTACCTCCAGAGTCGGCTATTGGCTGCGGAGGTGGAGAATTGACGAGCTGCCGCAGCTCTTCAATGTGTTCAAAGGAGAGATGAGCCTGGTCGGACCAAGGCCGGAACGACCTGTGTTCGTTCAAGAATTGAGGAGCATTATTCCCTACTATGACATCAGACATACGGTGAAGCCGGGGATCACCGGGTGGGCCCAGATCCGTTTCGGCTATGGAGCATCGGCGGAAGATGCCCATGTGAAATTGCAGTATGACCTGTATTATGTCAAGAACCTGTCTCTTGCATTGGACTTCCGCATCTTGACCGAAACAGCTCGGGTCGTGCTGCATGGAGAAGGGGTACGATGACTATGATCGGCAACGGGAGCAAACCAATGCATTGTCTGACCTTTGACGTCGAAGAACACTTCCAGGTATCTGCCTTTGAGTCTCCCATGCGGAGGCGTCACTGGGACCAATTTGCGAGTCGCGTGGAGAGGAATACGGATAAGGTTCTTGACCTGCTTGGGAAACGAAACCTTCACGCGACGTTCTTTGTGCTCGGCTGGGTAGCTGAGCGGCATCCGGATCTGATTCGAAGGATCGCCCGAGGAGGTCACGAGGTTGCCTCCCATGGCTACGCGCACGAGTTGATCACCACGCAGACGCCGGCGCATTTTCGGGAGGATGTGAGAAGGGCCAAACGAACGTTAGAGGATCTGATCGGAGAACCGATCTTGGGCTATCGCGCCCCGAGCTTCACGATCACGTCGGAAACGATATGGGCTCTTCCGATCTTAGTGGAGGAAGGCCATGTGTACGATTCCAGCGTGTTTCCTATCTTCCATGACCGGTACGGCCTGCCAGGCGCCAATCCCTGGTGCCATCGCTTAGAGACCGATGCTGGACCTCTCTGGGAGGTTCCGCCTTCGACGGTCAGGATTGCGGGGATTCAACTGCCGGTCGCTGGCGGCGGGTACTTCCGCCTGTATCCTTTTCGTCTCCTCCACTGGTTGCTCACCAGAGTGGAAGCTACAGGTCATCCCCTGGTGATGTACCTCCATCCGTGGGAGCTCGACCCTGAGCAGCCGAAGATGAGTGGCCCGCTCTTGTCTCGCTTCCGGCATTACGTCAATTTGCACAAGACTGAGGAGCGCTTGGTACGTCTACTGCAGGGCTCCTGTTTTGGTCCGATTCGCGAGGCGATTGCACCAATTGCTCGCATGCGCATCAAGCCTGTTGGAGCAGTGGCTGGCGACTCCTTACCGAGTTGCGACGATGACTTGCAACCTGAGTCGGCTCTGTTGGCGGGAAAGCTGGCGAAATAGAAATAACGGAGGCCTGTCAAGATGTCGCAGGTAAGCCGAAGCCCCAACATCACGTCTCTTGAGAATGACGTCGAGGCCATGAGTGTGACACGAGTCGAGTCTGATCTTGATGAATCAAACACGAGGCATTGGTATGCGGTCAATGTAAAACCGCATCAGGAACAGCTCGCT
>VBOJ01000081.1 GCA_005877775.1 Nitrospirota bacterium | reverse complement strand
GCCAGCCAGCAGATCATCTTCCGGTATGACGTCATTCCGGGCCCGAAAGTGTTTGAGACCCAGATTCACGGCAAGCGGTTCGACATGTACAACGACACCGTGCTGGGCTTCAACAAGTCGGGCAAGGAGGTGGCGCGCATCCAGGTGGAGGAGCCGATCTACATCCGGCCAGCCGAGCGCGTGAACTGGCTGTAAGACCACGCCAGTTCGTAGTGAAGGGGCAGGGGGCTCGCACAGGGCCTCCTGCCCTTTTCTTTTCTAAAAGTACCCTGCCACTCTCCTCTCTATTCTCTTGCCGACGCAAGGATGTAGTCATCACGACGGCGGTCGAATTCTCACAAACCTCATACTAGGTTTACGGTCAGACACTGAGGGTGCGGACCAGCCCTTGAAGAAGGTCGAAGTCGCTAGATTCCTTCAGCTATCAGCCTCTTTCGGAATGGCTTGACGGCCGGTTGTGCCCTTGGGTACAGTGGTGATATTTGGCTTCTGCGCAGGGAGACTCATCGTGACACCATCCTCAGGGCCAATCCCGTTTGCCGCCCAAGCTGTGCCCTTCCACGAGTTTCTGGAGACCGGCAAATTGCCTGAGGGACTCATCACCAGCGATTACGTCGCTCAGCAGTTTGTGGAACGGTTGGTGCACTATGTCCTGAGCGTCCCAGCCGGCAGCTTCACCATGGCCCACTTGGGACAGCTCCTGGACCAGCTTGATCCACGCCATCAGGTCTTCTTCTTCAAGCGCCTCAAGGAGACCAGCCCTGAGAGCCTCAAGGACTTTGCTCCCCTCTACTATGGATTTATGAACGAATTCCACGCACTCCTCTTCACGTAAGATCAGAAAAAAACAGCTTGTTGCATCCCTCTCATCATGTATAATGAGAGAATCACTGTGCGTCATTTCTATAAGCGAGGACTTGCATGAACCCGACCTTGCAGAGAGCCGTGACAAGTTTCTACAATCTTGTGTATGAAGCGCAAACTTTCGCCACCACGATGGCCCGGATCGACACGGCGGACCAAGAGCACTATGCCGGAAGAATCGAGGGGCTCAATTGGGTTCTCGATCGATGCCAGGAACTTGAAGACATGGATACGAATCTGACCCCTTCCTCCCTTCAACGGGTGCTGAGCGACGTCAAATCTGACCTTGATCATGAGCTCTCAGTACAGCGCCGTGAAAAGGGTCGTCGGGCAGATGGTCGCGAAGAAGCGTTGACCTTCGTAGCTGATTATCTATCCAGCCTGATTACCGCTACCGAGATAGAGTCCGCAAAAAGCTCGGTCTGAATATAGAGAGGTCCGTGGACGGAGCACAGGTTCGCCACGACCAAGCCTTGTGCAGCGCTACTCGTCCTGCCGGTCAGTCCCTCGAGTTTCCATCCAATGTCGCAGACCTAAAAGCCTTTGCCAGAAGAAATTCGCTACTGCAAGTACAGGTTGGGGAGTGGCTCTTTTCATCCTCCATCGGAATGTCTGCACGACAAGTGGAATAAGGGGGATTGGGGAAGAACCCCATGACACGTGAGTGGATCATTTTCGCGATTTGTCTGGGGCTGGGAGGCCACATCGCGCTTGGGGTGATCCTGCATGCTCCCGAGCTCTGGCCCTGGAACGATGCAGGCCTGGCCGGACTCCTGATCGGACTCTGGGTTTATGGAATTGTCCAGCTGGTTCGTTGGCTCTGGTGGATCGTCAGAGGCAGGAACAAAGGGATTCCGTGAACTGGAGTCAGTTGAGCTCATAACGAGAGACCGGTGTCTCCTTGGTCACGAGGCTGCTTGACCAATTCAACGATTCTTGGCTAGAATTCGCCTGTGCCTACTCGCCCGAAAAGCCACGACTTTAGCGGGTGGCCCTTGCCCCCTCGCAACCGGCGCGGCCAGCCTGCTGTCGGGCAACCGCCCATGCAGCGGAGGAATCCGCCGCCGCCGCCGGATCAGTACAGGTCATTTCAGGCCTCCCTGCTCTACTGCCCGACGTGCCGGCGGGCCACGCCGACCCGAGAGCGATTGCTTCTCGTACTTCCAACCGGGAACCTTTACGAATACTTGTGCAGGGAGTGCGGGACCTCCACTGGCTCCAAGACTGACAGGGACCAAGAACAAGTCCGGCTGGTCCTTCCGTAACTTTCATCCTAAGAGGCAGACTTCCTATCGCTCACTCAAGTAAAGAGCCACGCTCGAACGCATGGCTTCTCTGGCCAGTTGACCCATGAGCCATGAGGAGTCATGCCTTGCGGTTATGACCGGCTCACTCTCTCTGAGAAGCAGGAGACAAACGGAACCGACGGTGGGTAGCCTCACGAGTACGAGAAGGAACGGGCGCGACTAAACTTAGGAAAGGTTTTCGATAGGGATCCCTTCTTCGATCAGCATCACCGGGATATCTTCTCTGATGGGATAGAGGATTTTTCGATCAGCGCGGATGAGGCCGCCATCGAGTTTTTCACTGACAGGCTGGCCAGACTTGTTCTTCAGCTCCCCCCTTCCAACCCGAGCGTTTAACTGAGCGATGAGCGCCTCATCAGCAAGCCTCACTTCCTGTTTGGTCTCGGGGCAGCACAGGATCGCCAGCAGTTCTTTGTCGATGTTGACTTTCCCTGTAGACTCTTTCGTTTCTCCCATGACGCCTCCCTTAGACCAGCCGGACACCGATCTTTCAATTCATCGGAATGAGACAGCAACAGAGTTAGGATAGATGAATCCCCCATCAAGATCAAGGCGAAACCTCTCGGTAGGCCAGGCTGTGAACCCCGTACCACAGGTTTAGACCCGTGGCCTCGGGATATGCGCTTCGCGGAACCTCTTACAGATTCCTCCACCCGTTTACACACGGGGCTTCTGTGGTACGGGGTGAATGGCCCGTCGGAATCTGCTAAACTGACGCGCACGTGGGAGGCTGTTGATGAACTGGCCACAGAGGATCAGGCGATATGGTCTCACTGGGCTCCTCATCCTGGTGCCCGCCTGGGGGACGTTCCTGATCTTACACACGTTATTTGTCACCATCGACGGGTTGCTTGTCGCCCTCTTCGGGACCGCAGTCGAGTCGGATATTCCGGGCTTGGGGATCCTGACCCTGCTGAGCCTTATTCTCCTAACCGGAGTCATTGCGACTCACTTAGTCGGACAACGGATACTACACCTGACCGACGAATGGCTACAGCGCATTCCGTTGGTACGCAGCGTCTATTTGACCCTGAAAGGAATGACCGATCTGTTCAACTTCCGCAGTCGCTTCGGCAGGAGCCCGGTCGTGGTGTTCCCTTTTCCCCGCGATGGACTGTGGGCGCTGGGATTCGTCATGGGGCCGGCTCCGGCTGCCGTGCAGGTCGCCACACGGGGATCACTGTCAATGGTCTTCGTGCCCACCGCGATCCATCCCTTTACAGGCTATCTGGCATTTGTTCCCAGGAACCAGATGTTTCCGGTTCAGCTTCCTCCTGAGGAGGCGATGAAGTTGGAGTTTTCGGCAGGCCTCTATCGCCCGAAACCAGGCTGGCTGCGGCGATTGAGCGTACCGGAGCCAACTGATCGCGTACAACCCTAGGGTCACCACGATGTCCGCTCTCAATCAACTCATCCTGCGCTTTGCTCGTCCTGACGACATGGACGAGCTCGTGAACTTTGGCGCAGCCATGGCCATGGAAACGGAAGGCCGCGCCTTGGATAGGGAGCGGCTTCGACGTGGGACTCTGGCAGTGCTCGAATCTCCCGCTCGAGGCTTCTACCTCGTTGCCGAACTCCCGGAGGGTCCCTTGAAGGTCATCGTTGGCCAACTTCTGGTGACCTATGAATGGAGTGATTGGCGCAACGCGAGCTTCTGGTGGATCCAAAGCGTCTATGTGCATCCGGACTGGCGCCGTCGTGGAGTCTATCGCCGCATGCATGAATCAGTCCTCACGCAGGCTCGGGCCCAAGGAAACGTCTGTGGCGTCCGACTCTACGTCGAGGAGCAGAACGAAGCCGCGCAGGCGGTTTACAGGCGCGTCGGCTTGTCACCCTCACCCTACGTGGTGTTTGAAGACGATTTCGTGCTCGCCAGAAGAGAGCGCCAACATCCCCCTGAAACTAGATAAGAAGTCTACTGAACGGCCGGCCGTTCAGTGAAAGGTTTTGAGCATGTCCTATCTGATCTTGATCCTATTCCTCTGGATAAGTCTGTTCCAAGGCTGCGCGTTCGTCAGAGGGAACTACGGCGATGAATTTAACGTGGAAGACATCCAGGCGATCAAGAAGGGGGTAACCGTGAGAGAGGAGGTGGCGGCCCGACTAGGAGCGCCAGACCGGATTATGGAGGTCAATGGCCGTGAAATCTTCCACTACTACCATTATGATGTGAAGTCTGGCACCATTTTACTTTTTTCTCGCACGAACATCAGAAGCGATGACCTATATGTCATGTTCAACAAGGATGGGGTAGTGGAAGATGTGGTCTTCGGCAAGCCGCCTGACCGACTCAAATTCCAGGTCTGGCCCTTCGGCGATTAGTGACTTATTGGCTACACGCCGTCATGGAAGGTCATGGCTGATAGTTGGCCTTCTTGTTGTGAGTCTGATTGTGGTGGGTTGCCCGCTCACATGGCAGCGGGTATCAATCAACGAAACGATCGCGCCCGAGGATGTGGCCTTCATCATTCCTGGCAAGACGACTCTCGCTGAAATCGTGGCGAGGCTGGGAGCTCCTGATGAGATTACCTCCCCAGACGGTCGCATTACGTATACACCATTTGGTCTCCGAATGATCACTAGAACTCCACAAGTGATTACCGCTTCTTACCCCGGAGCAGTGGCACGATACCGGTTTCTCGACTTCAAGCGCTTTAGAGCAAACTTTACTTGGGGGCTGAAGTTTATTCAGCCCGTCCCCGGTATCCCCGATGATTTTGTGTTCGAAAGCGGGGGAATCGGAACCGACGAGTTTCTCGTGGTGCTCGATTCAAACTGGATTGTTAGGCAGCATGCCTTCGCCAAACATGCAGACGCAAGCCGGTACCGGCCCTGGCCTTTTGATCTCGAGCCGCCGGATGACAACCAGGTCGTCTCATTCTGAATATGGTGATCGTGCGCTCGTCCGACGACTGGGACGATGCCGACGTCGTGCAGCGAGTCAAGGGTTGGAGAATTGGTTGTCGGTGCAGGGTGACCCCGCTATAATGGGCCGCACGATGAGCCGCCGCCAGCCGCCAAGCGAGAAGCTTCTCAGGGCAATCCTGCAATCCTCTTCGTATCACCGAGCCGATCAGGATCTGGAGTTCCTGGATCGCGATGAGCTGCGGCCCGTGCGGTTGCAACTCGAACTGCTCAAACCGGAGTTGATCCAGCGCGAAGAGGGGATTCGCTCCACCATTGTAGTGTTCGGAAGCGCGCGGCTCGTGGAACCGGCCGCAGCTCGTGAGCGGTTGGCCAAGGCCGAAGCGAACCTGACACTGAAGCCTAAAGACCCGGACAGGCAACGGGCCGTTGCCATCGCGCGGCGGCGTGTGGCTCTGGCGCCCTATTACGACCAAGCTCGTGAGTTCGGGCGGCTGGCGTCTTCGACCTGCCAAGCTCAAGGTCGTTCCGACTATGTGGTGGTCACGGGCGGCGGGCCCGGCATCATGGAGGCGGCGAATCGAGGAGCGGCGGACGTTGGGGCTAAGTCGATCGGCTCCAACGTCACGCTGCCGCAGGAACAGGTACCCAATCCCTACATGACTCCCGCCTTGTGCTTCCAATTCCGGTATTTCGCTCTTCGGAAGATGCATGTCCTCCTACGGGCCAAGGCGCTGGTAGCATTCCCAGGAGGCTTCGGGACCCTGGACGAGTTGTTCGAGACACTCACGCCCCTTCAAACCGGCAAGGTTGCCGGCATCACCGTGATGTTAGTAGGGCGCGTCTTCTGGAACCGTCTCATCAACTGGTCCATGCTGGTCGAGGAAGGATTGATCAGCCAGCAGGATCTGCAGCTCTTCCGTTATGCCGAAACTGCCCAGGAAGCCTGGGAGATCGTCTCCAAGAATCACGTGACGACCCAGCCTTCATGAAAATCTCCTTCCATGGAGCCGCCCGATCAGTCACAGGTAGCCGGCACCTGATCCAATCAGGCGGGACGCGCGTGCTGCTGGACTGCGGGCTCTTTCAAGGACGTCGCCAGGAAGCAGACTGGAAAAACCGCCGGCTAGGATTTGAGGCCAAGTCGGTTGACGCAGTCCTCCTCTCGCATGCCCATATCGACCATTCTGGAGCTCTGCCGGCGCTGGCGAAGCAGGGGTTCTCCGGAAAGGTTCATGCGACACGGGCGACGGGCCATCTGACAGAGATGATGCTAGAGGACTCAGCTCGCATCCAGGAAAGTGACTGCGAGTACGTCAACAAGAAGGAGCGGCGGAGGGGACAAGCCCGCCTCGAACCCTACTACGGTTCCGAGGATGTACGTGCCATTACCAAACGGCTCGTGGGCGTCCGATATGATGACGCCTTTCAAGTAAGGCCACGCCTGAAGGCTTCTTTTCATGATGCTGGCCACATCCTAGGCTCCGCGGCCATTAAGCTGATCGTGACTGCGGGAGGGAGCACGACGACCGTGCTTTATACAGGAGACCTCGGCCGCAAGCAGATGCCGATCCTGAGGGATCCGGCCCCCCCGCCTCCCTGCGATGTCCTGATTATCGAATCGACCTACGGCGATCGGCTCCACAGCGAGGGCCGAGAGGAGACCAAGCAGAAGGCGCAAGGCCTGGTCGCCCATGCGGTGGCCCATCGAAGCAAAATCATCGTGCCGGCCTTCGCGGTCGGGCGGACACAAGATCTTGTCGTGTGGATCAAGGAATTGGTCAAGGAGGGGCGGATCGAGCCGCTGCCGATCTACATCGATTCGCCGATGGCGGTGAAGGCGACCGAGGTCTTCCGACGGCATCCGGAGTGTTATGACAAGGAGACCTACCGGATCCTGACGTCCGAAGGAGACCCCTTTGTGGCCCGCTACATCCGCTATGTCTCCTCGGTTCAGGAAAGCCAGAAACTGAACAGCCTGAAGGGACCCTGCGTGATCATTGCAGCATCAGGCATGTGCGAGGGAGGCCGCGTCCTCCATCACCTCAAACATGCAATCCAGGACGAGGCCAATATCATTGCGATCGTTGGGTTCCAGGCAGAACATACGTTGGGGCGGAAGCTGGTCGAAGGGTGGGATACTGTGCCGATCTTCGGCGTCCCGACTCCGAGACGCGCCCGAGTCGTGCGGTTCAACGGGCTGTCCGCCCATGCAGACAGAGACGATCTGCTCACCTACGTCCGCGCGATCAGTCCTGCCCCGGGCAAAATTTTTATCGTGCACGGGGAGGAAAGGCAATCCTGCTCGCTCGCTATGGCGATCCGGGCCGAACACCCGCGCGTTGACGTAGTCGTGCCGGACCTTGGCGCTATCTATGAGCTGTGAGGGGGCTCAGTGAGCCGAGGGGTGTCGAGTTGGATCATCGCCACCGGGCAGGCCTGGAAACTCTACGGGGCCGTCGCCGGTTTCACGGCATCGCTGGGGCTCCTGACTGCGGCTTGCTTCTCATTGGCCTCAAGCGGGCGCTTTTTCATGGCCTTGGCTGCATGCGGCCTCTTCCTCGGGTGTGCCACCTTTGTATGGTTCGCCGCGGTACTCCGTTGTCCCTCTTGCAGGGCGAAGTTAGTCTGGACGATGGCCTCCAGTCGTCCTCACAGCTCGTGGATCATTGACCTGGCGGCTCTCGATCGCTGCCCAGCCTGCAACCGGGAGCTGGACCGCATCAGCCGGCCACAGCCATGAGTCCTCACGGAGAACCCATGAGCCTTTCCCAGCATGTGCGAGTCAGCGACATCCTCTTCACTCTGATCATTCTGTTCCTTTCTGCCAGTCCGGTAGAGGGAGCAGACCGATCCCCGCCTCGCAGCGGGGAGGAGCCCCGTCTGCGCGTCCGCGATCTGGGAATCCGCATCGGTGGCTATCAGCCAGGCCCCCTCAACGCTATTACAGATGTGGCGGGCGTAAAAGTGGGCCATGTCACCCTCATTCGTGGAGAGGGTCCGCTGAGGCCGGGAGAAGGGCCAGTCAGGACAGGGGTGACCGTCATCATCCCTCGCGAGGATGTCTGGCACAAAAAAGTCCAGGCTGGCGCCTTTGTGCTGAACGGCACCGGCGAGATGACCGGCCTAGCCTGGGTGGCCGAATCCGGGTTTCTCGAATATCCGATCGCGCTGACCAACACGCTCAACGTCCCTCGTGTCGCCAACGGGGTCATGAGTTGGATGATCAAGCGATACCCTGGGATCGGCATCAGCGACGACACGCTCACTCCGGTGATCGCCGAATGCGACGACAGCCGGCTCAACGACAGTCAAGGTCGGCACGTGTCGGAACAGGATGTGCTGACGGCTCTCGAAGGAGCCACCGGTGGACCGGTGACGGAGGGGAATGTGGGAGCCGGAACCGGGATGGTGTCTTACGGATTCAAGGGCGGCATCGGTACTTCCTCCCGCCGACTTTCTAAAGAGGACGGAGCCTATACAGTCGGCGTGCTCGTCAATGCCAACCACGGGCGCCGGGAAGAATTGGTCATCGCTGGTGTCCCGGTCGGGCGACTATATGACCGGGAGGGGGCCCCACTGGGAAGTGCCCCTCCCGCGCCCACTGACCGGGAGGGGGCCCCACTGGGAAGTGCCCCTCCCGCGCCCACTGACCGGGAGGGGGCCCCACTGGGAAGTGCCACTCCTGTTCCCACTGAGCGGGAGGGAGCCTCACTAGGAAGCGTCT
>VBOJ01000297.1 GCA_005877775.1 Nitrospirota bacterium | reverse complement strand
CAGCAGCGCTTCCGGTCTGGGGGGACAGCCCGGCACATACACGTCCACGGGTACGATCTGGTCTACGCCCTGGACGACGCTATAGCTGTTGTAATGGTTGCCCGAGGTGGCGCACGAGCCCATTGAAATGACGTACCGGGGTTCGGGCATCTGGTCGTAGATGCGGCGAATCACGGGCGCCATCTTACGTGTCACGGTGCCGGCCACGATCATCAGATCCGATTGTCGCGGGGAGGCGCGGAACACCCCGGCGCCGAAGCGATCAATGTCATATCGTGAGGACACGCTCGCGATCATTTCAATGGCGCAACAGGCCAGCCCAAAGGTCATCGGCCAGAGCGCTGATTTCCTTGACCAATTCACGACGGCGTCCAGGGTGGTTGTGATCACGTTCGCTTCAAATTGTCGTTCAAAGACACTCATAGCTACCTCAAGAGCTTATAGCTTATGGCGAATAGCATATGGCTCGGAGGAAACTCGGTCTCTCTGGCTATCAGCCATACGCTATACGCCATTAGCTCTTCTCCGTTCAGTCCCATTCCAGCGCCCCCTTCTTCCAGGCGTACCAGAACCCGACCACGAGGATGCCGATAAACAGCGCCATTTCCAGCAGCCCCACCAAGCCCAGTTTGCGAAACGCAACGGCCCATGGAAACAGAAAGATGACCTCGATGTCGAAAATGACGAACAGCATCGCGATGATATAGTACCGCATCGGAAATTGGACGCGGGCGTCAGAGAACAGGGGGCTCCCGCTCTCATAGGGGGTCAGCTTGGCCCGGTAGGGCCGATTGGGCCGGACCACCCACCCGGCCAGCAGGGACACCACCCCAAATCCCAGCGCGATCACGATGAAGGCCACGATGGGGATGTAATTGAGCGGAATCGCTTCGTTGCTCATAAGCTCGTTATTCGTTACTCGTGAAACGTTATTCGTGAATCGAAGCCCGCAGACTCGGTTTTCCGTTCGGTTAACGATTAACGGTTAACGTCCGTATTACTCCCTGCCGTCGCGGCGAGCGCTGATCCAAAGAACGGCTTGAACTGGAGTCCATCTAACTGTGGCTCCGTGATTCCTCTATGCTGGATCAGAATTTTGAAGGTGCGGCCCATGCCTTCGGGGCGCAACAATTGGATGATCGACTGGAATTCGGCGGAGCCTGGCTCGAGGGACTCCAGCATCTGCTCCACGCCCAGCCCCATCAAAAAACTCATCTGGTTCGTGAATCCGGTGACGTGGAGTCCCGCCTCTTGGCCGGTGACGGCCAGACTCGTAAAGTCGACGTGGGCCGTCATATCCTGCAGCCCTACTCGGCTGTACGGGGACTCCGACGCCATTTGTGAGTAGTAACACAGGAATGTTCCCTTGGGACGGTCCGGCCCATAGAAGTCCTGCGCGGTATGGCCATAGTCAATCGTGATCACGAAGCCGCGTCCCAGCACCCGAGCCACGTCCTTCATCCAGGCCAGCGCGTGCAAATTGATCTCGGTGGTGTACCCGTCCGGAAGGGTGACACCGAGGGAAGCCAGGCGACGCAAGGACTCCGACAAGTCCGGTGTCGAGAGAGCCTGCAGACGCTCTTCAAACCGTCCGTCTTGATAGGCAACGAACACTTCCTTCGGTTCGCCTTGTTCGATCCTGATGCGGTGCACCGGAAAGGCGTCAACCAGTTCGTTCGAGAACATTACGCCGGTCACACTGCCGGTCGGGGACTGCTCCAGTTCGTTGACCCAGGACACGGTGCCGGGGGAGTCGAGCCAGGGAGCCAGATGATTCTGCTGGCAAGCTCTCATGGCGGGACTGTGTTCGATGAGGACGTAGCGCAGACGATGACGAAAGGAATCTGTTGCCTCCGCGCAGGCTGCGAGGAAATCGCGGGCCAGCAAGCCCTTGCCTGCGCCCATTTCGACGATGGTGAAGGGATCGGGACGGCCGAGTAGGTCGTCCATTTGGCGGATCTGTCGTGCGAGTGCCCGGGCAAGTGCCGGATGCACGTCGGCGCTGGTGTAATAATCACCCGACCAACCGATCTGTTCTTCGCTGATGCCTTCGGTCTGGCGCATGTAGTAGCCGAACAGGGGATGGTACAGCGCCAGCCCCATGAAGCGCGCGAATGTGATCGGTCCCGACCGGAGGATTTCCTCGGTGATCTCAGCGACAAGATGGGGATGACCGATGCTCACGCGTGATACCTTCAGCGCATAGCATAGAAGGAAACGGCGAAGTAGTGCCAGGCCGGCACCCTCCTGCCCCTCCGCGACGACGAAGAGGGAGGGCTACATTAGCCTCCCA
>VBOJ01000298.1 GCA_005877775.1 Nitrospirota bacterium | reverse complement strand
GGCGCGCAATTGGTCTTGACCGCTGCCTGGGAAGGGATGAAAGGCTCCATCAAGGAAGCCGAGAGCATCGTAGGACAGAACCCGTCGTATTTTATGCCGGACCAGTTTTCCAATCCGGCGAATCCGGCGATACACCGACGCACGACCGCGGTGGAGATCTGGGAGGCGCTGAACGGCAAGATTGACGCCTTCGTGGCCGCAGTCGGGACCGGAGGCACGATCACCGGCTGCGGGGAAGTGTTCAAAGAGCGGAATCCGCGAGTGCAGGTCATCGCCGTCGAACCAGCCGGTTCCCCGGTTCTGTCCGGCGGAGACCCAGGCCCGCACAAGATTCAGGGAATCGGTGCCGGCTTTGTTCCCAAGGTCTTGAATCGCTCGATTCTGGATCGGGTGATCACGGTCACTGACGATGAAGCTTACCAGACTGCCAAGCTGCTGGCCAAGAAGGAGGGCCTGCTGGTCGGCATCTCGGCCGGCGCCAACGTTTTCGCCGCACAGAAAGTGGCCGAGCAACTTGGGACCGATAAGCATGTCGTGACGGTGCTCCCCGACACGGGCGAGCGGTATATCAGTATCGAGAAGTATTTTAACATCTGAGGTGAGGCGTCAGGCGTAAGGCGTGAGGGGACAGAGTGAAAAGAAACTTCTTGCGATCATACTCGCCTAACGCCTAACGTTTCACGCCTAACTGACCAAGAGATGGAATTCACCGACGAACAGATCACCCGCTATAGCCGGCATATCCTGCTTCCCGAAATCGGCGGGAAAGGACAGAAGAAGATCGCCAAGTCCCGCATCCTGATTGTCGGAGCAGGCGGCCTTGGCTCACCCGCCGCGCTCTACCTGGCGGCGGCCGGTGTCGGCACGATCGGGCTGATCGACAGCGATGTCGCAGACCTCTCGAACCTTCAGCGCCAGATCCTCCACCACACGCCGGACCTTGGCCGGCCCAAGGTCGTCTCAGGAAAAGAGAAGATTCAGGCGCTCAATCCCGATGTCAGCGTGGTCATGTATGAAGATCGCCTCATCGCAAAGAATGCCCTGGAACTGATCCGCGGCTACGACGTGGTGATTGATGGCGTGGATACCTTCCCTGCCAAATTCCTGATCAACGATGCCTGCGTATTCGCCGAGAAGCCGCTGGTGCACGGTGGGATTCTGCGATTTGATGGCCGCGTCTTCACGATTATCCCTAAGAAATCAGCCTGCTACCGGTGCGTGTTCAACCACCCTCCCCCGCCCGGCCTCGTGGCTAGTTGCCAAGAAGCCGGAGTGATCGGCGTGTTGGCGGGAATCATCGGGACGATCCAAGCGACCGAGGCGCTCAAGTTAGTCTTAGGGATCGGCCGGCCTTTGACAGACCGGATGCTGGATTTCGACGCGCGTCGCACATCGTTTCGAGAGATTAAGACGAGGCGAAACCCCAACTGCCCGCTGTGCGGAGAGCATCCGACGATCACGGAGCTGTTTGATCATGAGCCGGAGTCCTGCGCAGTTAAAGTGATGAGTGATGTGTGATGAGTGTTCAGTGCGCAAATCTCGCGACTTTCAGACAACTCATCTCTCATTACTCACGACTCATCACTGAATAAGGTGATACCATGGCCAAGATGAAAGCCCTTGTGTGCCGGGAATGCGGGAAGGAGTACCCGACCAAGGCAATCCATGTCTGCGAGATGTGCTTCGGACCGCTGGAGGTCAAATACAACTACAACGAGATCAAGAAGACCATCTCGCGGAAGAAGATCGAAGAAGGTCCCCACAGCATGTGGCGTTACATTGACCTGCTGCCGATCGAGGGCGCAGCGACCGTGGGTCCTTACGCGGGATTCACCCCGATGGTGCGGGCCCGTAATCTCGGCGCCTATCTGGGACTGGATGAACTCTACATCAAGAATGACACGGTCAATCACCCTACGCTGTCCTTTAAGGACCGGGTCGTCGCCGTCGCGCTCACCCGGGCCAGAGAATTGGGATTCGAAACCGTCGCCTGTGCCTCGACGGGCAACCTGGCCAATTCCGTGGCAGCACACGCCGCCGCCGCCGGTATGCAGTGCTACGTCTTCATTCCGGGCGACCTCGAAGCGGCAAAGGTCCTGGGAAATCTGATCTATCGTCCCAACGTCGTGGAGGTGGAAGGGAACTACGACGATGTCAATCGTCTCTGTAGCGAGATCGCCGGCGAACATGGGTGGGCATTCGTCAACATCAATATCCGTCCTTACTATGCGGAAGGGTCTAAAACCCTGGCCTTCGAAACTGTGGAGCAACTGGGCTGGCGGACGCCTGACCAGGTGGTCGTTCCGATGGCCTCGGGGTCGCTATTGACGAAGATCTGGAAGGGTCTAAACGAGATGCAGGCCCTCGGCTTGGTGGACTCCGTCCGGACGAGGATCAACGGCGCCCAAGCGGAGGGGTGCTCCCCGATCGCCTCCGCCTACAAAGAAGGACGAGACTTCTTCAGACCCGTGAAACCGAAGACCATTGCCAAGTCCCTCGCCATCGGCAACCCGGCAGACGGCTATTACGCCCTGAAGGCGACCGCCGAAAGCAAGGGCGCGATGGATATGGTGTCCGACGACGAGGTGGTGGACGGAATCAAGCTGCTCGCCCAGACCGAGGGCATCTTTGCCGAGACTGCCGGGGGAGTGACGGTAGGAGTGCTCCGGAAGCTGATCAAGCAAGGCATCATTAAAAAGAACGACGTCACGGTGGCCTACATTACCGGCAACGGGTTGAAGACCCAGGAGGCGGTCATTGACGCGGTCGGCCGGCCCGTTCGCATCCAGCCGAGCCTCGTGAGCTTTGAGCGCACCTTCAAGATGGGCAAGAACGGCGGTCTCGACGCATGATCAAAGTTCGAATCCCTACCCCGCTCCGGCCACTGACTCGCGGGCAGGGCGAAGTCGAGGCCAAGGCATCCAGCATTGTGGAGATGATTGACAATCTCAACGCGACGCATCCCGGGTTGAAGGACCGCCTGTGCGATGAGAAAGGCGAGCTGCGCCGGTTTGTGAACATCTACGTGAACGAAGAGGACATCCGGTTTCTAAAGGGAAAGGACACGTCGCTGAAGGACGGGGATGAGGTCTCCATCGTCCCGGCGATTGCAGGGGGCCAGTGATGCCGAGCCTCCGGTTTCACATTCGGTTTCCTGAGGACAAGATCAAGGAGCCGATCATCTACCAGATCGGCCACGAGTATAAGATCGTCACCAACGTGCGCCGAGCCGATGTCCGAGAGACCACAGGCTGGATGGACGTGGAGCTCACAGGTGAAACCGCCGAGATCGAGCGGGCAGTCGCGGGACTGAGGAAGAAAGGGGTGCTGGTTGACCCCATTGAGTTGAACGTGGTCGAATGAAATACCGTGAGGCGTGAGGAGTAAGGGGTAAGGCGAAAAACCCGCTCGCTTTCCCCCTCACGCCTAACACCTTACGCCTAACGAATACAATGGACTTCACCGATTCACAGATTCAGCGATACAGCCGTCACATCATCCTGCCGGAGGTGGGCGGTAAAGGGCAGAAGAAGCTCTCCCGAGCCAAAATCTTCATTATCGGGGCCGGCGGGTTGGGCTCCCCTGCCGCCCTGTACCTGGCCGCCGCCGGAATAGGTACCTTAGGCCTCGTGGACGGCGATGTGGTGGACCTCTCCAATCTCCAA
>VBOJ01000295.1 GCA_005877775.1 Nitrospirota bacterium | reverse complement strand
TTGTGAGTTTAACCCGTAACTAAACACTCACCACTCAAAACTTCATGTGAATACCTTGGTGAACTGACCTGGATCGAGGGGGGCGCGCTGAGCGACAGCGAGATTGTCTTTCACGTGGCCTGCCTGCTTCATGCCGACTAGGGCCGTTCCCAGGCCGGGGGTAGAGCGGACGAACTGAATCGCTAACTGAGCATCGCTTCCAGCGCCGAGCACGTTTCGGACATAGTCTGGCAGCCCTTGGCTCAGTTGGCCCTGCAGGATGGAGGCGCTGGACATGACATAGACATCGAGCGCTTTAGCGGCTTCCAACAGGCTAACGGATTTCCCATGCAGGCTTTGCGTCTGCTCGGCGAGCGCTTCCAACATGCCCAAATTGTACGGCAACTGGATGACCCTGAAGTGGTGGTCTTTCCCGCCCACCTCACTGGCCACACCAACCAGCGCTTCAAGAGAGAGATGGCCGCGGGACCCAGACCGACTCCGATATCCGTTCCAGGTGGCAGTTCCGTAGAGCCGGAGCTTCCCTTGCGACACTGCTTCCTCGAGCGTCTCGAAGGCGGCGCGCATACGAACCAGAAACATGTCCCGGGAGATTGAATCGAGCTGATCCTCGGGGTTATGCAGGTAATACACGTCCAAACAGGAGAGCCCGAGGTTAGTCAGGCTGGTCTCCACTTGGTGACGAAGATAGGCGGGTGCCATGCAGTGGCAGTCCCTCACCACATCCTGGTAACTGACGATGCCGGGGGTCACGAAGGTCTGCAGCATGTAGGCGTAGCTGTCGCGCGGCGGAGCACCATCGTAAGGGATGTACCCGCCTTTCGTGGCGATCAGGATTTCGTCACGCCGACAGACCCCGTCGCGGATCATCTGAGAAAGGGCCTGTCCGATCACCCGCTCGCTGCGCTGGCAACGGTAACTAATGGCACTGTCGAAGACGTTACATCCGGCCGCGACCGCCTGCTTGACTGCCCCCAGGTAGAGCGCGTCCGTCCGTTCATCATAGCCACCAAGATACGTACCCAGTCCGATGGAGGAGAGGGCCAGCCTCCCTAAGCCTTCCCGGAAATGCTCAGCGTGAGCGATACGAGTAGCGACCATTCGGTCTCGATACCGCTTCGTGCCTTCTGGAGTCGCGCATCCTTCAATGGCCATTGCCGAATTATCGTGAGGCGTGATGCGTGAGGCGACAAGATTGCTTCGCACTCACCTCACCCCTTACCCCTCACCCCTTACGTCCTACTCGTGAACTGCTCCTGGCACCACCGCACCGTCCGCTGCACGTCATCCAGTTTCTCAAAATCCACCATCTTGTGGAAGGTGATCGCCACATACTCGTCGGTCATCTCCGTGGTCTCTTCGAAGCCGGCGCCGAGCAGAGTTTTTCTCACTTTGGACACGGCCGGCTGCAGGTAATACTTCGCCTGCTTGGCAAGTTCATCCGTGCCAAGATCCTCCGGCGTACCGTCAGACAACAGACTCTTGATGTCGTCCATGTCCATGCCCGTCTGGCAAATCATGCGCCCGTCAGGGGTCAGCTCCAGCATCCAGCCTTCCTTCCCCAACTGGAGCGCCAATGCTCCTCCCGGCTCGAGTTCGTAGAACCCCGGCTCAGCCTGACAAAGTCGTGAGCGAGTGCTGTCCCACGACGGGATGGTAGTCTGCGCGTCACTCATGCATGGGTCTCCCGTTGAGGTGAACTCTGTTGCTCACCGGCCACAAGGCGGTCTCGTAAGGCTTCCAATCGCCTGGTGTTCTCCTCCAGTTTCGGCAATCGGTATTTGCGGTCCATCTGCACCACGTGCTCGAGCAGCTCTGCGGCCTCTCTCAACTGGCCCAGTTCCTCATAGCATTGGGCCATGACGTAACGCGCGCCACCGGTCCGTAACTCGTCGCCTTCCCGTTCGGCGATACCCTGACTCGTCCGGCAACAGGCCAATGCCTCGTCATATCGCTTCTGGAGCACGTAGGTGCGCGCCAGCATACGCCAGGCATCAGCCATCCCACCCTGGTTGCCGGTGCGCCGCATCAAGCTCAGCGACTGTTCGTAGTAGCGCATCGCTTCGTCATACTGCCCGGTCTCGCGAGCGACCAGCCCCAGGTCCGAAAAGAGCACCGCCATGCCCGAATGATCGCCGGACCGTTGCATGATATCCAGCGCTTCTAAGTAGTACGCCCGCGCCCGGTCCCATTCCCCCGCATCGGCCCGAAGATTCCCCAGATTCGCCAGCGTGGTGCCGATCCCCCGCTCATCCCCCTGAATCTTTTGGAGCTCGAGCACTTCCTGGTAGTAGCTTTGCGCCTGCTCGCGCCGGCCACTGACGGCGCAGATATTCCCAAGATTGCCGAGCGTCGCAGCCAGCGCCCGACGATCTCCACTCAACCGATCATGCTCGAGCGCTTTCGCATAGCAGACGTACGCTTCAGTGTAGTAGCCCCGAGAAAAATGCTCGTTGCCCTGGCGATTGAGTTGTTCGGATTGCGTATCGAGCATTGGGCGAAAGGTCGAGGCTGAGGTTAAGGTTGAATGGATCGCTCCATCGCCTGTTTGGCGCCAGTCAGGATCGAGGTCCCGTCGCCCACCAGGATCGTATCAAAATTGTATTTCAGGAGACGGCGCAGACCCTCGCGCGCCTTGCCGGCATCGGCATATTTTTCGGCGGCGAGCATCATCAAGGAGCCTTG
Organism: Nitrospirota bacterium; assembly: GCA_005877775.1. Lineage (GTDB taxonomy): Bacteria > Nitrospirota > Nitrospiria > Nitrospirales > Nitrospiraceae > NS-7. Next base: position 1,761 of record VBOJ01000295.1, on the reverse strand, counting down.
TGGCTTGCCGATCAGCGCGTCGCCCACGATCAAGAGACCCTTGCCCTGCTGAATGAACAAGGCGGACTCCCCCGGCGATTTCTGATCCTTGAGATGAATGACCCAGATGCCGCCGGGAAGCAGCTCCCCATCCTGATAGGTCTTGCCCGCTTTGATGGTCATCTGGGACACATCGGCCTCAGGAACCATCACCTGGCAGCCAAATTCACGTTGATAGGTTGCCGCTTCTCGCTCGTGGTCACGGTTCGTGAGGAGTATATAGTCCATCTGCCCGCCCATTTTGACCTGTGCCATGCTCTCTGCAGTCATGACCGGTGGGTCAACCAGCACGCGATGCTCACCGATCAGCAGGAAATGCCCGTTGAAATCCAATTGTTTCTCCTGGGAGAACCAAGACCATTCCCAGATTCCGGGTAGCAGTTGCTTCATACAAGAGCCTATGGCTGATGGTCCCTCGACAAGGCTCGGGACGGTGAGCCTGTCGAACCGCTAATGGCTTATGGGGTATGGCGCAGAGCCCTTTGTGTTACTCCCTTCTCATCACACGTGACTTGTCACGCTTCACGCCTTCTAGAGCGTCGCGACCGCATCTTTCACGACTTTTTTCACCTTAGCAAGGATGTCCGCTTCGTTGGGAAGGTCAATGATGTCATCCTCAGGAACCGTAATGAACTTCCGGTTGGCACCCTTGGTCAGCGAAATCAAAAACATGCTGTTCGACGGCGTCACCGGCATCACCACCTGCACCGCCGCATCAACACTCTTGACCAGATCAAGAAATTTCTGCTTCCCTTCTTCCAGTTCGCTCATTTCGCCGGCTTCCTCCTTCTTCGCTGACAATCTACATTTTGCTAGGGCTGTTAGCGAGCAACTTGTTCACCTCCTGCAGAATCACCTCTGGCCCTGCCAGGTCCATGTTTCCGACCCGTTGCCACCGGATCACGCCGTCCCGGTCAATGATATAGACGTTCGGGATGAACCGGCCGCCGCCGTAGAGCTTGTCCGTGGTCTTGTCCGGATCAATGAGATAGGGATAGGTGACCTTGACCGGAAACTGCGTCAGGAACTCCGTGACCGCCTTCTTGGAATTACCTGCCGAGTTCACCCCCACCACCGCCACATCCTTGCCTCGGGTGGCCTCATAGACCTTTTGAAGGTTGGTGCCCTGCATAAGGCAGGGCTCACAAATATGGAACAGCCCCAGCACGACCACTTTCCCTTTCAATGCCTCAAGCGAGACCGTCTCTCCGGTGATCGAGGTCAAGGTGAACGTGGGAGCCTTCTCTCCGATCTTAAAGAAGCTCGAGGCTGACACACCAGCCGCCAGAAGCGCACACGCGATCAGCACCAATGTCGTGAGGACTGTCCGTTTCATGGCAATCTCCATCTTCAAAGTTGTGAGTTTTGAGTTATGAGTGTTGAGTTCGATTTGAAACTAAGACACTCAGCACTGTTCACAGAGCTATCCTAGCACGGGGAAATTTTCGGGGGCAACAGCGGTGCGAAGCCCCGTCAATCGTCATCCGCCAGTCGCCAATCGTGAACGGGCAGGAAAACAAAGCCGCTCTTCACGAATGACCAATGACAAATGACGCTTTTGTCAGGGGGCAGACTCGAAGAGCCCTAATTGCATCTCCTCGGCCTTGGTGAACGGGATGGGGTAGCGCTCGGTGAAACAGGCGTTGCAATAGTGGTCTGGACTGCCGGGAGAGGCTTTCAGCATGCCCTCCAGGCTGAGATAGGCTAAGCTGTCGGCCGTGA
>VBOJ01000012.1 GCA_005877775.1 Nitrospirota bacterium | reverse complement strand
ACTGGCCGCCGTGACTCTGCATGTGGGACCGTCAACCTTCCGTCCGGTCTTGACGGAGCGCATTGAGGAGCATCGAATGGGCGGGGAGCAGATTGAAGTGCCAACGGAGGCCATCGCCGCGATCGCCCGAGCCAAGCAACAAGGCGGGCGGATCGTCGCAGTCGGGACCACCGTCGTCCGAGCCTTGGAGTCCGCCGCACAGCCTGATGGCACCGTGTTCCCTCTGCGTGGGGAGACGAGGCTCTACATCACGCCGGGTTACCGATTCAAGGTTGTTGACGCACTCCTCACGAACTTCCACCTGCCACGGACGACCCTGCTCATGCTCGTGTCGGCAATGACTGGTGTCGAACGCCTCAGGGCGGCGTATGAAGAAGCGATCAAGGAACGCTACCGGTTCTACAGCTACGGGGATGCGATGCTGATTTATTGAGCTAATAGCGCATGGCTAGCAACAAGAAGCAAGCGACCCCAGCTGTTCGCTGCTCGCTATTCGCTGTAATCTAGAGCAGTTCCTTGTGGATCTGAATCGGGACCGTCGCCCTCATGGACTCCTTGTAGGCTGCCAAGGCGCGCTGCTGCTTCTGGAGCAGCACATCCTGCAAAATCCTTTCATTGGCCGAGTTGCCGGACTTAGACCCAGCTGGAGTCAGACGAGCCATGAGGGCTTGGGCTTCCACGATTTCAGCCGGTGCGAGCGCCACTGAGTCGCGGACGACCGTTCGGGCCTTATCACCTAACAGCTCATTGGCATGGAGCGACTCAAAGAGCGATGGGGTCAGGCGATTAGCCGCCAGCACGCGACGGTACAGCTCGGGATCGAACTTGCCGTTCCGACGAAAGTCGTCACGTTGCACAATGTCGTCGCGCAGTTCGTCGGCCGTGACGGTCAAGCCCATCTCCTTGGCCGCAAGTATCCAGAGTTTGTTTTCGACCAGTCCATCAACAACAAACTGTTTCAACGCTTCTTCCTTGAAGTCCCCTTGCACTTTTTCTTTGTAGAATCGGTAGGTATTTTCGTAGGCGCGCCGATACTCGTCACGGGTGACGTTCAGGTTTCCGACCGAGGCCACGGCGTCGGTTTGCTGCTCCCCGAACCCCCACCAGCCCATGGTAATGACAAACGCGATAGCCAGGATCCCCATCAGAGATTTCAACAGCCAGGGGTACTTGTGCGCGCCTTCCCGCATCAGCTTGATCATGCCGGTTCTCCGTGACTCAACCAGACGAAAGAATTGTACCTGGCGCGGGTGCGTGAAGACAAGGGCGTACGGCGCGACGGTTCACCCGTCGCATCAAAATTACAGGAGCGATGGGTGATGAGTCGGTGAGCCGGCCGGTTCTTACGAACCGCGACGAGCCCTGTGCGGGTTGGTTGGACCGGAGCGGTCATAAGTTTGTGATGTGCCGACAAATTTGCTATACTCGTCAAATAATTGTGAGGAAAGCGTTTGGCGGAGGAGGGTTGGGGACTAAACCCTTTGGGGGCAGAGGTCTATCCCAAAGCGCATGTACTCAACCGGTTTCTCTCGAAGTTTGTGGACCTCCTCATCGTCGCTGGAGTTGGGACGGTTGTTCCCCCGGTCGGATGGTTAGCGGGGCTGGCTTATGTGTTGATCGCCGATGGATTTTCCGGGGGGCAAAGCCTCGGCAAGCGGCTGATCGGTTTGCAGACTGTCGTCCCCCGCGCGCAGACAGCCTGCGGTTTCAAGGAGTCCATTGTTAGGAACCTGCCCCTCGCAGCGGCATATCTTCTGTTTCCGGTTCCCTATCTGGGGTGGGCGGCGGCTGCCTCGATCGCGGGGTTCGAAGCCCTCTTGATCATCGGAAACGATCGGGGCCTCCGGCTGGGAGATGAAATTGCGCACACGCAGGTGTTGGATGCCGGCCAGCTCGACCTGCGCGACTGACCGGGTTCGACTGTGTTCGGCGGGACGGTGGGGCCCACATCTCGTGTCGTGAGGAAGGGAGACGAAAGGTGGGACTTGCAGCGGATGTTTTAGGATGGTTCTCGAATGATCTGGCGATCGACCTGGGGACTGCGACCACCTTGGTCTACGTCCGCGGGAAAGGCATCGTGCTGAACGAGCCCTCTGTCGTCGCGGTCGAGAAGAAAACGGAAAAGGTTGTGGCCGTCGGGATGGAAGCCAAGAAAATGCTAGGCCGCACTCCTGGCCATATTGTGGCGATCCGGCCGATGAAAGAGGGAGTCATCGCGGACTTCGAGATGGCCGAAAAGATGCTGCGGTATTTCATCACGAAAGCCCACAACCGGAGCGCATTCGTGAGACCGCGCATCATTATCGGGGTGCCGTCGCGGATCACACAGGTGGAACAGCGCGCCGTGAAAGATTCTGCCGATTTGGCAGGGGCCCGCGAGGTCTATCTCATCGAAGAGCCCGTCGCGGCAGCCATCGGGGCCGGGCTCCCGATCACGGAGCCGTCCGGCAACATGGTCGTGGATATCGGCGGAGGCACGACCGATATCGCGGTCATCTCGCTCGGAGGTATCGTCTATAGCGAGTCTGTCAAGGTGGCGGGAGACCGCATGGACGAAGCGATCATGAATTACGTGAAAAAGAAATACAATCTCCTGATCGGAGAACACATGGCCGAACGCGTCAAGGTCGAGATCGGGTCGGCCTATCCGTTCGAAGAGAGGAAAACGATGATGATCAAAGGGCGGGATCTGATCTCAGGGATTCCCCGGACGTTGGTGATAGACGATGCCGAGGTTCGGGAAGCTCTGCAGGAGCCCATCGGCACGATCGTCAATGCGATCAAGGTGGCGTTGGAGAACACCCCCCCAGAGTTGGCTGGCGATATCATCGACCGCGGCATTGTGCTGACCGGTGGAGGGTCCCTGTTGAAAGGCATGGATACGCGGTTTCGAGAGGAAACCAATCTGCCAATCATCACGGTAGATGATCCCTTGACCTCGGTGGTGCTGGGGGTCGGGAAGCTCCTGGACGAACTGGACCTCCTGAGTAGGGTCTCGGTGATGTCTCGGGCCAGAACCTCCCACTAAGGATCCCATCCCCTGTGCGGATGGCCATGTTTCGTTCTACATCCGGAACAAGGCGGGTGACACTGGTCCTGGTGGCCCTCCTTCTCTCGGCTCTTCTCGTGCTCCCCACACAGAGCCAGAGACTGCTGCAACACATCGGGGTGCCGCTCGCGCCGATCGTGACCCTCCCAATCGAGGCCCTGGCCGCATTGGACCGCAGCCTACGGGATATGTGGGAAGGATATGTCGCGTTGCATGAGGTTCACGAAGAGAACCTCCGGCTGCGTCGTGAGATCGAGTTGTTGCAACATCAGAATGGTCGGCTTCAGGAAGCTGCATCAGCCAGTCAGCGTCTGACGGCCTTGCTGGAGTTTAAGGGGCGGGCTAGATCGCAGACCGTTGCGGCGCAAGTGATCGGCCGTGAGACGACCAACTGGTACCGCGCGGTCGTGGTGAACAAGGGCGACGTGGATGGGGTTCGAGTCGAAATGGGGGTCATCACTCCGGCCGGAGTGGTGGGGCGCGTGGTGAAAACCACCCGATCTGCCTCGATGGTGCTGCTTGTCACTGATCCCAATAATGCGATCACGGGGCTGATCCAGCGGACCAGGGATGAAGGCATCGTGGAGGGAACGGCTCAGGGGCTCGCGCGGGTGAAATATCTTCCCCTCCTTTCTACCGTTCGGGCTGGGGATCGAGTCGTCACCTCGGGACTCACCGGCGGCTTTCCGAGAGGACTTCCCATCGGAGTGATCACGAGTATCGACAAGATGGAGGGCGATCTGTTCCAGTCTGGCGACATCGTCCCGGACGCGGATTTGACCAGGCTTGAAGAGGTGGTGATCATCACCGCGCCGCGGGAGGAGGCCGACTCGGATGCGGCGTCGTTGCAGACCCAACCGCCTCAGCAGAGGAAGCCTTGAAACGGCTGCTCTATCTGACCCTCGTATTCGGCCTGGTGCCGATCCAGACGACTGTTCTTAGTCATGTCAGTGTGGGCGGCATACGGCCCGATCTGTGTCTGGTTGCCGCGATCCTGGTGGGATTTTTCACCGGTGTGCGCGAGGGGTTCCTGCTGGGATTGGCCATGGGTTTTGTCCAGGATCTCTTCTCAGCGGGAGTGCTCTGGCTCAATCTCGTGACCAAAGGGTCTGTCGGGTTTCTTGGTGGGGTGGCAGGCAGGTATGTGGCGAACGCCACGACGCTCACCGCGCTGGCTGGCATCCTGGGGCTGTCGTTGATGTCCGGGACAGTCTTCCTCCTAACCGTGGGACCGGCAGGATTTAGGGATGCCTCATTTGCCGTTCGAGCAGTGCTGCTGCCCCAAGCGATGTGGGATGCGGCCCTGGGTGCGGGACTGTACTGGCTATTGGCGAAGCGTGTCCGAAGACAGCGAGCGATCCTGGAAGGGCCAACTGGCTTGGGATCACTGATACGTTGATCGGGATTTGGCTGGGACCTCCCTCGCAGCCACGAGAGGCGATGTCCTGATGAGTGAACAGGGAATTCTAGGGGATGAGTTGGGCGAGCTGCAACGGCGTCTGACCATCCTGAAGATCGGGTTGTTGCTGGTGGTCGGGCTGGTGACTCTTCGCCTCTGGCATCTCCAGATCCGCGAGGGTCCGTATTATCGCGATCTCTCCCAGACCAATCTCACCCGCTCGATCGTCTTGGAACCAGCCCGCGGTCTGATCTATGACCGTAACGGCGTGCTGCTGGCGAACAACGTTCCGAGCTTCAGCCTCTATGTCACCCTTGAAGACGTCAAGGACCGCGAGGATCTGACCCGGAAGCTCATGAAGCTGGTGAGGCTCGATGAGGTCAGGCTTCGGAAAAAACTGTCCGAGCGAAGTACCAAACTGGTGCAGAGGAAAGTCAAGGACCGTTTGACGCTGCGGGAGGCAGCGCTGATTGAATCTCATCGGCTGGATCTTCCTGGCGTGATGATTCAGGCGGAATCTCAGCGGAATTTTCCGACTGGACTGACAGCCTCGCATGTGGTTGGGTATGTCGGAGAGGTGTCAGCGGATCAACTGGAGCAGGCTGAGTATGTGGATCTCCATCAGGGCAGCATCGTGGGCCAGTATGGGGTTGAGAACACCTATGACCGTTTCCTGAGGGGGCGCGCAGGGCAGAAGCTGATTGAAGCGGACGCGCTGGGACACGAGAAACGGACGGTTTCGGTGGAGAAGCCGCGGGCTGGGGATGACCTGTATCTCACCATCGACCTTCGCCTCCAAAAGCTGGCGGAGGACTTGTTGGGTGACGAGGCTGGCGCCATTGTGGCCCTCGACCCGAAGACCGGAGAGGTGCTGGCGTTGGCAAGCAGGCCCGCCTTTGATCCGAACGTGCTCTCGCGGGAACTGACTGCCAAGCAGTGGGAGGAGGTCGTCCAGCATGAGGGGCGTCCGCTGACCAATCGGGCGACGCAAGGACAGTATCCGCCCGGTTCAACATTCAAGATCGCCATGGCTGCTGCGGCGCTCGAGACCAAGACGGTCGAACCCTCCACGCAGATCCGATGCGCGGGCGGCTATCAGTTTGGGCGGCGCTTCTACCGGGACTGGAAGGCTGGCGGGCACGGGCTGATGGACGTGACCCAGGCGCTGGTGCAGTCGTGCGATGTGTTTTTTTATACGGCTGGCCAACGAATGGGGATCGATACCATCGCCTCCTATGCGAAACTGTTTGGCCTCGGCAGCCCGACCGGCATCGAGCTTCCATCCGAGCGGCTCGGGATCGTCCCATCGACTGACTGGAAGCAAAAGGTTCGAGGCGAACAATGGTTGCCGGGCGAGACTATTTCCGCTTCCATCGGCCAGGGATTTGTGACCGTGACACCGATCCAAATGGCCTCTCTCACCGCGACGGTGGCCAACAACGGCGTCCCGGTTCGGCCCAGACTAGTCAGGGCGGTGATGGATCGCGCGACTGGGCGTGTGATGGAATTGCCGAGCATGCCGCTGAACCGGCTGAACATCAAGCCCGAAACGCTGGCGATCATTCGGAATGCGCTCGCCGACGTGGTGACTGAGGGAACTGCGAAGAGCGCCCACTCCTCACTGGTGGCCATTGCCGGGAAGACCGGTACAGCGCAAGCCGCATCGCTTCGGTTGGGAACAGAGAAAAATATTCCGAAGAAGTTCAGGGACCATGCCTGGTTCATCTCGTACGCGCCAGTCGAAGCCCCGCGGATCGCGGTGACGATCCTGGTCGAACACATGGGGCATGGAGGGTCGGCAGCGGCGCCGCTGGCCAAACAGATGATCGAGGCCTTCGTGAAACTGACGCCCTACGAACCTCGAGTCGTCCAATCGGGATCGGAGGCAGGGCCTATCTTGACCACGCTGAGGATGCAGGACCCCCCATGATTGACCGCGTGCTGGACAACCGGCAGTTCGATAGTTTCGAGTGGCGGTTTGTGGCTGTCGTCTGTGCCATCCTGGCAATTGGCGTGCTGTCCATTTACAGCGTGACCTATGCCCAGCCTGGAGATGGTCTTCCTCTATACGTCAAGCAGGTGATCTGGGTCCTGATCGGGTGCGCGGCCTTTACGATCATGCTCCTGTTCGACTATCACCAGATTGCTCGAGTGTCGTACACCCTCTATGTGATCGTGCTGGCGTTGCTGGTCGTGGTCTTGATCACGGGAAAGACGAGCCGCGGCGCACAGCGGTGGATCCCCGTCGGTCCCTTTGCGTTTCAGCCCTCTGAGTTCGCAAAGCTGGTCCTGATCCTTGTACTGGCCAGCTACTACGCGAGGGCTCCCCGCGAGGGGTGGATGCAACGGGTTGTGTTGCCTTGCCTGATCATGATGCCGGGTCTCTTCCTGATCCTCAAACAGCCTGATCTTGGCAGCGGACTCAGTTTTCTGGCGATTTACGCAGCGATGCTGCTGGTGGTGGGGGTGCGGTCCAAGGCCTTGGGCATTATTCTGCTCTTTTCGCTCATGCTGTTTCCGTTCGCGTGGGAGGGGATGTGGGGGTCGCTCCACGACTACCAGCAACAGCGGATCATGGCCTTTGTTGATCCCACCTATGATCCCGGCGGAAAGGGGTACCATGCGCTGCAGTCGCGCATCGCCATTGGGTCGGGGGAGCTCCTGGGAAAGGGCTTGTACGGCGGGACACAGAGTCAACTCAAGTTTTTGCCGGAGGGACACACCGACTTTGTCTTTGCGGTATTCGCCGAAGAGTGGGGATTTCTGGGGGTCCTAGTGCTGCTGGCTCTTTTCGTTGGATTGATCATTCTGTCGCTGGAGATTGCATACACGGCCAAGGACATGCTCGGTGCCTTGTTGGCGGCCGGGATCATCGCGATGATCTGCTTCTGTGTGGTGGTGAATATCGGCATGACCGCGGGCATGTTCCCGATCGTCGGCATCCCGCTGCCCCTGATGAGCTACGGCGGCAGTGCGACGGTGACGGCGATGGCGGCCCTTGGGCTCTTGCTGAATATCAAGCGGAGACGCCTGACGCTGTTTTATTAACATGATCATAAGGGCGAGCGGCGCGGGCGGGGGAGCGGCGACGGGCCGGAGCCTCAGGTCCATCGCCCCTCGCGAACAATCACGGTTCTTGACCGATCACATTGTGACGGAGCAGTCCGCGGGAGCGGCGGGGGTCGTTGTCGCTAAGTAGGCCCTCCGGGAGCGATCACGTTCCCGACACGACAGCTCACGGAGCGGAGCAACCGAGGCGGCAGCCCGGACTGCGAGGAGCGAACATGGGGCAGGAAATTGCCATCAGCATCACGCGGGAAGAAACCCGCGTGGCCGTCTTGGACAACGGTGTCGTGACGGATCTGTACGTCGATCGGGCCAAGCGGCAGGACTTTGTCGGGAACATTTACAAAGGTAAAGTGGTGAAGGTGTTGCCCGGCATGCAGGCGGCTTTCGTCGACATTGGGTTGGAACGGGCCGCGTTCCTCCACGTCTCTGACCTCTCCATGGACACGGAGCCCGGTGATACTCTTGTGGACAGCGATGAGGATGACAAGGGTCCCGAGGTGCCGCGGCCTCGTCGCCAAACCACACGTCCTATCGAACAACTCCTGCAGGAAGGCCAGGAGCTCATGGTACAGATCTCAAAGGGACCGATCGGGACCAAGGGGCCACGAGTCACGACGTATGTCTCCCTGCCGGGGCGGTCGCTGGTCTTTATGCCCAACGTGGAGCACATCGGCGTGTCGCGGAGGATTCCGAAGGACGAAGAGCGAGCTCGGCTGAAAGAGATCATGAAGCGGTTGCGCCGGCCCGGCTACGGCTACATCGTCAGGACGGTGAGCGAGGGCGTGAAGGAAGACGATCTCCGATCCGATGTCGAGTTCTTGAACGTCCTCTGGCAGGATGCCTTGAAAAAGCGTGAGGAATTGCCGGCGCCGAGCCTGCTGCACAGTGATCTGACGTTGACGTTCCGCGTCGTTCGTGATCTCTTTACCAAGAGGGTGGAACGCTTGGTCATTGACTCCAAGGAGGAATATGAGGCGGTGAAGGATTTTGTCCACCGCGTGCTTCCTGAGCAGACCAACCGGATCCACTTCTACGATAAGGAAGAAAGCCTCTTTGACCATCTGGGAATCGAGATGGA
>VBOJ01000293.1 GCA_005877775.1 Nitrospirota bacterium | reverse complement strand
GAAGACGGCTCAAGCGACATTAACAACCCTCTCAGTTTGGAACGCCGGCGCTACCTTAGCATGTCCTCCCTCCTCCCGGTAGACGGCCCCGTCTGGTTCCGCTAGAATCCGCCGCAATGTCCGATCCTGTGATCCTGCCCAGCTCATCCGCCCAAGCTCAGGACGAAAACCGTTCGGTCATAAAGGCGGCCGGGCTAATCGGCGCGGCAACATTGTCCAGTCGCGTTCTCGGCTTCATCCGCGACATGGTTCTCGCCCGCCTCTTCGGTGCCACGCCAGCCGCGGACGCCTTCTTTGTCGCCTATCGCATCCCCAACCTGCTCCGCGAGCTCTTTGCGGAGGGCTCGATGTCGTCGGCCTTCATTCCCGTCTTCACCGAGTACCATATGCGGCGCACCAAGCGGGATGCGTGGGAACTGGCCAGCGCCATGTTCACCACGCTACTGACGCTTGTCACCGTGATTACGCTCCTCGGCATCCTGGCTGCACCGGGCATCGTCTGGGTGCTCGCGCCGGGTTTCCACGATGATACGGCCAAACTGGCGTTGACCGCGCTGCTGACCCGGATCATGTTCCCGTACCTGTTGTTCATCAGCCTGGCGGCGCTGGCCATGGGGGTCCTGAACTCGCTACGCGCCTTTGCCGCGCCGGCCCTGTCGCCGGTCTTTTTCAATGTTTTCATCATCGGCTGCGCGCTGTTTCTTTCTCCAACGTTGCCGGAGCCGATCCTGGGGGTTGCGATCGGCGTCGTGGCCGGCGGTGCGGCGCAATTTGCCATGCAATTGCCGGGGCTCAGTCTCCGTGGCATGCTGTTCGGCTTGCGGTTTGAGCCGGGCCACCCCGGCGTGCGGCGCATCGGCTCGTTGATGGTGCCGTCGCTGATCGGGCTGTCGGTCACGCAGGTCAATATCACCGTCAGCACGATCCTGGCCTCCTTCTTTGCTGGCGGGCCTACCTACCTGTTTTACGGGATGCGACTGATTCAATTTCCGCTGGGCATCTTCGGGGGGGCCTTGGCCACGGCTATTCTGCCTACCCTGTCGGCGCAGGCCTCCAGAGGAGCGCTGGACGAATTGCGGACCACGCTGGGGTTCGGCCTGCGCATGATCCTGTTCATCATCCTTCCTGCGATGCTGGGTCTCATTCTGTTGAGGCAGCCGATCGTGCACCTGTTCTTCGAGCACGGCTCCTTCACGGCGGCGGACACGGCTGCCACGGCCACGGCGGTGCTCTGCTACGCGGTGGGCCTCTGGGCCTTTGCTGGTGTCCGGATCGTCGTTGCGGCCTTCTACTCGCTACAGGATACCAGGACTCCGGCGTTGGCGGCGGTGGGTGCGGTGTTGGCCAACCTTGCCCTGTCGTTTCTCTTGATGGGGCCGCTCCAGCACGCCGGTTTGGCCCTGGCCACGGCGCTGGCGGCGATGCTGAACGGCGGAACGCTGATCGGCGTCCTCAACCGCCGGCTGGGCGGGGTGGACTGGCTGTCGGTTGGGAAGTCGGCTGCCCGTGTCCTAACGGCCTCCGTGCCGGTCGTCCTGGCTTGCCTGTGGGTGAGCGGGCTTGCCGTCTGGACCAGGCCGGAGCAGTGGACCGCCAAGGCGGTCATGCTGATCGTGGCCATCGGATTGAGCGTCACCGGATATTTTGGTGCCCACGCGCTGATGCACTCCGAAGAACTGGACGTGCTCTGGGGAATCGTCCGCCGGCGGACGAACGTGAAGCGTGAGGCGTAAGGGGTTAGGTGTGAGGAGAAGCAGCGTACGGCATGGGCGATCACCTGACGCCTCACGCCTGACACCTCACGTCTGTTCGGTATTCAAGACTCCGTGGGGCTGGATGGGGACTGTAGTCTCTGCAACAGGCGCCCGTGCTGGAGTGTGTCGGATCGTCCTGCCGCGTGTCTCGCGCCGCGCGGTCGAGGCGACACTCTACCGTGAGTCGTTAGGGGTGAGGCGTAAGGGGACACCGTCTCGCCTGACGCCGGGGACCCATTGCTCCGGGGAATGCAACGGGTCCCCTTCACGCCTGACGATTCTTGTGGAGGAGGCTCGCGCACAATTAATCGCTTTTCTTGAGGGGAAACGGCGTGAACTGGACTTTCCGATTGACCTGTCCGGAGGGTCCGCATTCCAGCGTCGGGTCTGGCGAGCGATCCTCCGCATCCCGTATGGACGCGTCCGATCGTACAAATGGGTGGCACTTCGAGTCGGTGGGGCAGGCTATGCGCGGGCGGTGGGGCACGCCCTGGGGGCCAATCCCGTGCCCATCGTCATACCCTGTCATCGGGTCGTTGCCCAGGACGCCTCTTTG
>VBOJ01000011.1 GCA_005877775.1 Nitrospirota bacterium | reverse complement strand
AGGTGAGGCGATGCCCCAGAATAGACGCGCCCTGGACGCCGTCGGTTGTAAACCGTTCCAATGTGAATGGCAGGTCGGTAGCCCCACGCTGGAGACGCATCTCTCGGTAACGCTGGCCCACGGCGATCTGCGTCACCTCGTTCATGTACACGCCGAACTTCCAATAGGCACGGAATTCTCTGGCCGTGTAATTGGTTTCATCCTCCAGGGTCGTTTGCTGGCTGATCCCGAAAAAGCGGGCGGTGGCATTCTTGAAGAACGACGCCCCGAAACTGATGGAATACCGGCCATTACTGAAGGCCGGATCGATATAGGTGAACAACAGTTTCCGCTCAATCTTCTCGCTGAACGAGCCGATAAACCGAAACTCCCGCCCTCCCGGCTCATACTTGAAGATGTTCAGCGCCCCCTGAGCACCGACAATCGTGTTCACCACGAAGAGGGGCGCGACAATGTATTTGAGGTCCCCGCCCTGATCGGTAATCAGGTTCGGGACGATGAGTCCGGCGGAACTGCCGTCATTGCGGGTCGTGGAGACAGAAGGGATCGGAAAATACTGCACCTCCGCGCGCACGCCGCTCTCGACGGAAGGCAGAACAACCGCCCCAAGGAAGAGGAGAACCAGGGCGGTGCGACGGCGCGCGGGCATCATGACGCTCAGGACACCGCCTAGGGAGACTTGATCTTGTCAGACTTTTTCCGTAGCTGTTCTAGGAGATCCGCGAAGGAGGAAGTACGGAGGATCTTCGTGAACTGTCCCCGATAGTTGTTGACCAGGCTGACCCCGTCCACAATGACGTCATACACGCGCCAATCGCCGGACTGCTTCAGCAGCCGGTAATCCAGCGGGATCTCGGCCTTCCCCGACACGCTCTTGGTGCGCACCTCGGCATAGTCCCCCTCAAGCCGCTCATTGAGATACTGCACTTGCTCGCCGGAATACCCGGTGATCTTGTCGGCGTAGGTATTGGACAAGAGCGACGTGAAGAGTTCGACAAACTCCCGCCGTTCAGCGTCATTGAGTTTTGCCCAATGTGCTCCCAGAGTCCGCTTAGCCATTTCCTCATAGTTGAACCGCGCACCAATGGTCTTTTCGAGCAGGCGTCGACGTTCCTCGGCACGCTCAGGCTTCTTCAGCTCCTGGTTCTCAAGGATGCCGATCACCTCATTGATCGTGCTCCTCACCGAGTCGCTGGCCGCGCCAGCGGCTGCCGGCGAGGCTCCCACAGTCAGCAGGATGATGGCAGCCAGGCCGGTCCCGACAGCCAGGAGAAGCGACCCGACCATCCGACAATCGCCGTGCAACTTCTGTCGCCGTTTCAGGTCGCCTGTCTCGTGCATGCTCTGGGTCCCTTTCTCTCTCACGCCTGGCACTCAGGTCCCTGTTCCAGCTCGATCTCCTGGCTCAGGGTCGGCATCAGCGTTAGTTCACCTTGCCGTGAATGTACTGGCTGACCAGTTCTTCCAGATTCAGTCCTGACTCGGTATCCCTGATCTTGCTCCCTGCGTGAAGCGGCTCCCCTCCCCCGCCGGGCGACAACGAGACAAACTTCTCTCCAATGATCCCACGGGTCTTGATCGACGCCATGGTGTCGCTGAAGAGTTTGACGTCATTACGGATCGACAGCGTCACCACGCCCCGATCCTCTTTGAGCTTGATTGCCTTCACTCGTCCCACCTCCACACCTGCAATCTCCACTGCTGCCCCCGGCTTCAGCCCTGAGACCGAGTCAAACTCCGCCTCAACTTCGTAGAATTGCCCTCCAATCAGCTCCAGCTTGCCCAGCTTAATCGACAGGTATCCGAGACAAACAAGCCCGATCAACACAAAGACACCGACGACAAGTTCTAATTTGGCTTTTTCCATATCAGCTCCCCGGACATGAAGAGGTGAGCGATACCGTGCCACCTGCTGAAATAAATTCGCGGACGGCCGGATCGCTAATTTTTTGGAAGTCCGCCGACGGGGCCATCGCCACGATTTTGCCATCCTTCAACATCGCCACCCAATCCGAAATGGAGAAAATTTCAGGAATCTCGTGGCTTACCATCACTGCCGTGAATCCAAAGGTCCGGTGCATGGCCACAATCAGATCATGAATGGTCCTGGCCATCAGCGGATCCAGCCCTGTGGTCGGTTCATCGAACAGGATGATCTCCGGTTCCATCACAAGCGCCCGCGCTAATCCTGCCCGTTTCTTCATCCCGCCGCTGAGCTCGGCCGGAAACTTATGCCCCATGCCGGACAGGCCCACCTGTTCCAGTTTTTCTTCGACCCGTCTGGCCACTTCAGTTTCCGGCAGCCTCGACTTCTCCCGAAGCGGAAAGGCCACGTTCTCAAAGACAGTCAAGGAATCGAACAGCGCCGCGCTCTGGAAGAGCATCGCGAACCGTTTGCGCACCTCGTTGAGCGCCTTTCCCCTCAGGTGCGAGATCTCCATGCCATCGACCCACACCTCGCCACGGTCCGGCTGCAACAGGCCGATCATATGTTTGAGCAGCACGCTCTTGCCCTCGCCGCTCGGACCAATGATGGTCGTGAGTTTCCCCTTGGGAATGGTCAGATCCACCCCGCGCAAGACCGGTTGCCCACCCAGCGTTTTTTCCACTCCGACCAGTTTGATCATACCTGGAGTAGGCAAGAGGCTATAGGCGATGGGCGATGGGCACAGAACCCAGCCAGACTCCCCCCCATCGCCCATCACCCATTGCCCATAGCCTCACAAGAGTACCGACGTCAAAACATAATCCCAAATGAGGATCAGCACCGACGACAGCACCACCGCTTCAGTCGTGGCCGTTCCCAATCCTTCGGCACTCATTCTGGTGTGATAGCCTTTATAGCAGCAGATCCAACTCACAATCAGTCCAAAACTGATCGATTTCAAGATGCCGCCGTACACGTCTTTCCACTCCACGGCGGACTCGATGGAACTCCAATAGGCTCCCGGATTGCCTCCCAGCAGATCCACGCCGACCAGATAGCCCCCGTAAATGCCCACCACATCGGCCATGGCCACGAGGAGTGGCACTCCGATCAGTCCCGCGACAAGTTTCGGAGAGATCAGGTACTGCAGGGAATTGATCGCCATGGTGTCCAGCGCGTCGATCTGTTCCGTAATCCGCATGATACCGATCTCGGCCGTCATGGCCGACCCAGCGCGCGCCGTCACCATAAGGGAGGCCAGGACCGGCCCAAGTTCGCGGATCAAGCTCAGAGCGACCACCGAGCCCAGCACGGCCTCCGAACCGAATTTCCTCAGTGTATAGTAGCCTTGCAGGCCCAACACCATCCCAGTGAAGGCCGCAGTGAGGACGACGACGAAGGTGGATTTATACCCGATGAAATGGAGTTGTTTGAAGATCTGGAACGGCCGAAGGGGGGGCCTGAAGAGCCACGCGAACGTCGCCACCAAGAAGATGAGCATCCGTCCCGTCTCCTGGATCACGAACAGAGTCACGCGGCCGATGCGCGCGAGGAGCCCGATCAACACCAATGGGCCCGCCTGCCCGAAGCAATCCTATGCAAGATCATCCAAAAACCTTCCAAAGAAAGTCGTGATCCGTTCAGAGGCAACGAGGCTCTGCGCGCGAAGACGGAGCAGGCCGACGACACAGGAAGGGTGAGCGAGACACGTAAGCGCGCCACGAAGCCAATCGGCCGGCGTGAGAAAGAGATTGAAGTCGAGAGGCAAATCTTCGTCCAGCAGGTCGGACACCGCGCGAATGATGACGAAGGGGACCTGCTGCTCGCGCGCGGTCGCACCGACGGCAACACTCTCCATATCAAGCCCTACGGCCCCGGTGGCCGCAGCCACCTCTCCTTTTTCACAAGCCCGCCAGAGGATCCGCGGGACCGTCACGAACCGACCGGCGCGGGCTGTCACATTCGTCCCACAGGCTGCCTTGATCGCGACGGCGCTGAATTCCGGTGAACAGGCAACGGCCTCGCGTGGGTCGGGTGCACAGACCCTGTCCTCATACATGATGACATCCGTGCCGATCAACAACTCACCGATCCGGCACGACGCCAGCGCACCGGCGAAGCCGGATGAGACCGCCAGGTCCAACGGCTGGGACCGCATGGCGACGCGGCAGACCGCACGGGCCCTCTCGAGTCCCACCCCCATCTGATACAGCCAGAGCCGGCAGTTCCCCCGTCGGCCGATCACGCAGCGGGAACCAGCCAGGCGTCGCTCTCCGTCGACCTGAATCGCCCCACGGACAGCG
Organism: Nitrospirota bacterium; assembly: GCA_005877775.1. GTDB lineage: Bacteria > Nitrospirota > Nitrospiria > Nitrospirales > Nitrospiraceae > NS-7. The sequence continues at coordinate 4,239 of VBOJ01000011.1, read as the reverse complement.
TTGAGTTCCCACCTGGTTGCCGTGAAGATTCCGACCTGTTTCATCACTTCAGCGAATAGCTAACGGCGGGAGCGTCTATAGCGTGCAGAGCCACTCGCGTCGTCGCGTCTATAGCGTCTATCGCGTCATTGGCGTCTCTAGCGTGCGGCGTCTATCGCGACGCTAGCGTCGTTCGACTCTCGTCGCGGCTCGACTGAGCTCGCCGAAGTCTCGTATCTCGCGAGATACGCTTCACGAGAAACGCTTCACGTTCTTCGGTCGCAATGACGCAAGAGACGCTACAGACGCGCTGCGAGCCTAGCTCGGGAATCGGAAACATCCCGCTTCACGAGCGTTCAGGCGCAACTCATCAGCTCTGGTTTGCCCGCGAGTTCTGAGGTTGCGATACATGGCGAGGGCCCACAGTGGAAAATATTGGCAGTACCAGTGGTAGCGGAGATAGAACACGCGGGGGAAGCCGGTCCCGGTGTGCCGGTTTTCAAACCATGACCCGTCCTGCCTCTGATGCCGCAGGAGGTAGTTCACGCCACGGACCACGCTGATGGAGTCGGTGACTCCCGCAGAGAGCAATCCAATGAGGGCCCAGGCGGTCTGGGACGCCGTGCTGTCTCCCACGCCGGCCATCGTTGGATCAGCATAGGATACACAGGACTCTCCCCATCCACCGTCAGGATTCTGTTTGGATTCCAGCCACGCCGCCGCCTTCCGCACGTAGGGCATGGTCATGTCCTCACCGATTGCCCGCAACCCGGCCAGGACCGACCAAGTGCCGTAAATGTAATTGACGCCCCAACGGCCATACCAACTGCCATCCGCCTCCTGCTCCTGTCGCAGGAACTGCAAGGCCGGCCCGACGGCCGCATGGGTGCGGTCATAGCCGAGCGTTCCCAGCAGCTCCAGGCAACGGCCGGCCAAGTCGGCCGTGCTCGGATCCAACAGCGCCCGGTGATCGGCGAACGGAATCAGATTAAACACCGTCCGATTATTGTCCTTGTCATAGGCCCCCCAGCCGCCGTCCGAACCCTGCATCGCCATGACCCACTGATACCCTCGTGCAATCGAGTGGTGCTGTGCGTCACGGCTCGCCAGTCGGAGTTTGGCCAATGCCATCAGGACCACCGCTGTGTCATCAATGTCCGGATACATCTCGTTTTCGAATTGAAAATACCATCCCCCCGGCTCCGCCTGTGGAGCCGAAACTTTCCAGTCACCGTCCTTGGTGGTCTGGCACGAGATCAGCCATCGAGCGGCTTTCAACAGAGCCGGATGGTCCTGAGGGAACCCCACCTCGATGAGCGCATTGATCAGCAGGGACGTATCCCACACAGGAGAGAAGCAGGGCTGCAGGTGGAGAGTCTCCACCTGACCCCGCCCTTCATTGACGACCTCATAGACTTCCAGCTCTTCGATTTCGCGCAAGGCCTTGACGACCAGCGGGTGATCAACCGAGTAGCCCAGACACCGCAGCGCCACGATCGAGTTGGCCATCGCCGGATAAATGCCGCCAAGCCCCCCACTTCCCTTGAGATGGTCCAACATCCAGTCCGCTGCTTTCGTGACAGCCGCTTTTCGTAAAGTCTGGAGCGGCAGGCGATCGTACAATTTGAGGATCGAGTCCAGTGTGATGAACAGATTCCGCCAGGTCCACCAGGCCGCATCCTTTTTGAACGGGGGGACCTCCCGATACCGGACCCGAGCGCGCGGTTCCAGGTAGAGTTCCTCGATCCCCTGTTCCGCAGGAAGACGACAGATCGGTCTGTGCGCGAAGACGATCAACAACGGGATCAAGACCGTCCGGGACCAATAGGACACGGCGTAGAGACTGAAGACGAACCGTTTGGGGAGGAGCATGATCTCAGGAGGCATGCTCGGGATTCCTCTCCAGTCATACTGATCAAAGAGCGCGAGCGCGATCTTGGTGAACACGTTGGCCGCCACGACTCCGCCTTTTGCGAGGATCGCGTCTCGCGCTCGGATCATGAACGACTCGTCCGCCGGGACGCCCGACAGTTTGAGCGCAAAGTAGGCCTTGACCGACGCGCTGATTTCGGACGGCCCGCCGGAATAAATCGGCCAGCCACCGTCTGGTAGCTGGGTGGTCTGCAGGTATCGAACCGCCTTGCATTCCCGATCCGGATCCACCAGGTCCAGAAACCGCCGCAGCATGAGGTATTCGGAGGTCAGCGTACTGTCGGCTTCCAGTTCAGCCACCCAGAACCCCTCGACCGGGTGTTGTCGCCCTAAGAGCCATGCTTGGCTGCGACGGATGACCTCATCAAGAGACTCCGACTGCCCGATTGAGCCGCCGACGACCCGTCGTGCGGTCGCCTCGGGTGGAACAGTGAGACGGGGGTTATGTGAGACCAGCCGCAGAGGAGGCAGGAGTCCGGTCCGGGCACCCAGTTTGAGACGTCCCGGCACCGAAGCGAACAGGCTATCGGACAGACGGGTGATGAGATTCTTGATCTTAATCAGCTTCATACGGTCTTCTATGTCACCGGACAACGAGACAAGCAACTGAAGGAAGGGACAACCGCCTATCCACGGCAGGATGCAGCCGGTCGGCCTCGGACAACTTCATCGTTCGCGTTTATAACAAACCGACCCTAGGCTGTCAAGCCAGCGACGCTTCAACCCCTGGAAAGACGACCCTTTTCCTGTGTCGGAACTTCCGGCGACAATCAGGCCGGTTGGAGTTCAGCCAGACGAACTGAGACCAGCGTCGAGATGCCCGGATCCTCCATCGTCACACCAAAGAGAGAATCCGCGACCCCCATCGTGCGCTTGTTGTGGGTAACCACGATGAACTGGGCCCCGTCGGCCAGCTCTCGCAGGACCTCGGCAAATCGCCCGATATTTTCTTCATCCAACGGGGCATCAATCTCGTCCAGAACGCAGAAGGGTGTCGGCCGGATGAGAAAACTGGCAAAGATAAGCGCCATGGCAGTCAGTGTTTTCTCTCCACCGGACAACATCGCGATGTTCTTCAGACGCTTGCCCGGCGGCTGGGCGACAATGTCCACGCCTGGTTCTTCACTGGACCCAGCTCCTTCCTCCTGGCCCTGCTCCGGCTCGGTCATCACCAGCTCCGCTCGCCCGCCCGGGAACAGTCGGCCGAACACCTCATTGAACTTGCTTTGCAGTTCATTGAAGGTCTCCATGAACATCTGTTTGGAGGTCCGATTGATCCGGGCGATGATTTCTTTCAGCGCCCCAACGGAGTTGGATAGGTCCGCTTCCTGTGTGGTCAGGAAGCGGTGTCGCTCGTCCAGCTCCTGGTGCTCGCCGATGGCGGCCAGATTGACGGGCCCCATGCGATCGAGCCGCTCCCGGAGGGCCTGCAGTCGCTCTCGACAGGTGCGCGACACGTCTTCCCCGCTGCCATTCTCTCCGGTTATCTGCCCCTTTTCCTCGTCCTCCGGTTCCTGCGCAAGGGCTGCTGACAGGGAGAGTTGATAGGTGCCCGCGAGGGTCGCTTCCTGCGTGGCCAGTTGGGTGTTGATCTCAGCCCGACGGACTTCCAAAGCCGTCCGCCCCTCACGACTCGACGCCATGGCCTCTCGGACCACGCCCAGCTCTTGCTCCACTCGTCTCGATAAAGCCGTGTCACCCATGTGTGTCTCCTGGGCCGACACAGACTCCGCCCGGATCTGGACGGCGCGACGACCCAATTCCTGACACTGGGTCACGTTCCGATCCCACGCGGCTTGGCTCTGCTGGGTGGCCGTCACGAGACCTTCGAGCTGTTGATCAAGAGCCTGGATGCGCGCGCTCCGTTCTTCCTGCTCTTTGACGAGCCGAGCCAGGTCCGCTTCGCCGTGTTCGCGTCGCGCACGAAGCGTCGCAATGGCCAGATGGGCCTCGGTCAGACGGCGTTGCAGCTCGAAACCCTCCTCCTCCATTCGAGCCAGGGCGGAGCCCTGTTGCGAAAGGCTGGCTTCCTGAACTCGTTTCTCCTCCATCAGACTAGCCAGCCGGTCTCGACCGGATCGGATCTCCTCCTCGAGCTGCACTCGCTCCTCTTCGACCATGCGCCGTTCTGCTCCGATCGTCTCGATGCGTTTATCCAGGCCCTCGACCGTCTGTCCTTGGCCTGCCTCGTCCTTGGTCAGCGCGAGCATCTGCAGCTCTGCGCCACGGATCGATTCGTCAAGGCGCTGGACGGTGGCTCGCGATCCGTCGTACTCGACCGACAACTGCTCACGACTCCGCCGGCCTTCCTCGACCGCCTGGACCAAT
>VBOJ01000055.1 GCA_005877775.1 Nitrospirota bacterium | reverse complement strand
GAGCGACAGGTATTTCCGAACTCCGTAGACCTCGATCGCTTCCAGCACCAGATGCACGGCGGTTGATCCGAAGATGCGGCAAATCTGCACAAAGAACCAGAGCTTGAAGCGGCGTCCGAAATCGAGGGCAGTGAGCTTGGTGTCGAAGAACCGTTGCCAGAAGGCCAGGTGCTCCGCCTCGACCCTGATCAGCTCATCCAGCACCATCTGGGAGTCTCGGTCCGTGATGTTGCGGAGGGCTTTGTAGAGCGACAGATCGAACAGCTCATCCAGGATCAGCGTCCGCGCGAGTTTCGGATCGTGTTGCTGTGGCGTCATCATCAAATTGCCCAAGCGGGTGATCTGCTGCTGGAAGATGACGAAGAGAGGGGCGGATTATAGCAGATCAGCTGGGGGGGTCAGTGGGAAGTGAGCAACTCAAGCTGAAATTGACGCACAAAAAAGAACAAAGAATGAAGCTACTCAGGTTCCCCTGCAGTCCTAGATGAATGCAAATTCCCACGGTGATCCGCCCCAAGTGGTTTTTTCATGGGGGAACCATCCCGCTCTGACCGGCCTCTGGGAGTACATTCACCCCTGTAAGCTGTGCCAGCAGCCATTTTGCACGCCATACCTAGGCTTCGAGGTTGCACCACGCCTATCTGACCCCATCCTCGTTTCATGAGCCTATTTTCCCCCAGCGCATAGTGGCCTATCTCTTGCTCATCCCATTGGGAGGCATCTGTCCCGCCAGTGAGCCTGGGGCGCTGAATCCAATGAGCCTGAACAGGTCATTCAAGGGTACGGAGACGATCCTGCTCGTCGAAGACGAACTAGGAGTTCGAGCCCTGACGCAGTATGGGCTACAGCTGTACGGTTATACCGTGCTGACGGCGCGGGACGGGGAGGAAGCCATCCTGATGAGCAAGCGGCACGAGGGGCGGATTCACGCCCTCGTAACCGATGTCGCGATGCCGAAATTGAATGGGCCAAAACTGGCCCGTCACTTGGTGGCTCTTCACCCGAGGATAAAGGTATTGTTCATGTCAGGTGATGACAATGCCGACGCCTCGACGTTCAATGGTGCGAATCAGAAGCGGACAGAACTGCTAAAAAAGCCCTTTGCGCTTGATCTGCTAGCCAGAAAATTGCGTGAGTTACTAGATATAAAATCTTGAGCTCATTATTCATCGTGAGATTGTGCATTGCCCAGGATCCTTCGGTTTCATGTCCGTATTTTGTCTGTGAGCCTCTCCAACCGGTTCCCCAACAGCCAAAAGTCACTAAAGAGGCTGGCAGACAAGGCGCGCAAGTACCTGAAGATGCATGAGATCTGCCGCGTGCTCCGCTTCAGAAGGCCTGTCCTCGGTCGGTGCGATATCGGTGCTATATTAGTTCAAAGAGGGCGATGAATCATATGAACCACCAACCAGGAGTATAAGTTATGGATGCTCGTTACCTCACACCATGCCTCGTGGGCGCGGTCGGGCTGATGCTCTTGATCGCACCAGCTTGCAGCATGAGATCAGTTCAGACAGGCTCTGATTCATCCGAAGGAGGTCCACTGCGAGGGTTTGAACGTCTCCAACCAGGGCAGACCGCGTCCGAGGAGCGACTGAGCGGGGGAACCATGGTCGCCAAGTCGCAGCCGTCCGAGCGTAGCAGCCAAAAAGAAGCAGAAATTCGCCGTGAGCAAGCGGCTGCTGCTACAGCAGGACTCAACGATGTCTTCTTTGCCTTTGACAGCTGGTCCCTGACGGAAGAGGGCATGCAGTCGCTGGCGCGGAATGCTGAATGGATCAAAGCAAACCCCAACGCCCGCCTCAAAATTGGAGGGCATGCCGACGAGCGGGGCACCCAGGCCTACAACATTGTGTTGGGCGAGAAGCGGGCCAAGACGACTCGCAACTATCTTGCTGAGCTTGGCGTGGGAGCCAATCGGCTGGCGATCGTCTCCTACGGAAAGGAACGGCCTTTCTGCAAAGAGTCTGATGAGTCCTGCTATCAGAAGAATCGGCGTGGGCAGATGCTGCTAGGCGTGTCCAAAGCCACAAAGAAGGCGAGCGGCGCAGCCCAGTAATGGACAGGATGCGTCTTGGGTGGGGAGGGTACGGACAGGTGGCTCGATTGGGCCGATCCTGTCCGTGATCCTTCCCTGACCAACCCCGGCCCACCACTGGTGCTCACCGTTCCATTGCATCGCGAGCAGGCCCCTGGAATCCTTCGGACCCTCATCCGCAACGCCCCGGCTGACGCCCACCAACCCCTCGTCGAATTTCTAGGAATATCGCCCGTCCCCATCCGGCTCTGATTGAACCGGGCGCACCGGTCGCGAAGAGGACGGCGTGCTGACAGCGCGTTCACGCCAGCTCTCGGCCCTTAGGCGGCGTTGGATTTGCTATGAGCAGGTCCGTGAGAGTGGGAATGCGACGGGCCCCTGCGCCTCGACAGCAAATCCTTCACGACGAGCACGAGAAGCGCAAGCGGGGGCAGAAGAAAGATGAGGTACCACCAAGCCCAGAGAGTTGGGTTGTACATGAGCGTCCCTCCTTCCTATGGCTCCTCTGCTGAGCAAAGTATGTGCCGTTGGGCCGGGCGACGGAATCGAGACTCGAGAATAGCGAGAACTACCGCAGGGTTCGAGCCTGTCATCACGACTGCTTAAGGACTTGCGCAACAGCGGATGCCTCACTGCGCCCGCGAAGCCCGTGACTTAATCACAACAGGTTGTCGTGAATTTGCGACAAACCTGGGATCCGGTTGCTGCGCCTGTTCCATGGCTGCCATAGCCCGCCCCATGAGCAGAAGCATTAGAAGGCCAATAAGTAGTAGTTCGAGAATCTAAAAGAACAGCCCTCCGGTGGGCGGCTGGAGCCTATTTGCTCCTTGCTGCAGGTTCGCCACAACCCTCCCTTCAGGGATTCTCCTACCCCCGAATCCAGTATTGACAGACGGTATTTCCCTGACTTTACCGCCTGTCTGTAAAGCGCGGAAAGAGATATAGAAGAGACATGGCAAAGATGCTCATAAGTGGATGGTGAGGTAGGCACGTAATCGATTCCTCACTGAAAGGAGGCCCACAATGAATTGTCACCGATGCAATGGCCTGATGGTGGTGGATCATTTTATCGACATGGAGGATGAAATGGGGTGCCTCTGGATGAGAGGCTGGCGTTGCATGAATTGTGGGGATGTCGAGGATCCCGAAATCTATCGTCACCGCATGATTCAAAGCTCATTGCGTGACCGGCTAGCCAAGATGGTCGCGCCGAAGAGAGCCAGAAAATCGAGAGAAGTGGTTCCCTTGAGCGCCTGATCTCTGGCAATCCATCGCGAGAGGGGCTCATGGAGGAGAACCACAGAGAATGACTCAGACGATGATCAATAATCAGAGGTGCAGATCTCGGATGGTGCACCAGCTCGCGATCGCGGGCTGGTGCATTATGATCCTCGCCGGGCTTTGCATCCTCCCAATCGGGGAGGCCAGGGCGAAAAGCCCCTCTCACGACGCGCTCATCCCCGTGTTGGGCACCACGGTGGAGATGCACCCAACCGGTCAGGTGGTCTACCTCGTCTTGTCGTTCGAGAAACGGAGTGATGAAGGCGGCCTCGCCGTGTTATTCAAGAGCACACCCGGCCGTTTCTCGCTGGTGACGCAAACGGCTGTTGAGGAGGCCATCTATCGCACCGCCCATGCGCTTGGTGTCTCCCCTCATTCCTGGACGGTCATGTTGTCACTTCCCTATTCAGGCGTCACCATGTACGGAGGAAGTTGTGCGGCCATGATTGCCCTGAGTGTGGCGGTGCTAGCCAAGGGCGGGGACATTCCCGCTGATCGGGTCATCACGGGGACGGTCACACCGGACGGTCACATCGGGCCAGTCGGTGCCGTCCCACTGAAGGTGGCCGCGGCGAATGAGGCACAGCTGCGCCACGTGCTGGTACCGGACGTGCAAGACGGAACGGAAGCCGACTGGGAGACACCTTTTCTCATGCAGGTTTCACCTGTCGGTACCGTCACCCAAGCCTATCAAGCCTTCACGGATCACCAGAGCATTCCATAGCTGCCGCGCATGCTGCCAGACGTCTCCTAAGCCATCCCCCTGCACCTCGCGAGCTTGGGTTCGACTTCCTCCGCAACCTCATCATCCGGAACTTCATCCCCAATGCCGCCTGACTCCCACCCGATGACCTCGACTATCCGCGACAGAGTCGTTGATGTCGTGATACAAAGTAAAGACTTGACTCTCTGCATCAGACTTTGTATGACCGCACTCGAAAGAAAACATGTCTAGAGACAGCAGGAAGCCCGAACCCCAGCAGCCCAGTCCCCGTGCTCCCAGACCTGAGGCGACCGTCTCGGCAGTCGAGATGGGGGCTCGCCAGCGGGAGATCTCCGTTTCCGAGTTCTTCACCAAGAACCGGCATCTCTTGGGTTTCGACAACCCGAGAAAGGCGCTGCTCACGTGCGTCAAGGAGGCCGTCGATAATGCGCTTGATGCATGTGAGGAAGCCGGAATCCTCCCTGAAGTGATCGTCAAGCTGGAGGTCGTCTCGAATGGCGAAGCTCCGCCGCCTCCCAGCCAGGCGAGCCGCTTCAGGATTACGGTCACCGACTACGGCCCCGGCATCGTCCGCCAACAGGTTCCTCGGATATTCGCGAAGCTCCTCTACGGGTCCAAGTTCCATCGGCTGCGCATGAGCCGAGGACAGCAGGGGATCGGCATCTCAGCCGCCGGCATGTACGGTCAGCTGACAACAGGCAAACCAGTCCGGATTATCTCCCGCACTAGCGCGAGGACGCCCGCCCATTACTTTGAGGTCCAGATCGATACGAAGAAGAACGAGCCTCGGATTCTTGAGAAAAAGCAGATTCACTGGGATAGCCATCGTGGAACCCAGGTGACCATCGAAGTCGAGGGCCGCTATCAGAAGGGACGTGCCTCAGTGGACGAGTACATCGAGCAGACCATCATCACCAATCCACACGTCAAGCTCACCTACATCACTCCGGAGGGAGAGACCAAGGAATATCCCCGGACGTACCATGAACTCCCTCCGTCGCCACGCGAGATCAAGCCGCACCCTTACGGCATCGAACTCGGGATGCTGCTGAAGATGCTTCAGGACACCAAGAGTCACTGGCTCTCGGGGTTCCTGGCCGGGGATTTCAGCCGCGTCTCTCCTCGGCTCGCCGAGGAAATCTGCAAGGCGGCGGGGATCTCGCCCCGCAAGCGCCCCCGGGACATCCACGGGCACGCCGCCGAGGCGCTGTATAAAGCCATCCAGTCCACAAAGATCATGGCGCCACCGACCAACTGCCTCTCCCCGATCGGCGAAAAGGCCATCCTCTCCGGCCTGTATCAGCAAATCAAGGGGGAGTTCTATACGGCAGTGAGCCGGCCGCCGGCGGTGTACCGCGGGAACCCCTTCGTGATCGAGGCGGGGTTGGCCTACGGCCAGGGGCTGAAAGAGGCGGCGGAAAACCAGGAAGAGAAGAAGATTCCACTGGCCGAAGGGGAGGATCAAGAAGGCAACCACGAGCTGGCCCGCGTGATCCGCTATGCCAACCGCGTGCCGCTGCTCTATCAGCAGTCTGCCTGCGCCATCTTCAAGTCAGTGCTCGACACCACCTGGCGCAACTACGGCGTGGCTCAGTCCAGAAGCGCGCTTCCGGCGGGCCCCATGGTGATTCTCGTCCATATGGCCTCCGTCTGGGTTCCGTTTACCAGCGAATCCAAGGAGGCGATCGCCGATTACGATGAGATCCGTAAAGAGATCACGCTGGCTCTGCGTGAATGCGGCCGCCGTCTCGGAACCTTCCTCAAACGACGAGAGCGGGCCCAGAGCGAGTACCGGCGGCGCAACATCTTCGAACTGTACATCGAGGAAGTCGTCGAGGCCTGCAATCGCCTCAAGGGGGGCCGATTGCCTACGGGGAAACTGAAAGAGCAGCTTCAGAAGATCGCCATGAAGCGGACCGGCGGCGAGAAGACCGATGAGTTGCTGGGAAAGAAGGGAGGTGGCCCGGAAGGCCTTCCGCACTCGATCATCGTCACCCCGGAGGGCATTGAAGGAGAGGTGTCGGTTCCGATCGCTGAGGTGCCACCTGAGACCATACCCCCGAAAGAAGCTACAGAAGACGACGAGGAGGCTGGGGAGCCGGCGCGGGTGAGTGGGCAGGCCACGCGTCAGGCGACGGACAAGAGGAAGGCCGCCAGACCGACGCGGCGCGTCCACCGACCGTCGTCGGCCGAAGCCGACTTCGGCACGGCGCCCAAAGGCTCTGGCCGACGGGTCGGTCGGCGTAGGCCGAAGCCTCAACGCAAGACGACAGCAAGGAAGGCAGCCGACAGACCCAAGAAACGCGCAACGCGGAAGAGGAGATAGCAATTACCATGGCGCAAACGCAGCGAACGAAAAGCAGCTCGGTCGAGCGGAAGCTCATCGGTGTGGCCGACGCGGTGATCACCGCCGCCCAACGGCGCCAGGATCCCACGCTCCTGATCCCAGTCCGCTCCCTTTCGAACGTCACGTTCAACGAGCACAAGGGCTTGATCGAAATGGGCAAAGGGAAACAGGCCCGCTCGTTTTTCAACGTCGGGATGGCCAAGAAGTTCATGCAGACCGTCCTCGTGGCTGACGCCCTCTGCGAGCTCCAGCGCGCGGACCTCACGACTTCGCTCAGGGAGATCTACTATCGGACCAAGCACACGATCAAGGACTCGCACGAGAACACGTTCGACACCCAGGATGAATCAGACCCGGTCATCGAGGACCTTGAGGTGTCGCTGGAGGCCCTCCGGGAAGAGCTGCACGTGCGTGCCGAGAACGGCGGCTCCGTAGTCGGGTCGCTGGTACTGGTTGATGACGGCGACCGGGTGGACTGCGCCAAGCTCGGGAAAGGCGGCTATTCGGTGCCCTCCATCGTGGAGCCGGAATATCTTCAGATCAAGAAATGCACGGCCGATTTCGTCCTCCTCGTGGAGAAAGGTACCCAGTGGAACCGCCTCTCAGAAGACAAGTTCTGGCGGAAGTACAACTGCATTCTCCTGACCGGAAACGGCCAGCCGCCCCGTGGGGTCCGGCGCCTGGCGCGGAGGCTCCATGAAGAAAAGCGGCTTCCCGTCTATGTCCTCGTGGACAACGACCCGTGGGGCTACTACATTTACTCGGTCATTAAGCAGGGTTCGATCAATCTGGCCTTCGAAAGTCAGCGCATGGCCATTCCGAAGGCCAAGTTCATTGGGCTCTCCAGCGCGGATCCGGAACGCTACGGGCTCCCTCGCAACGTGGGCATCAAGCTCAACGATAAAGACATCACCCGCGCCCGCGAGCTGCTCAACTATGCGTGGTTCCAGAAAACGGGCTGGCAGCAGGAAATCAAGCGGATGCTCTCGAGCGGGCTCAAGTACGAACTGGACGCACTCGCCAACAAGGACTTTCAGTACCTGACCAAGAAGTACCTTCCTAGAAAGCTCAAAGAGAAAGACTGGTTGGACTAGACCGCAGTATTCATGGAAGCCATGCGCTAACCATCACAGAAATCCAGCCTATCTCCCTTTTCTGTCGTAGTACTCTCCCCAACTTACTTCCCTGATCCTTTCACCGGGCAGGTACTTTCGGGCTGCTCATAGAACATGCCGGCGACGCCTGTATAAATGAGCGCCTTCCCAGCCGTACAGGTCGCAAAGGTCGACCAAAGCCCATATGACGTGCGCGTCGTGCCGATGGTTAAGTCTCCGAGCGCTCCGGACGATACGATTTGGCGTGTAAAGTCCACGCGTGAAAGCGCGCGCTGTTTGGAGAGCGCGATCATCTCGGGAAAAGTTCGGCCCTCTGCCTCGTTTTGGTGGACAAGCCAGGGGCCTAACATCGGATGACGTTCTTTGAGTATTGCCGCGTCCAGCTTGTGGGCATCGTAGTGTACGGATGCAAATTCGGCATAGATCTTCGCCGCCTCCTGCTCGATGGCACGCCGGTCAGCCTGGACCAGCTTCTCGGCCTCCAGTTCGGCCAGCGGCGTCAAGATAGATTTCCGGTACTGTGGCAGAGTCGGGTTGGACAGAGCCATACCAGCACAGATGATCAACGCCACGCTACCGCCGGCGGCAGCAGCCATATTCCAGTGCATGCCTTCTCCTACGAGTCTGCCCGCCTCCGCGAGCACCACGGGTGTCAACCCCGTGGGTGAATGCGAGGTGGGTAACCCTCCATAGCCCTTGGCGACGGAGGGTACGCTACGGTGGGTTACGCGACGCTATGTGGGGACCACGGCTGTTAAGCCGTGAGACTCCACGCTGATGCTAAAACAAGTATACAAGTGCGCTCGGACCAGTCAAGGAAAGCGGCTGTTGCGTCCCGTCGCTGATGGCGCCAATCGGCAGTCGCGAAACTCATCCAACCCGGGGCTGTTTCAGGCTCGGGGTGCGGGCCCCCTCCGGAACCTCATCCGCAGCCCAGCCGCCCGACCCCCGCCAGCCTCCCATCGAGTTTCTGAAAAAGTCGCCTGTCCTATATTTCTTATCGGCTAGCAAGCTGGAAGGAAGGGGAAGCGAGAAGACCCACGGCGCGAACCGCGCTTTCTCGGATCATCGCGAACCAGAAGTAGACAACCCCTAACGGTGCGTGATGCGCATCCAGGCAAGCACAGACTGGATCCTTGTAGGGCAGGGGAAGTCTGCCGAGGGGGAGAGAGAATTGAAGGCCATTGCTTCCCAGCGGGTGTCAGCCTGTCAATCTTCGATCTTGCCAGGTTCACCCGCGAACTGACCTTGGCAGTAGTATCCGTCTCCCTTGACACGACGAATCGCGGCCAGTAACTGTGTCGGGTTCACTTGTCCGGCCGTCATCGTGACGACGACATGGCCTTGCACCGCTTCAAGATCCACTTTCGTGACGCCGGGAACCTGCTTCAAGGCCTTGGCCACATCGACCAGATAGAACTCGCAAAATTTTCCGGCAAGCCGGATGTTGACCCGCTGTTCAGCAGCCTCGGCCTGTACCGCCACCAGCGAGCCCACCACGATGACGGCCAATGCGTACTTCTGCAGCGACCTCATAGTGCACCTACCTTTCCCTCGTCGCCCCTGCTCCGCAATACATGCAGGGACAGGTTCTCGTTCTCTGTCACACCAACTTTAGCACGTTTCGTGGTCATGTAAAGACCTCACGGCCTGAGACATCAGACGTCGTACACCGGGTCGACGAGCGCCAGGATCGTCAGCGGGGTGGTCGCGTCGCCCTGACCAAGCCAGGTTCGCTAGTGGTGCTCATCGTTCCACTGCACCGCGAGCTCGGCCTCCTCTAGAACCTCCTCCGGAGCCTCATCCGCAAACCCTCTTGACGCCATCACCATACGCACGAGTCTCGGATCATGTTGATGGGGAGTTGCCGCCGGCGGGCCTCAAGGGCGAGCGATTGTCGAAGGCATTGAAGGGACTCTAACAAAAAAAGTACAATGTCTCTGCTCCCCTATGCCTGGAAGCCGCCACGCACGACTTTGTGGGGCCTAAGGAGGCCGCCATTCAAGGTTCCCGACGGGCGTTGGATGAACGGCGACTGGCGCAGCAATTCCGTGCGCACCGGGATAATCAGTGAGGTATATAAGTTGACTCTAATAGACGCCCGGCTTCTTGCCTCTAGCTCTACGAGGGAGAAACAGATGCGCGATCTGTTGCCAGCTCTGCTCGGTCTGATCCTCTGTACCGTCGTGGGGTGCCAGTACTACGAGGAATACCGCGTCAAGAAGACTACCGCCGACCTCAAAGAAGAACAGGCCCAGTTGCTCCGCGATTATCGCCTCTGCGTGGAGAAGTATCAGAATGAGCCGCCCAAGGCGAAGGAGTATTGTGCCCCCTATACCCAGCGGCTCAGAGAATTGGAGATCACGCGCCAGCAGGCGAAGTAATTCTAGGAAGAGGAGGGGCGGACAGTGAGATTCAGTGGCTCAAGCGGAGGGGGCTGCTGGCGAAGGGAAAGGGAGAGGCTCTGCCGGTCAGAAAGGATGATGCTGGTTCGCCAGACCCTCTCCTTGTTGCTGCTATTGGTGTGCACGCTGCCAGTCCCAGGTCGGGCAGAGGTGCATTCCATTACCGCGACGGGCGAATACCGGATGGGGGACCACGACAGCCTTGCAGATGCGAAGCGTCTCGCCTTCTCGAATGCCAAGGCCCTCGCTGTTAGCGAAGCGGGCACGTATCTGGAAAATGTGCCGGCCGTGAAGCAACTGGGTTTTAACGCAGAGGAGCTCCGCGCCTACATCACTGGCCTATTGGAGATCATAGAATATCCCCACGAGACCGCCCGCGCGGATTCCGCCACGGTCGTATCAGTGCCTGTAAAGACGGTCATTGATCACGCTGCTGTGATCCACAAGATCGAAGCGTTGGTGCAGAACGAACACGCCAAGGTCGAACTCACGCGGGCCCGGGATAAGATCGATGGGTACCGCAAAGAAGTGGAAGCAGACACGCGGCGATTAGCCGCCAGCAAGGATACGTCAGAAGTGCAGGCTATTGCGCAACATCGACGCGAAGTCCTGAGCCTCATTGACACGGAGGAGCAACTGGCACGCACCTGGTCCGTGCTGGTGGGAGCAGAAGAGGCGATACACTCGGAAGCCACCCCGAGCAAGGAAACCAGCAAGCACAAAAAGACCCAGCCCAAGCCGGCACCGGCAGGGGCCCCGGATAACGCGGAGGAACATCGCAAGAAAGGCGCGTTGCTCAATGAGCAAGGGAATTATGACGCAGCCATCCCGGAATTCCGTCTGGCACTCCGTCTTATGCCCGATCTGGATCGAGCCCACCTAGGCCTGGGGGCTGCACTTCAGGGCAAAGGCGATCTCGACGAGGCCATCGCTGAATATCGGACTGTGCTCAGTGTTCATCCGGACGATCCCGATGCCCATAATGATTTAGCGACCGCCCTGCAACGCAAAGGTGATCTGGAGGGAGCGATTGCCGAATACCGCACAGCCCTTGGCTATCGGCCCGATGATGTGTTGAGCCATTTCAATCTCGGCACGGCGCTCTCGGCAAGGGGTCAGGAAAAAGAGGCCATTGCAGAATACCGAACTGTAATCGGACGGAACCCCGACTTCATTCAGGCGTACTTCAACCTTGGCAGTCTCTTGAAGGCGCAGGATCAACCGGCGGACGCGGCAGAGGCCTTGCGCAGCTACTTGAAGCTGGCTCCCACCACTCTCGGGACTAAGCCATGGATTGAAAAGGCCCAGAACATGCTCCTAGAGATAGACCAAGGAAAGTCCAAAGCGGGTAGCCCTTGAGAAAGCAGCCCATGCCTTTGTTCTGCTACACGTCACGTTGACGAAACCTAGTTCGCTGGCTGAGCTCACCGTCCCCTTGTACCGCAAGCTGGGCCACGGCCTCCCCCGGAACCTCGTCGGAACCTTATCCGGAAAGCGGACACCCGACCCCCGCCAGCCTCCCATCGAGTTTCTGAAAAAGTCGCCTGCCACCCTTTCCCATTCCTCAGGTGTGACGTACTTCATAGGGAAAACGCAGGAAATTGGCATAGTATGGCTCCCCGAGATATCGAAAGCTGAACGACAACCTCACGTCAGGCACCGCCCTCAGTCCCTGGTGGTTTGGCAAACGAGGAGCGGGATAACGACATGGCGCGTGTTGAGCCTGCGGCCGCTTACGGGGCAGACAGACGGGCTAGCCGGAGAAAGCGAGAAGGAGAGAGGGAGAAGGGGCGCTCCTGATGGCGAGGATTCTCGTGGTGGATGATGAGCCGATGATGCTCGACCTGCTCCACATCACCTTGACTCGCAAGGGCCATGCAGTGTTGAAAGCGGACCGCGGCCGAAAAGCCATTCAGCTGTTTCGGCAGGATCACCCCGATTTGACCATTCTCGACTTGAACCTGCCCGATATCAACGGCATCGACGTGCTCAGGGAGATTCGCTCAGTCGAGCCCCATACGCCCGTCATCATCCTGACAGGAGCTGGGAGAGGGGAGGTGGAGAATCAGGCCAGGGAGCTGGGGGTGACCGATTTCCTGCAAAAGGGGTTCTCACTACATGAACTCGGCGCAGCGCTCAATCGAGTCCTGAAGCAGCCAGGCCAAGCAGACCCGCCTTCGTCCGGTCCGAAGACTCCTCGGGCAAGGTAGGTTGTGGCGCCGATCCATACCTTTGAACAGCCTGATCCGAAACCTCATCCGCAAACCCGCCGTCTGACTCTCGCGAAGCCCTCATCGAGTTTCTGAAAAAGTGGCCTATCCCCTCTTTCTGTTTAAAGTTCTAATCAGTTATTTCCATTCGTGGATTCCATGCGACCTCCCACAAATGACCATCTGGGTCTTGGAAATAACCGGCGTAGCCTCCCCAAAATGTATTGGCGGCAGGTTTGATGATCTTTGCACCCGCTCTTTTCGCTTGCTCCATCACCGCGTCAACTTCTTCTTGACTGCCGACATTATGGCCGATGGTAAACTCGGTAGGGCTGTGAGGGGTTTTGGAGATGTTCGCGTCATGAGCAATCTCATCGCGAGGCCAAATGGCAAGCATCAGGCCTGGCTGTAAATCAAAAAAGGCAACGGCGCCATGCTCAAATTCCGTGCCCACAATCCCTTCCGTCGGAAATCCTAGCCCATCGCGATAAAACCGAAGTGATTTGGCCAAATCGTCTACACCCAATGTAATGATCGTAATTCGTGGTTTCATCGTGGGGCGGGATTATAGCAGAAGTCGGGAGACAGCTAAATCAGCGGAGGCGCGAGGGTGGGGCGGCAGCGATGCCAAGAGCCTATGGCTGATGGCATATGGCCTATGGGTTCGGAAGGAAAAGAATCCATCGCCGGGCGCGTCACAACATTCTGAATGGCCCCCATCCTTCCCCCGAAACAGTACTCGGACCCCTATTTTGTTGAAATAGAATATAATAAAACACATGTATTGGAATCCTCGCGGCAGGATGCGTTCACACACATGATTCGCCTGACAGTAGGCGAGACAGGCGGTGGTGTATTGCACCGTCACATGATGTTAGGAAAGGTTCACCCCGACCATAGAGCGGCAACATGTTTGTAAATACATATGTACCAGTTCACATCCCAAACAGTTCCGTCCTGCGATGGTGTCAATCCATCGTAGTGCTCCTTGCGGTGCCACTCGTGGTGACATTGACGGTGGGTCTCTTGGCGTTCGCGGAGGATCCACAGATGGTTTCAGAGGAGAAAGTCGCCGAACGTGCGAGAGGTGCGTGGGAGAGTGGTGCGATAAACGGTGCGCTAGATATCCTTGACCAAGGGATTCAAGACAATCCCCACGCGCTCGCGCTACACAAATTACGCGGTGATATTTTCACCACATCCCGCCGCCCCCGAGAAGCGGTTGAGGCCTATGAGACTGTCCTCGCCAGGCAACCAACCGCGTTGGATGTCCGATGGGCGAAGTGGAGTGTGTTGCTTCGCTCGGGGCAAGGAGTCGAAGCAATCGCCGAGTTGCAACGTATTGCACAGGTCGATGTCCAGAATCCCTTGATTCATTTGCGGTTGGCGCAGGAACTCCGAAACCTGGACCGCAATGAGGAATCGCTGGAACCGTATAAGAAGGCCGTGGAACTCGCGCCGGATATGCTCGATTGGCGATTGGGGATCGCCCGGGCACGTTTTGATGTCTTGGATTATCCAGGCGCGTACGATGAAGTCCAATACGTGTTGCAACGGGTGCCACCTGGTTCTCCGCTGGAGATCCTTGCCCAAAATCTGCTGTCAGTCATCTATGGGCCTACCCAGGATCGAGGCCGACGCTCTATACCCTTTCCTCCTTCACAAGTGACACCGGCCCAGCGTAAGGAATGGGCCATGATTCGCGCGGACGCATGGAGACTGTTCGTTGCAGGTCGTTATGAGGAGGCCGAGCCGATCTACCGAAAACTTCTGGCCCTCAACCCCAACGATCCCACAGCCGTTCATCAACTAGGGCTGACCTTAATGGAGCTTGGCCGGTGCGAGGAAGCGCTGACCATTTTTGGAAAGATGTCCAGCCTGAATCCGAGTGACGAAGAAAATGCGGATACGGTGTTTCGTGTAGGCCTCTGTCTGGTGGAGATGAAACGGTGGTCGGACGCCTTGGTCCATTTTCAAATGCTCTATGACGCGGCCGTAGAGTTTGAAGAAAGCAACAAGGGTCGTCAGCTCCCACCCGGAATCCGCGTGCTAAACAAAGAAAAACTGGCAGGATGGATAGAAAAAGTTCGCCCCCATGTTCCCGACAGTGAGAAACCGAAGGGGAATGGGACCGCGAACAGCATCCCATCTGGCGATCCTCCTCCTTCCACAGTCCTGTCGGAGGAAGAACGGTATGCGAAAGCCTTCGATCGGCTGAAACCTCAGAAACCACTGGACGCGCGAGCGTCGCTCATGGGCAGAGATGCTGATTTCAGTTGGTTTCGATTTGTCATCCCGGCGAGCCAAATCATGCGGGATGATTTTCCCACCGGTGAACATGAATTTATTCCTATTAACCCGGGAGACAGCTTTCCCACAACACAACGAGAGATCTACTTGGTGTTTGGACTGGTGTCGGCCTCGTATGATGCGGTGCCCCTCACAGCACGTTGTTTCCTGGAAACATCCGAGATGACGGGAGAGCAACGCGCCTTGCCACAGGACCGAGTCATGATGTCCATGAGTGACCAGTCCGGCTACTTTAAGTTATCCCCTCCCAAAACTGGATGGAAACCTGGCCTCTACCGCTGTGGGTTGTTCGCGGGAGAGCGGACGTCCGCAGACACGCAGGTTGATGAAGTCAGGTTCCGTATTATTGATCGTCCTAGGCCGTCGTAACAGGAACTGAGTGACAGATGACCGGACAGTATTGATCGCAGAGGCGCGAGAGTGGGGGGCTCTTGTAAGAGCGTATGGCTGATGGCCTATCTTCTGAGAGCGTATAGCTGATGGCATATAGCTTATAGGTTCTGAACGGAACAGAGGCATAAGGACCGTCCGTCGCGATCGGCAGGCCGTCAAAGTGTGGCGGGAATATAACAGAATAGTAGTAGCTGTCTCCTTTGTCCTCGCGGTCGCTGTACAGGGACGAGAATGCCCTGTTAGAATGGTTCTTGTAAAGCAGTGTGGGGACACTCGGTGAAACCGTTCCTCTTATCTC
The DNA here is from genome assembly GCA_005877775.1 of Nitrospirota bacterium. GTDB lineage: Bacteria > Nitrospirota > Nitrospiria > Nitrospirales > Nitrospiraceae > NS-7. The sequence goes on along the minus strand of VBOJ01000055.1, from coordinate 12,591 downwards.
TACTCGTTTTTATCCTGGCTCATGTCGTAGCCTGTGCTGGTTATGCCTTGCAACGGGGCGATGCGCAGGCTCAATCGGCCAGCACACAACAAAAGATTTCTGAATCCCAGCAATCGCCACCCGCCGAAAAGCCGGATAAGAAGATGAAGCAGGAACCCGTCCCTGATGAGCTTCTGGTGACCTTCCGGGACGGCACTCCTGAAGACAGGATTGACGCGATCCACCAAGCCGTCAAGGTGAAAGTCCTCCGCAAATTGCATTTCGGGCAGACGAGGGTGTGCCACATCAAGGTCCCGGAATCGCAACCACTCGAAGCAATTCGGCAAGCCTATTCTGCTTTTCCAGAGGTAGAAGCTGTGGATCCTAATTACAAAGTCCGAACCCAGTGAGGCACAGGTGATGACAGAGCGAGCTGTCATGATCCGATTCATTCGCAGTGCAACAGAGAGAGTTCTTTGCCCATCTCGAACCACCGTTATCCTGTCGGGGCTGGTGTTCGGCTGTCTGTGGCTCGGGGGTTGTGCCGAAGATTCTTCAAAAACCGTCCCCCGGCCTGGGTCGCAGGTCCAGCGTGGCGCCGGTCGTGCCTTTGAGAAGCTGAAAGATGAGGAACAGCGACGGGTGAAGGATCGGGAAGCGAAACCCACGTTCCAGCTCCCCCGTGGACCGAGCGTCGTCGAGGGGGAAATCCTGGTGAAGTTCAAGGATACCCTCCTCGAAGGGAAAAGCATCCCTGAGCGAATGCTCCAATTAAACGAAGTGGCCAAGCGACTCAGCCAGGATTTGCGCGTTCGCGTTCTGTCCACATTCGCCATGGTGGGACTCCAACGCCTGATATGTGATACGCCGGAGCACTACAGGTCTGTCATGGCCAGTCTCGAGAGCAATCCTGATGTGGAATTTGCTGAGCCTAACTATAGACTCTACGCGTTTGAAAGCCCCGTGTTGCCCAATGACCCCAGATGGACGGATGATCTGTGGGGGATGAAGAAGATCGAAGTGATGAATGCGTGGGTTCGATCAACGGGCTCGGAGGCGGTCACCATTGGGGTCATCGATACCGGCATCGATTATCAGCATCGAGACCTTGCCCAGAACATGTGGAAGAATCCAGGGGAAAAGGTGAACGGCCAGGATGACGACGGCAACGGCATCGTGGATGACATCCACGGGGCAAACTTCTGCAATGGGGCGATGTCTGGCGATCCGCTGGATGACAATGGGCACGGCAGCCATGTGGCTGGGACCGTTGCCGCAGTCGGCAATAATCATCTTGACGTGGTGGGGGCGAATTGGAAAGCGCAGTTGATGGCCGTCAAATTCCTATGCAAGGATGGGAGCGGCACCACGGCGGATGCCATTCAAGCCATTCAGTATGCGTTGTCCATGGGGGCTCAGATTCTCAATAACAGTTGGGGAGGCAGCGGATTTTCGCGTGCGTTGGAAGCCGCGATCAAGGAAGCCGACCGACGGGGCGTCTTGTTCGTCGCGGCTGCGGGGAATGAGACGAACGATAATGATAAGGTCCCCTCGTATCCCGCGAGCTATACGGTTCCCAACGTGATCGCGGTGGGTGCAACGACCCAGGAGGATGGGCTGGCCAGCTTTTCGAACTGGGGACTTAAGAGCGTCCAGATCGCCGCTCCGGGAGTGTCCATCCTGAGCACCATTCCAGGGGATCGCTTGGATTCGTTCAGCGGGACATCCATGGCAACACCCCATGTCACGGGGTGCGCGGGCTTGGTCAAGGCGAGAAATCCCTCGCTTCAAGGGAGAGAGCTCAAGGAGGTCGTCCTCAACGGAGCAGACAAGATCGGGAGTCTGCGAGAGCGGATCACAGATGGGCGAAGATTGAATTGTGGGAATGCAGTCCCGTTTTGAGCAGTCAGGCTGGAGTCGAGTTCGTGAACGGGGCAATCACGTCATGCTGACCAAACCTGGTTCGCTCGTGGTGCTCACCGTCCCCTTGCACGGCGAGCTTGTCTGAGCCTCTTCCGGCACTTCATCTGCAACCCCGGCGCCTGACCCCGCCAACCCCTCATCGAGCCTCTGAAAAAGTAGTCTGACACCTGTTTCCATATTCCACGGGCCCGACCGCTCTGCTCCCTCCAGGCCTGCGGCCAGCTCTCGATCAGCGTCGGGGTTGTCACCACATGCCCGCCCCACGCACGTAGTACGTACCCCACGAAAGTGGGATAGCTTTTCGTCACATAGCGGGATTAGGTTGGGTGATACTGCGGAGGCGTTCATACGCGACGAACTGCGGTCCGCTGGTTTCGACAGGGAGACTCCGATGGATTTGTGGAAGGTCCCGGGCGTACGGATTCACTTCAGAAGCTCTTTCTCGGCAGGCCAACTGGTGGTGGGAGAAGGAAGACTGGTCGACCTGACCAGAGAAGGTTGTAAAGTAAAAAGTGACAGACGCGTACCACCAGGTACTGAGCTGGAGCTGCGCCTTAATCTGCCTGATCACGATCTCTTGATAGACGTGGAGCTGGCAGTGGTGCGGTGGGCCAATGAGGGGGAGTTCGGGCTTGAATTCGTCCGCATGCAAAGTGAGGCGCAGGAACTACTACACCGGGTTGTCAAGACCCGAGAAAATGATAGTCTCCAATAAAGGGCTCCGCGCGGGATCCTGTGGGTCGGCAGTCGCCAACGGCCGGCCGGCCGTCGTGTGGCGGGATTATAGCAGGAAAGTAGCCGGTCCCTTTTTCTCTCAAGACAGATTGACTTTCCTCCCCCTGAGAGTGTATCGTTGCAACATATGACGTATTGAGCCACGCCGACTGTCCTATCCATCGCGCTTCCTGATTCCTCCGTCGCGTAACTGATTCCCCAGTCTCCACCGCTTCTAGGCGAGACGCTCTCAACGACCCTCCGGGGACGGGAACGTGCCATACGACCTGGAACGTCGCGCTGGAATTCGACAAACCAGAAGACCGCTGGGGGATTGGGTCGCTGTCGCAAGACGAGCCCAAGACCTCGGAACCGCAGCGGAGCGGGGAGAGTCCTCGTTCCATTCCGACAGGGCACCGAAGGAGAAAACCGGTCGTGACTGGCTGGTTCAGGCAGTAAGTCGGAACTCTCTCAATATTCAGGCGTGTAACACGGCCTAGAGAAGACAGGGGAGGTTCTCTTGGAAGACAATTACGATCATCACGAGGAAAGTACGGCAGGCCGGCACGCTGGACCTGGCATCATGCTGCTCACGGCCTCTATGCAACTGCTCTATAAGGATCGGCGGGCAGGGGAACTGTGCGAGCAAATCATTCGATACCAGAGTGGGAAGCCAGCAAAGGGGGTGCTCCCGCCAGCCGTCGCCCGTCTCGCCGATCAAATCCGGAAAATCCTCCGAGTCCGAACCGATCCGAAATACTGGGAACAGTTTCAAATCATGCACGCCGTGAAGACTCTCCATCGCCCCGTGCTCCTGTGCGGCAAGGGCTTGATTGATCTGAGCAACGGGGAGAAACGAATCCTCATCGTGATGAACGAGACCGGGATCGGCGCATGGCAGGACAATGTCATCGGCCAGGCGAAGGAGAAGTTTCGCCTGACCGCTCGCGAAACAAGCGTTGTCCGTCATCTCATGAAAGGCTGGACCAACAAGGAAATCGCCAACGAAATGGGACTGGCCGTACAGACCGTCAAGGAATATCTCAAGCACATTTTGGAAAAAACCCGCACCACCACGCGCACAGCGATCGTCATGCAGATCGTCCACTGTGCAGCGCGGGATGAACCCGCGGCGTCTGCATCAGATCCGGTTGCACCTCACGCTACCAGGAAGCCCGTCGAGCTGGTGGGGGCGTAACGGCGGAATGGCACTTGGTGTGAGGGCAGCACGAAAGGAGCAGTGACGAAGAAGTCCACGATCAAATCAAATTCCTTCTCGATGCAGAACGGGCGGAGAAAGTGGGCCCAGCTCAGGCTACTTTGCGCGCTTCAGCATCCTCAATCAGTCCAGGCAACAAGCCCGCAGGAAGATAAGTCCATACTCGTCCCTGGCACCGAATTCTGACCTAGGCTGCCATGTAACGGATGACGCCCACCCACAAGGTGGGCGTTTTTATTTTCGCCTTGAGCGCACGGGGGCGTGTAGGACGGGGGCGTCGGAAGTCCTCAGAGCATATAGCGTATAGGTTCTGAACGGAACAGAGGCATAAGGACCGTCCGTCGCTATCGGGGGACGTCCGTGATCCGGAGGGAGTTTAGCAGAAAGGCAGAAGGCTCCCTTTTGCTTTCTCTGAGTCTTGGTAGTGGGTCATGGAATCACCCCAGTTTCTGCAAACATTTTCAACTCACGAATACTCTGCTCAAAGCGCGGTTTCCAGTCAGGCTGTGACGCATAGTGATCCGGGTTGCTGATAGATTGACTATAAATAGTTGCTGTCCTACTTGCCCATTCTTTGGCTGCTTCCATTCCATCGCGAGCTACCAGTGTTTTGAGCCGTTCACGCTCACTCATGCCGCTCCTCGCTAGAGAATATCCCCATTTTCCATTCCAGGAACCTCAACCGCAAGTCCGCCTGATCTCCGCCGGTCCTGCATCGAGTTTCTGAAAAGTAGCCTGGCAGCTTTTTCTGTGCTCATGTGGCGGGATTCCAGCAGAAGAGCTGAATTGTTCCAGCTTGCTTCTAGTGTGCTAGATCGAGATAGTGTATAATGTGCAACCCACATCACATGAGTGCCTAACAAGGTATGTTCGGCACAGGGAATAACCGAGGAGGACTGTATGCAGGTCAGGTTGTATCAATACTTCTTATTACCAGTACTAATCGGAATGATCCTAGGGATTCCGGCTGTTTCGAATTCGGCTGAAAAACAGCATGGGAGTCACAAGAAAGCCACAGGCGTCGTGGTCCAAAAAGCAGGCGCGCTCGCAGTCCAAACACCGGATGGGGCGACCTACCAGCTCAACCCGAACAGAGAGCTGCGGCATGGACAGGAACCGTTCAAAGAAGGTGATGAAGTCACGGTCCTGGTGGACGAGAACAATATGGTCATCGATATGCATCTCAAAGGCCAGAAGGCCGCGCATCAATTCGTGACCGGTAAGTTAGTCTATGTCGGCAAGATGAAGAAGGCAATCAAGCTCCAGACTTCTGAAGGCGAAAAAGTCTTCCCACTGGAGAGGCTGGAAGTGAAAACCGGTGCGATCCCCGAAGGGACGCAGGTCACGGTGGAACTGAACGAGGCTGGGACTGTGATTGATCTGCACCGCGCCGACAAGGACAAGGGAAAACACTAGCGAGAGCATTGCTCCAGCAAGGCCGATGAAAAAAGGGCCGCCGAACTCCGGCGGCCTTTTTATTTGGTCAGATCCCGCTCGCTCTTCAGGGGTGACGTACTTCATAGGGAACACGCAGGAATTGGCATAGCGGTGCTCTTCCCTGAGATATCGAACGCCCCAAAAGCCGCCGCCTGACCCACGCCAAGCCCTCATCGAGTTTCTGAAAACACTGCAGACTTTTCCCTTGCGGGTGGGTGCAAAAGGATGACGGTCTTGTTCTCCAACTATGCACGCGGGGTCCACTGCCCGGACCTGCTCCGCAAGCTTCGATCCGGTGCAAGGGTATCCACGGGGTGGCGTCTGAGAAAGGTTTGTTGCGCGAAGGGTTGCGAAGTTTAGGGACAGGTCATCCTTTTCGGTCTACTCTTATTCCCATTGCCGTAAACTCAGAATGAAGTCAATGAACAGTTATCTGTAGACACTGTGCTCTCGAGTAGCGATCAAGACCGGGGAACTCCACGAGATTATTGACTACTTCTTACAGATCTCGCTCAACTTCTCCTCGGTGTACACCTGCTCTTGATAGGGATCGGCAATGTGATTCATCTCAACGAGTTGCCCCAGGAACGTTCTGCCATCTGGAATGGGATGATCCGGGTTGGTCCGGTAGACCGGGTCGCTCATTGCCGTCTGTAAGTCCACGAATTTCACCCCGTCCGCCTTCAAGGCCGAGAGCACTTCGGGGAGCGTGAAGGCATTGAATGCACTGAAGTGCAACAATAAAATGTGTTTGATGTCCCGCCCCAGCACGCGCTTTGCGAGCTTTTGTGAACGGCGAACATGGCGCCGCGCCGCTTTCACAACAGATTCCCGCAACCACCGCAGCCTATGATCATCCCCGGTCGCAGCGCAGCGCATATAAGCCTCCGTCCAGGCCCAGTCGAGGTAGTCTACTGTGACCTGGGCAATCCGATAGCCTTTACTGGCTAGGTAATCACGCACCTTGTTTCTTTTCTCGCCGTTTTCCCCCTCTTTCAAAAAGGGGTACCGAAACACCTTCAGAGGCGGAGAAGTAGTCCCTAACGTGTTCAGAAATAGGTCCATGCGTTCAATATCGGCAATATAGGCTTCCGCTGTCGTCACGGCCAGATCCTTGTGACTGAACGTGTGATTGCCTAAGAAGTTACCGGATCCGACCCAAAGTTGAAGAATCTCCATCGCATTGGGATCTCGGGTGGCTGGCTCACCGTAGCTAAACGCATAGACGGCTGGGACACTATGTGATTTCAATGACGCAATGATGCTCTGCGTGATCTCAAGTCGGCTCAATCTTGGCTGCGTCTTCCCATGGTTCAGCTCCTCATCAATAGTAATCGGCACATCATCGATAGTTATCGTGAGCTCGAGAGATTCCAGTGGCTCTTCGAGAGCAAGCCTGGTATGCTCCGTATCCACGTTACTACCCGAGCTTTCGGTAGACGTGCTGGAGGAAATGAGAAGCACGAGCACACAGACAAAGGCGGCACCGTTAGCGTTGTTCATTTAATGCCGGACCTCTTGCGCACACGCCAGTCGCAGCCCCCAAAGTCCTGTTTGACAATGTAGGAGTCATTCTTTCATATTATGTCGAAATCCGTACATCGGCAAGTCGCTCGCCATCCTGGTTCTGCCGAGCAAGTTCATTTTCTCGAGGGAACTCCCCTCACGCGATGCGGCCTCGGTCGAGAACCGACTTCACCTTAACATACATCCCTTGACAGGCACTGCCGTCAAAACCATACGTGAGCGAAGGGCAGGTATGCCGCCCCCAACCTATGAGAACAACAGCTTAGCAAAGGAACCATTCTTGCTGTCTCAATCCCCCCCTATGCGGCGAATCATGCGGGCCAACGCTATCCGTCTCGATCTCGTGCTCACACGAGTTGCCATTGCTTTCACGCTCTATGCCACCTTGATGTGTTTCTTATCTGAGGCAAACCTAGCGAAGGGGACATTCAGCGCGAACAGTCTTTGGGGAATTGGAGAAGTGCTTTTTTTCGCCCTGCTTGTTGGGTTTCTCGTGTATGGCAATCTTGTTTATCAAGGGGCTCGTATCGGGTATCTCAAACGCAAACTGCGCCATGTTACGGTCGAAAGAGGGGCGCTCCTGCGCTTCTACGAACGGCCTGCACCACCCCTCACCATTTTGATTCCTTCTTACAAGGAAGAGGCGAGCGTTATTCGCCAAACCCTGCTGTCCGCGGCGCTTCAACAGTATGCGGATAAGCGCGTCGTCTTGCTTGTAGACGATCCACCGGAGCCGGACGGCATCGAGGATCGGGCTGCCTTGACGGTCGCACGCAGCTTGCCACGTGAAGTCGAGGCATTGCTCAGCGAGGGGGCCAAGAGGATCACCGCAGTGTCAGCGCAGTTCCATGACCGATACATGGGCGGCCGTCTGGATTTCGGGGATGAGGCTCGCGCACTGGCGGATTGCTATTGTCAAGTTTCACGTTGGTTTGACGAGCAGGCAGCCACGTATCCCGTGGTGTCGCATACCGATCGGTGGTTCGTGGAGAAGATATTTCGTGAACCGGCTCGGCAGCATGAGGCCGGAGCGAAGGAATTGCTGGGCCGCGCCGCGCTCGGCCCGCCTGCCGGCACGGAAGACTGGGCGCAGCGATTTCACGCCGAGTACAAAGCCTTGGCGACACTCTTTCAGGCCAGCGTCGCGTTGTTTGAACGGAAGCGCTATCAAAATCTCTCGCATGAGCCGAACAAGGCGATGAATCTGAACAGCTATCTGGCGCTGATGGGGAAATACTGGCTCGAGGTGCGGCGACCTGATGGCCTGTATCTTGAGGAAGCCGAACCGGGCAACGGAGCATTGATCCCGGATACACCCTATGTGATCACAGTGGATGCGGACAGTATTCTGTTCTCCGACTATGCGATTCGGCTCATGGATGTGATGGAGCGGCCGTGTCATCAACGCCTCGCAGTGGCGCAGACGCCGTACAGCGCCTTTCCGGACGCTCCTGAGGTTCTGGAGCGGACAGCCGGCGCGACAACGGATATTCAATACTTCAGCCATCAAGGCTTTACGGCTTATGGTGCAACGTTCTGGGTCGGCGCAAACGCCTTGCTGCGTAAAGCCGCACTCGATGACATTTGCGTGGTCGGGCGGAAAGGCCGTATGACAATCCGACGCTACATTCAAGACCGTACCGTGATCGAGGATACCGAATCGACGGTGGACCTCCTTCAGAAAGGATGGCAGCTCTTCAACTATCCGGAGCGTCTCGCATACAGCGCGACTCCCAGGGATTTTGGCGCCCTGACCATCCAGCGAGGTCGGTGGGCCAATGGTGGGTTGCTGATTCTGCCGAAGTTAGTCGCGCACTGGTGGATTGCCTCGAATCGGTGGACATCGCTTGCTCAGGGGTTCCATCAACTCCACTATTTGACTTCGCTGGCGACCGGGCCATTGTCGGTGCTCTTGCTCATGGCTATCCCGTTTTCGCCGCGCTTGGTGAACATCTGGGTGCCGCTGACGGTGTTGCCATACTTTCTTGTGTACGCTCGCGATCTGTATCTTGCGGGGTATCCCGCGATTCGAACCCTTTTCGATGTCTACGCGCTGAACTTGTCCCTCATCCCCGTACATTTACGCGGAGCATTTAACTCTCTGAAGCAAGCGTGGTCCGGTCGGAAAAGCGCTTTTGAGCGGACTCCCAAAATCGCCGGGCGCACCCGCGTGCCCGCCCCGATTATCTGCTTGGAATTTGCCATGCTCGCGCTGTGCCTGGCCCTCGCGGTCATCCATGCAACAGCGGATCGCTGGCCGAACGCGGTGGTCGCGCTCCTCAATGGTGCCGTTGTGGCGTACGCGATCACTCGGTTTCTCGGGATTCGCGAGACCGTCGATGACCTAAAACGAGCCTGGGGCGTGGGGATGCTCGGCCGTTTCCATCCGCTTCTGCGGTGGCTTCACCCGACTGGATTACGGCCGCCGTTGGGCTCGAAGGATGTCGGGTCTGAAAACAGGCCTGGCTTCCATCGACCCCGCTCCGTTGAGGACGAGCCGATGGGTCAGATCCCTTAAAGCCAGAGATGAGAGGTTCAGCGGCACCGCGAAACACATCTTCTAATCCGAGAATTAGGTAACGATGGCTACCGACGCAGGCGAAGGCGTTCAACCATTGCAGCATGCGCATCAAGCTGATGCAGGGGTCCGAGACGCACTGCTCACTTCACCGCGGCGATGGTATGCTCGGCTCACAGCCGGTCTCGTGACGCTCGGACTGGTGGCTGTGTTTCTGGTGTGGCACGACTGCCCCGCACCCTTTGTGCTCGGCCTTTTGGCGGCAGCGGGTGGGACCGTGGCCACTGCGCTCTTCCTATCCCACGCCAGGCTTCAGAACATCGCTGTGACATTCGCGTCATCCTTCCTGACCTTGGCGCTCATTGAAGGGGGGATTTATGTGACAACGCAGCCGGACATCCGCGTGGAGCTGGAATCGAAGGAACCCTATTACATTGCAGATCCGGATCTGGGTTATGGTCCACAGCCGGGGGGCAAGGTCGAGGTGCGGAAATATCACCGAGAGTATCTCCTGTACGATACGGTCTACACAATTGGGCGCGACGGATTACGGCAGATACCAGAATCACTTCAAGGCGAGGCGTGTAATGTGGTTTTCTTCGGAGACTCGCTGACGTTCGGAGAGGGGGTTGGCGATGACGAGACTCTGCCCGCATCCGTTTTAAAAGGCTCAGGCGGACGCTACAGAGGATACAACTTCGGATTTCATGGTTATGGACCGCATCAAATGCTCCGCACAGTTGAGCTGGGTCGACTGGATAAGATTGTCGAAGGCCAGCCCCATGTTGTGATCTACCTGGGCATCGAGGCCCATGTGGCGAGGGCTGCCGGGAAGGTCAACTGGGATTTGTATGGACCCCGCTATCAATGGTCGGGAGAGCGGGGAGTGGAATTTATCGGACCCTTCCACGGAGTGGTTTATAAAACGATACATGACCGGTTCAAACGGAGCTTCCTGTTCAGATTTCTGGAAGATACCTTTATCATGTCCAGTGTCATGTCCGGTCATTTTGATCCCACAGATATCCCGCTGTATTTGGCAATCCTAGAACGGACAAGAGCAGAGCTGACGAAGAGATATCAAGCCCGATTTGTCGTCCTGTTTTGGGACGAGAGGGCCGGAGATACGCTGACCGACCAAATCCTCCAGGGTCTTCAAGAGAGGCATTTTGAGGTGATCGCCCTCTCCCAAATCATTCCTGACATCGAATCGGACAAGCGAGCCTACATCCTTTCCGAATTCGACCTTCATCTAAACGCACGAGCCTATGCATTGATTGGGACCTATCTGACGCACCAATTGTTACGGCCATCCTGTAGACCGTAGCCTTCTGTCCTTCGTCACCCACCGCAGCGTCTGCTGCAGCGACAGATCGAACCGCTCATCCAGAATCAGCGTCCGCGCGAGGGTGGGATCGTGGGCTCTGCGAAGAGCGTATGGCTGATGGCATATAGCTTATAGGTTCTGAACGGAACAAAGGCGTGGAACCATCCGTCGCCATCGGCAGGCCATCCGAAGTGTGGCGGGGCTCTAGCAGGTAAGTGCCTGGCAGCTTGTTCTCTTGAAGCTTGGCTTCGTTTAGGATAGGTAGTTGAAGAGGTCGCCATAATTGTGTACACTCGATCGTGAAAGGAGTCGCGCCGTGAGCAAGACAATCTCGCTGAAGGAGGCCCGGAACCGGTTCTCCAAGATTGTGGACAAGGTCGATCGGCTTTCCGAACGCTATGTCGTCACCAAGAACGGTGTGCCCAAGGCGGTGGTGATGAGCGCAGAAGAGTTCGAGAGTTGGGTGGAAACGCTGGAATTCATGTCTAATCCGAAGGCGGTGAAGGCTTTGGAGCAAGGGCTCAAGGAAGCCAAGGCCGGAAAAGTCCGCTCGTTCAAGGAAGCCTTCGGTGAGGACCAGTGAGACAGGTCCGCCTGACCTCGCAGGCGCTCAAGGATCTCGAATCGTTCGACAGTGGTACGAAAGAAAAAATCAAGGAAGCCCTCCGCCATCTCGCCCGAAACCCGCTGGACGGAAAGCCGCTCAAAGGAAGGTTTCAAAAGGAGAAGATCTGGTCCTACCGCCTGTGGCCCTACCGGGTCCTCTATCGGCGCGTCGGCTCAGAATGGCTGGATGTTCTCTCGATCGAGCATCGCAAAGACGTCTATCGATGATCTCCCGCAGCACCTGATCCAGCGACAGATCAAACAGCCCATCCAGATTTAGCGCCCGCGCGAGCAAGGGGGAGTCAGCTCTCGTAAGAGCGTATGGCTGATGGCCTCCGGCCGATGGTCAGAGTAGGAGCTGATGGCTGATGGCATATAGCATATAGCTTCTGAACGGAGCAGGGGGCGGGACCGGCCGTCGCCATCGGCAGGGACTGTTAGGTTTTCTGCCCGACTACGCCGTTTTCTTTTTGGCGTGCTTCGTCAGGATGTCGTGGATCAGCGTTTGATAGCCGATGTCCCGTCGCTTTGCTTCGTTCCGAAGATCCTCCAACACCTGGGGATCAATGCGGATCGCGATCAGTTGCCGTGCCACGTCACCGAGCGTCGGGCGGCCCACGCGCCGCATGGCGCGCAACTGGGCATCGGACATCTCCGGGATATCCGAAGAATCAATTTGCCGGTCTGGTATACGCTTTACATTCTTTCCGACTCGCGCGCCTCGCGCTGATGAGCCGAATCGCCTCTTGTTCATCGTCGTGCCTCCTCATGGTATAGGCAACCACCAGGATCCTGTGTAAGATAGACTTGCCCAGGTGGAGCCTGCGCGCCTCCGAAGTGGACTGTTCAATGTCGGAACCATCGAGTGCCCGGGCATCTTGAAAGACCGTCGTGGCTTCTTCAAATGAGACGCCGTGCTTGGCGAGATTCGCGGCAGCCTTCAGCGGATCCCATTCGAACACGTATTAAGTATATACAAAACTCACGCCAAAGGCCAGAGCCATCTCAAGCCCAGAAGCAGGGGCAGGCGCGGGAAAATGTGGAGTTGGATTGTGTGGGGCAGGATTCAGGTCGTCATTCGTGTGGCGGGATTCAGCGGAAACGGTTCCTAACACGGTTTCTTATCCGCGATAGCCTATTTAGATTGAAGCTTCGGCAGGCAGGATGTTAAGGACTTCCACATCCCCCGCCGCGTCCGCAAATCGCCGCGATCGCGAGCGTCGTCACTATCCCATAGGGCGCGTTCGCGATGAAGGCGTGGACCATGATGCCCGGCCCGCCATTCAGTCCGAAAAGTCCCATACCGCGCATCGGCATGAATATGAGATACAACGCCGCAAC
>VBOJ01000010.1 GCA_005877775.1 Nitrospirota bacterium | reverse complement strand
TCAATGACGACCACAAGCCCTAACCGCTGAGCCACCTTGGCGACCACTTTCTCGACTTTGTCTCTGAACCCTTCGAGGACTTCCTTTTGCTTCTCCTGGACCTCACGGTTCAGTTCATTCGCCTTCTGCTGGTATTCGGCCATCCGGCGACGAAACTGCTCTTCTCGTTCTTTCTTCGCGTTGGCGCTGAGCACGCTGGCTTGTTTGATCAGGTCCTCTTCCATCCGTCTCAGCTCTTTCTCCTCCAACTCAATCAGCGCCTGACGGTTCTTCATAAAGGTACTCAGCGACTCTTTCGCCTTCTTACCGGCCTCCGTCTCGTTCAGCACTTTCTGAGGATCCACCACTCCGATCTTGACGACGGGCTGGGTTGCAGGGGCAGTGGCACAGCCACCTGCCACAAGACCCGCCACACAGGTCAGCGCCAAAAGCACCCGAGCAGTCTTTTCTCTGTGACGACGCAATTCCTCTCCTCTTCTCACCATCATGGTTCCAGCTTCCCCCATTCGCTTAGCAAGCAGCCAATAGCTCTGAGCGGCTGGCGATCCGCCACTCGCCTGCTTGTCGAGTTAGAACAGCGATCCGACCGAGAACTCAAACACGCCCTTCCGCTCAAGGGGGTTCGGATCGAGGTTGAATCCGTACGCGGCGCGGAGGGGTCCAAACGGCGAGATCCATCGCGCCTCGAACCCGGCGGCTGACCGGAGCTTCGTGCTCAATTTCTCCCCCTCGTTGAACCCCTTGCCGTAATCAAAGAAGAACACGCCGTTGAGCTTCGCCTCTGACGAAATCGGAAAGATAAAATCATTATTGAAGATGATCTGCCGATCGGCGCCCAGCAGCGCCCCGCTCGTCGTGACTGGACCGGCGCGGCCGAAGACAAACCCGCGCATTGTGTTGATGCCGCCCACGTAGAACCGTTCGGTGAGCGGAATCGGTTTCCCGCCCAAGCCATCGGTAATACCGAACCGCGCGCGAATCGAATGGCGCGTATCCCAGAACAGCGGCGTGTACTTCACGGCATCAAGCTGAACTTTGTAGAAGTTATTGGTTCCGCCCAGCGCCGGGGTGCCGAAATCCAGGTTGACGGCGCTGCGCGTCCCGGTCCTGGGATCCAGATAGAAGTCTCTGGTGTCGCGGCCCAGCGATGAACGAAATCCGGTTGTGGACTGGCTTCCAATTTGAGCCAGAACGAACTGCGGAGCATCCACCGTCGCGTCGCTCAGCCTGAGTTGTTCCGCTACCAAGCTGAAGCTGCCTGAGGTGTACTCGGAAAACCACCGACCAAAGGTGACGCTGGCGCCTGACTTGTCTTCAGCGTACGTGGTGTAGTTCGTGATGGTTCTGAAGAGGTCTCCCTGGAGAGAGGTCAACGAGTCCTCCAGATAGGGATTCCGGAACGTGATCAGCCCGAGTGAACGCCGCTGGCCCAACTGTCCACGGACCCGCACCATATGCCCACGCCCGCCCACGTTGCCCTCCGTGATGTCCGCCACCGCCACGAATTGATCCAAGGTACTGAACCCGCCGCCGATACTGAACGAGCCCGTGGCCTTTTCTTTCACCTTGACCTCAAGATCCACCTTGTCCTGCTCCACCTGCTTGGGCAGGATCTCGACCGTTTCAAAGAAATTCAGGTTGTTGAGTCGCTGGAAGCTCCGCTTCATCGACACGGTGTCGATGACCTCCTGTTCGTTGACCCGCAGTTCACGACGGATCACGTTGTCGCGGGTCTTGTCGTTGCCGGTGATGTGGATTTGCCGGATTCTGATCAAATCACCTTCTTTGATGTGGAAGGTAATCGCGGCCGTGCGCGTCTGCTGATCCGGGATAACCGAGGGACTGACATCCGTGAACGCATACCCCTTCGCGCCATACAGCTCCGTCAACCGGGTGATCTCATCGCGGATCTTGGCTCGTTGGAAGATCTCGCCCGAGGCAATTTTCATCCCGGCCCGGAGTTCCGCTTCCTCAAAGACCGTGTTCCCCCGAAACCCGATCTCGCCAACCGTGAATGGTTCCCCCTCAACAATCGGAAAGGTCACGGTGAACCATTTCTTGTCTTCCGTGAGCTCAACGGTCGGCAAGCCCACCTGAACGTTCAAGTAGCCTTTGTTGAGATAGACCTCCCGGATTCGCTCGACATCGTTGGCCAGTTCCTCACGCTTGAGAAGGCCGGCATCGGAAAAGACGGACGGGATCTGAAATCGCGTGATGATGCCGTACAGCGGGATCCACTCGCGGGTCGCCAAGATTTTGAAGAGCTCTTTCTTCGTGAAGACGCTCATCCCCTCAAACGTGACGGTTTTGATTCTTGCCCGCGTGCCCTCTCTAACAAAGAACGTCAGCCGCTTCCGGTCTTCCTCCAAGGTCAGAATGATCGGGGTCACCTGTGCATTGTAGTATCCATCCTCCTGGTAGGCCAGCTTAATGCGTTCGGCGCTCTCTTTGGCCTGTTGTTGGTCCAGAAAGGACTGGCTGCGGATGGTGATCTTTTCCTTCAGCTTGTCTTCGCTGAGGTTCTCGTTGCCATCAAACACGATCTCGGTGATGAACGGTTTCTCTCGGACCACGAAGGTTACCGCCACGCCGTCCGCGACCGATTCAGTCTCACTCTGCACGTCTTCAAAAAACCCCATTTCATAGATGAGTCGAATCTGCGCCCGGATGGCCTCGGCCGTATAGGGGTCACCGACCTTCAGCGTCAGTCGGCCACGGATCGCCGGCTCTTCGATGCGCTTGTTTCCCCGCACCTCCACCGACTTGACCTTCAAGACCGGGGCCTGAGCATACAGCACGCTGGCTGATGGAAACACCAGCCCAGCAGCCATGACCACCAGAAGCGCCTGCCATCGGCTCCCCCCAGCTTCGGTCACCGCGGTCCTTCTGTTTGGACCCACTGGCGTACATTCCTCGAAACCGACCACCAGGCATCAAAGCCCGCGAGGCAAGCGCATTTGATGGCCCTCGATCCACCCTGATGGGCAATCATTGGACTTGGCACATCCTTTGACGGACCAACGCGCTTCGGAGCCGGCCTCACCAATCCCGGCTCACCGGCAGCCGTCGAAGTCCAGATGAAAGACATTGAAAAACTTGTGAATTATATTGGCCGACTCCGTTAATGTAAAGAAAATTCATCAGGTCCCTGGTGACAATTCATAACCCGCGTCATCGTTATCCAGTATCCTTGACTTTTCTCAGACCCATCCTTAGTATCAATTTCATGTCGTCCGCTCCGATCCGCAAAGCCGTCATTCCGGCCGCCGGACTCGGCACTCGCTTTCTCCCGGCAACCAAGGCTTCCCCCAAGGAGATGCTCCCTCTCGTCGATAGGCCGCTGATCCAGTACGCAGTGGAGGAAGCCGTCGCATCGGGCATCGAGGACATCATTATCATCACGGGGCGCGGAAAGCGCGCGATTGAGGACCATTTCGACCGCTCGTTCGAGCTCGAAGAAAACCTCAAAGGAAACGGGAAGGGCCAGCTTCTGAACGACATCCGGCGAATCGCCAAGCTGGCGAACTTTTGCTACATTCGACAATCCGAAGCGTTGGGCTTGGGGCACGCCGTGTTGTGCGCACAGCATCTCATCGGCAACGAGCCGTTCGCCGTCATGTTGGGAGACGAGGTGATCGACGCCCCCATTCCGGCTCTGGCCCAACTCATTCACGTCTATAGCACGCGGAACGGAGCGGTCCTGGGCGTCCAAAAAGTCCCTCGAGCCGAGGTCAGCCGGTACGGCATCGTGGCCACCCGACGAATGGCTCCCGGGCTTCATCGGGTGCTGGACTTAGTTGAGAAACCCGCTCCGGCCAATGCACCATCCCAGTATGCGGTGATCGGGCGGTATGTGCTATCGCCGGACATCTTTCCGATTCTCCGCAGAACCTCACCCGGAAAGAATAGTGAGATTCAACTGACTGATGCGCTACGCGTGCTTGCCCAGAAAGCCCCGATGTACGCTCATGAGGTTCGGGGACAGCGTCACGATGCAGGGGACAAGCTCGGATTCCTGCAAGCCACGGTCGAATTCGCGCTGAAGAATCCAACCCTCGGGCCTCCCTTCGCCAAGTATCTGAAAGAGCTGCGCCGGTCGCTGGTTATGCGTCATTCCTAAATGATCGAGGAGGCGAGTTCACAGCTGGGCGCACCGACACAGCCCAGAGAGTCCGTCGTGCTGAACCTTCAGGACCAGTTTGAGAGGGCGTAATTCCGATGGCAGAACCGGCAGAACGCGAGCCACCAGCACAAGACCTTCAGAACATTGAGACGCCGGAGCAACTCCCTCTTCTCCCGGTGAGGGATATCGTCGTCTTTCCCTATATGGTGCTGCCACTGTTCGTGGGCCGCGAGATGTCCATCAAGGCGATCGAGGCGGCCTTGGCGGGGAACCGCATGATTTTCCTGGCCACCCAAAAGGCGCTCGACGTTGAAAATCCAAGGCCCGAGGACATCCACAAGGTCGGCACCATCGGCATCATCATGCGCATGCTCAAGCTTCCGGATGAACGGATCAAAATCCTCGTCCAAGGAACCGCCAAAGGCAAGGTGCTGGAGTACATCCAGACGGAACCCTACTATTCGGTCCGCATCGCCAAGATCGTCGAAGCCAAACCGCCCGGGGCACCGCTCGAGACCGAGGCCGTGATGCGAACGGTGAAGGAACAGATCGAACGGATCATCAGCCTAGGTAAGGTGCTGATGCCGGACGTCATGGTGGTGATCGAAAACATGGACGACCCTGGTCGCTTGGCGGACATGGTCGTCTCGAACCTCGGGCTCAAGGTGGAGGTGACGCAGGACGTCCTGGAACTGACGGATCCCATCGTGCGGCTGAAGCGGGTCAGCGAGATTCTGGCCAAAGAGATCGAAGTCCTCTCCATGCAGCAGAAAATCCAGGCGCAAGCCAAGGGGGAGATGGACAAAACCCAGCGAGAGTATTTCCTCCGGGAGCAACTCAAGGCCATTCAGAAAGAACTGGGTGAACTGGATGAACGGGCTGAGGAGGTTGCCGAGTTTCGCACCCGCATCAAAGACGCGAAGATGCCGGACAAGGTCTTGAAGGAATGTGAAAAGCAGCTCAAGCGTTTGGAGAAGATGCATCCGGACACCGCCGAGTCGGCGACGGTCAGGACCTATTTGGAATGGATGGTCGAACTGCCCTGGGGTAAGAAGTCCACGGACAACCTGGACATCAAGGCCGCGGCGAAGGTGCTGAACGAGGACCATTATGATTTGGAAAAGGTCAAGGAGCGCATCCTCGAATACCTGGCGGTGCGGAAACTAAAAGACAAAATGAAGGGACCAATCCTCTGTTTCGTGGGCCCGCCCGGTGTCGGAAAGACCTCACTCGGCAAATCAATCGCGCGGGCGCTGGGACGGGAATTCGTGCGTATCAGCCTCGGGGGTGTCCGTGACGAGGCCGAGATCCGGGGCCACCGCCGAACCTATGTGGGCGCGCTACCCGGACGCATCATCCAGGGCATCAAACAGGCCGGCACGAACAACCCTGTGTTCATGATGGACGAGGTGGACAAGGTCGGAATGGACTTCCGTGGAGATCCGTCAGCCGCGCTGCTCGAGGTCCTGGACCCTGAACAGAACCACGCCTTCAGCGACCATTACCTAGGTGTTGCCTTTGATCTCACCCAAGTGATGTTCATCACCACCGCGAATCTTATCGATCCGATTCTCCCTGCTCTGAGGGATCGAATGGAGATCATCGAAATCCCGGGATACACGGAAGAAGAAAAGCTCGGCATTGCCCGGCGGTATCTCATCCCGCGTCAACTCAAGGAGCACGGCATCACGGACAAATACTTCCGGCTCTCCGAACCGGCCCTCCACCGGATCGTCTCGCACTACACCAGAGAGGCGGGCGTTCGGAATCTCGAGCGCGAGATCGCGAACGTGATGCGGAAGGTCGCGAAAAAAGTGGCCGAGGGGAAGGTGCAGTGCTATACGATCACACCCACCAACCTGCAGAGCTATTTGGGCGTGTTCAAGTTTCTCCCGGAGGCCGAGCAGGAGAAAGATGAAATCGGCGTGGCTACCGGGCTGGCATGGACCGAGGCTGGAGGGGATGTCCTTTATATCGAGGCGACGGTCATGAAGGGGAAAGGCCAACTCACGCTGACCGGACACCTCGGTGATGTGATGAAAGAGTCGGCCCAGGCTGCGCTCAGCTACGTGCGCTCCCGCGAGAAACTGCTGGGCATCAATCCGGACATGTTTTCAAGGAACGATCTCCACATCCATGTGCCTGCGGGGGCGATTCCCAAGGACGGCCCCTCGGCCGGCATCACGATGGCCACGGCCCTGGCCTCCAGTCTCTCGAACATTCCGGTCCGACGCGACGTGGCGATGACCGGAGAGATCACCCTGCGGGGGCGCGTGCTGCCGATCGGCGGCCTGAAGGAAAAGATCCTGGCCGCCAAGCGGGCGAAGCTCTCCACCGTGATCCTGCCAAAGCGCAATAAGAAGGATCTGGAAGAAATCCCCAAGCACCTGCTGCGGGGGATCCAGTTGGTGTTTGCCGAGACGATGGACGACGTGATCAAGGCCAGTCTGCGCCAAGCCCCTCCTCAGCAGTCAAAGCCTAACCAGGTGAACAGCCGGCGCAAAACAAGCCGATCGCAGACGACCCGACTCAAAAAGCCTTCACAAGCGGCTCGCCCACGGACATTCGTATCAGCCTCATCGGCATCGTCGACGCCCGCTGCACCTTGAGATGCCATTACGATCCTCCCGCACCTCCCTCCATCAGATTGGCGAGTTCGGGCTGATTCGAAGCCTTCGCCGCCACTTTGGGCGGACTGGACCATCGGTGCTGCGCGGGATCGGCGACGACGCCGCCGTCATCCGACCACCCGCCAATCGCCTGCTCCTGCTGAGTACCGATCTGCTGGCCGAAGGCATCCACTTTGATCTGGCCACCGCCACGTTCGAGGACATCGGGTACAAGGCAGCCGCGGCGAACCTCAGCGATATCGCCGCGATGGGTGGAGTGCCCCAGCACCTGTTGGTGGCAGTTGCCATCCCAGCTTCCTGCGGATCCTCCGAGATCAAGCGACTTTACCGGGGATTGATGCGCGCCTGCCGCCTCTATGGGGTTGAGCTGGTAGGAGGAGACACTTCTGCTTCGCGACTGGGCCTCTTCATCGGTGTCACCGTGACGGGATTCGCCAAGCCAGGCCAACTTCTCACGCGAGACGGAGCCCATACGGGGGACCTGCTCTATGTGACCGGGACCCTGGGGGACTCTCTCGCGGGGTTGAACATTCTGAGGACCAGAGTCCGCGCCAAGGGGGTAGCAGGAGATGGGCAACACAAGCGATATCTGCGCTATCTGATCGAGCGGCATCTCCGCCCGACGCCGCGGCTCGAAGAGGGACAACTGCTCGCCACTCACCACTTAGCCACGGCCGCAATCGACCTCTCGGACGGACTGTCGGGGGACTTGGCCCACGTGTGCGAGGAGAGCGGGGTCGGGGCCGAAATCGAGATCGGCGCGCTTCCCCTCTCGCCCGCCTGCCGTTCGTACGCAGCCGCGCATCGTCTGGACCCCGTTCACCTGGCCTTGACCGGTGGGGAGGACTACGAACTGCTGTTCACCGTGTCGCCGGGCAATCGGGCGAAGCTGGATCAGCTGACGCAGCGGGCCCGATGCCGGTTTTCGTGCATCGGCACGATCAGGCCGAAAGGGTTCGGGCTTCGGGTGAAGCATCGGAACGGATCATCGCGAAGGTTGACCATCGCCAGCTATCAGCATTTTCGAAGCCAACGCGTGACCCCAAGAGAGGCAGAGTGGTCTCGATAGCACGCTTGCGCTCCTACCTGAGTCAGATCCTCCATCTCCATGAGTCGCCCCACCGGACTGCCTTGGCCTTTGCCATCGGCGTGTTTATCGCGTTCTCACCCATCTACGGACTCCATACGCTGAGCGTGGTCTTTTGCACTTGGGCGTTCCGTCTCAACTTCTTAGCGCTGATGGTGGGTGCCGGCATCAATAACCCTTGGACGTTGGTGCCGATCTTAGGCGCGACGATCTGGACTGGCTCCAAGTTGCTTGGCATCCCGCAGGCCGCCCCGTTCGATTGGGATAACCTCAGCCTCCTCTCTCTCTACGACCAGGTCTTGCCGTACGCCCTCCCCTTCGCCGTTGGTGGACTTTTCCTCGGCCTCCTCGGCGCGCTTCTGAGCTACCCGGCGACCTATCTGGTGATCTCGCGCTACCGTGCACATGGAAGCAGGCCAGCGCTCGACGGGAAGCCATTGCCACCCAGAGCCGGTCTGAGCTAAACTGATCTCCGTTCTGGTCCACTGCCTGCCGCAGCTCAGCTCCGAACGGCGTGCGCGAATCGCGATGACCAAGCTTGACCCTTCCAGAACCCCATACGACGGCACGGCGCTGATTGCCGACCCGATTCACGAGTACATCTCCTTCACTGTTCCCTACGCAACGGCCGATCAGTCGGAATTGACCGAAAAAGACCTGATCGATTCCCCCTGGGTCCAGCGGCTCCGCTATATTTATCAACTCCAAAGCGCACGCTGGGTCTATCCTTCCGCCGAGCACAGCCGGTTCGTCCACTCCCTCGGCACCATGCACGTCGCCGGCCGCTTTGCGCGACACCTCTACCCTTTCTTAGCAAAGATCTTCCGAGACGTTCCCTCGGAGAACTATA